>JBKEFM010000011.1:0-42138 GCA_046709505.1 Paraglaciecola sp. | reverse complement strand
CTTCATTATTTTTTTATATTTAAATTGAAACATTTAGTAAATTTCACACATTTTTATGATGGATACTTGTTCTGGTTAAATGATCCAGGACTCAACGTTCATTTTTATCCTATACTCATACTTGAATTGTTAATGCAGTATTTCCACCACATAGTGATGGCCTAAAAAATCTTGCAGGCTGGCTATCGAGCCATAGGTTCCCCATTGAAAAATCACTAACGAGTCACACGCGTTTCGCTTCAGCGACTAAAGATATAGGTAGAAGGAAACGTTGTTTTTCATAGTGATAAAATACATATTACCCCATACTTTTTATATTTCCATCTCTTTGGTATCAATACTTACATATCTGTCAGTACTGAGCCAAATCGTTGGTTCAGTGTTACCGCACACGTTTGTTTGTTGTAGCCTGTTTTTTAGTGAGCTGGTTGGCTAGTATGGGATAGACAATATCCATTGTCGTATTCGCTGAGAAGCTCCTCTTTCCTGTGCAAGTATTCATCCACCCGTAAAGCCGCACTTGCTGACGTTCATCACCACAGCCAGGAAAACCCCTCTGTACTTACAATTAAATGTAACTAGAAAATCGTTGTGACAGCCTGCACCGTAAATGTAAAAAAACACGTAAATGATTAACAAGAAGCAAATAACAAGGGATCTATAGTTTAGATCCCTCAGGTATAGTAAGCCCAAACCGGGCACCCTTTTTTATACTCTTGATGATGCGTTAATCTTGCATATAACCCGCAGGTAGCTGTGTCAGAACGGTTACCCCTGAGTCTATTGCTGCTTGTGCTACTGCTGTGGCAACACGCTTAAGTAACCGGGGATCCATCGGCTTAGGAATGATATAGCTTTTACCAAAACTTAAAGTATCTACATTACTGGCTTTTAGCACTTCGTCAGATACTGGTTCTTTGGCGATGGCGCGAATAGCGTCTACAGCGGCGATTTTCATTTCATCATTAATCACCGAAGCTCGCACATCTAAAGCACCGCGGAAAATAAAGGGAAAGCACAGTACATTATTCACTTGATTAGGATAATCCGAACGCCCGGTCGCCATGATCAAATCGTCGCGTACGCCGTGAGCCAACTCGGGTTTAATTTCCGGATCCGGGTTTGAGCATGCAAAAATAACAGGATTAACAGCCATTAATGCCAGGGCTTGTGGAGGCAACACATTAGGTCCTGATACCCCTACAAAAACGTCTGCGCCCGCCAGTGCATCTTCCAGGGTGCGTTTGTCAGTATTGTTGGCAAACAGCTGTTTATACTTGGTTAAATCATCCCGGCGGGTATGGATCACCCCTTTGGTATCCAGCATATAAATACGTTCGCGCTGTGCGCCACACTTGATCAACAACTCCATGCAGGCGATCGCCGCCGCCCCGGCACCCATACAGACTATGGTCACATCAGAAAGATTTTTACCCTGAATTTCCAGGGCATTGAGCATACCTGCCGCTGTCACTATCGCCGTACCGTGCTGATCATCATGAAAAACCGGTATTTTACAGCGTTTAATCAGTTCTTGTTCTATTTCAAAACACTCAGGTGCTTTGATATCTTCCAGGTTAATCCCACCAAAGGTATCGGCAATGTTCGCCACTGTGTTGATAAACTCTTCAGGCGTCTTGTGGGTAATCTCTATATCGATTGAATCGAGTCCCGCGAAACGTTTAAACAAAAGGGATTTTCCTTCCATCACCGGCTTAGACGCCAGTGGTCCGAGATTTCCCAGACCAAGAATAGCGGTGCCATTGGTGATCACCGCCACCAAATTACCCTTAGCGGTATATTTGTATACCATATCCGGGTCAGTGGCAATTTCTCTAACCGGTTCCGCTACGCCTGGGCTATAAGCCAAGGCTAAATCATGGACCGTTTCAGCGGGTGTGGTTATTTGAGTACCTATTTTGCCCGGTGTGGGGTTGGCATGGTAATCCAGGGCTTGTTGACGAAAATCAGACATATCAGTCTAGATCCTTAAAAGTGTAGGGTTAATATTAGGCCAGGGGGCTAACTGCATTTTCACAAGAATGAGTCTGGTATGTTATCCGACTAATTTATTATTATTGCTTGCAAAAACAATAGGACTCTAGCACACCCAATCCATAGGCACATATCTGATCAGCAGGTCTTGCAAGCCAAGCAATAGATGGGGCAGTATAATCACCGTACTAACCAAAGCCATATTTCCCTGCACCACACCAATAGGCTAAGCATTATTACCCGTAGCAAAAACCCACAAAGGGAAAATGCAGGCACAAAAAAAGCGCTAAAAAGCGCTTTTTTATACAACATTGTTATTGCTTATTTTTTGCTAAGAGAAGCAAAACGTTTGTTGAACTTGTCTACTCGTCCACCAGTATCAATGTTACGCTGCTTGCCAGTGTAGAAAGGATGACACTCTGAACATACGTCCAGGTTTAGATCTTTCTTCAAAGTTGAGCGAACGACGATTTTGTTGCCACATGAACAAACTGCAGTCATGTTTTGATAATCGGGATGTATACCTTCTTTCATGGGTTACCTCTTAGTCAGGCCGCATCGCTATTCAACCCGAAGCTGAACACCATACGCAAATTAAATTCAAATTAGGGATCAATGCGGCTTGCCGCAAAGAGCCGAGCATATTAATGTAACACTTTGTACTGATCAAGTACTTTGCACAATATATAGCCAGCAAACCCTAATTCGAGCTTAAAAATACCTGCCAAGCTGTAAACTATAAGACCAATAGCTAATTATGCCCATTATACGTGTTGCTGTTCCGGTACCTAAACGTCAATTTTTTGAATATCGACACGAAGGTCCCCCACTGGGCTCAGGAGTGCGCGTTATTGTGCCCTTCGGCTCGCGCAAACTGGTCGCCGTGGTGCTCGAAACAGTAAAGGGATCACTATGGCCATTGGATAAACTAAAATTTATCGAAAAAGTAATAGATGACGAGCCTGTTTTCAGCCCCGTTCAGTTAAAATTGTGCCAATGGTTAAGCCAGTATTATCACCATCCTATTGGTGATGTATTACAAAGTGCAATGCCTGCAGCATTACGTAAAGGCGAGTCCAGCCAACCCAAAGCCATTCGTTATCTTGATGTCACCGCACTTGGCAAACTCACCGACATACAGACCCTTAAAAAGGCCCCTAAACAGCAGCGACTATTAGCCCGCTTGCAACAAGGTAGTGCACGTTATTCAAGTATTTTGGCCGAATATGCCCCCGCCAGCATCAAAGCCCTGCTGCACAAAGAATTGCTCCAGCATATCGAGCAACAACCCTCTTTGGACACGAATTGGCAACAGAGTATGCATATTGGTGACAAACCCGTTGCCAATGTAGAACAAGCCATAGCAATCAGCAGCATTGAACAAAAAATTGGCCGCTATGCCAGCTTTTTGATTGAAGGTGTGACGGGCAGTGGCAAGACCGAGGTTTATTTACAAGCCATAGAAAGCGTGCTCAAAGCAGGCAAACAGGTGTTGATCCTGGTACCCGAAATTGGCTTGACACCGCAAACCGTGCAACGTTTTAAAGTGCGCTTCAATGTGCCCGTGGGCATACTCCATTCAGGTCTGACCGATAATGAACGCTTAGTGGTGTGGCAACAAAGTCAGGCAGGGCAATTACCTATTGTGATTGGCACCCGCTCGGCGATTTTCACTCCTATGCTTAATCCAGGGATGTTAATAGTAGATGAAGAGCACGATGGTTCATACAAGCAACAAGACGGTTTGCGTTACCACGCTCGGGATCTGGCAGTGATGCGCGCGGTAGAGGAAAAAATCCCACTCGTGCTGGGCACTGCCACCCCTTCTCTGGAGTCTCTCAACAATGCCCTCAATGGCAAGTATCAACACCTGCTCCTCAATGAACGTGCCGGCAGTGCATCTCATCCAAAACAGCAGGTAATGGACATCCGCAACCAACCCCTGCAAGTGGGATTAGCTAAGGGCATGATTGAACGTATAGAACAACATCTCGCTCAGGAAAGTCAGGTGATGTTGTTTATTAACCGCCGGGGATACGCCCCTGCGCTGGTCTGCCATAAATGCGGCTTTGTGGAACAATGCCCTGGCTGCAATAAACCCTACACTTTACATAAACAGTTGTATAAGTTGCAGTGCCACCATTGTGGCAGTGCAAAAGGCATTCCCAAACGTTGCCACGAATGCGCCGGTGATGAGCTGGTTGCCATGGGCGTGGGCACCGAGCAGCTGGAGCAGGGTATCGCCCAGCTGTTTCCCCAATACACCAGCGTGCGTATCGATAGCGACAGTGCCAGAGGCAAGAACCGGCTAAATGATATGCTGGACAAGATTAACAGCAACGAATACCAAATTTTAATTGGTACCCAGATATTATCCAAAGGCCACCACTTCCCCAACGTCACCTTAGTGGTGATACTGGAAGTAGACGGCGCCCTGTTTAGTGCCGATTACCGCGCTGGTGAACACCTGGCGCAACTGGTTACCCAACTGGCCGGGCGCGCCGGGCGCGCTGAAAAACCAGGGGAAATGTGGCTACAAACCCATGATCCCGGCCATCCGCTGTTGCAGGATCTTATTAATAACGGCTATGCCCATTTTGCCCGCTATGCCCTGCTGGAGCGCCAACAAGCTATGTTGCCGCCCCATACGTTCCAGGCTCTATTTCGTGCGCAATCGAGCAATGCCCGGTTGGCCAACCAACTGCTGCAAGATATAGGTTCGCTGTTTACCCACAGCCAACAGGTGCAATGTATCGGCCCGTTGCCAGCATTGATGGAAAAACGCCAGGGACAATTTCGCATGCAATTAGTCCTACAAAGCTCTAACCGTGGGGCATTGCAGTTCGCTCTTAATCAGGCCATGGAAAATATTGAAGCTTTGCCTTTGGCCACCAAAGTGCGCTGGTCGGTGGATGTGGATCCCCAGGATTTTATGTAGTCCTTAGTTATTCATACTTGTATCAAACGTTACCAGCTTATTTTAACTATTCGAAAAATTCTGATTGAGGTATCGCTTTAGCAGGGTAGAATCCGCCTTTCTTCAAGCCTAAGTATTTTGGAATTATTTTTTATGGCTCACAAAGACTATGTCGCCCGCGGTCGTGGTGCAAAAAAACCACCGACACCTCCCCCTTCTCGCTCGCTGCCCTGGATACGAATTGTTATCACAGTTGCCCTTATCGCAGGCTTTTCTTATTTTTTATGGTCGATTAACGATACAGCAGAGGAGCCAGTGGCCCAACCTGATGACACCAGCACCGAGCAAGTCGAAGCCTTGCCGGATATTCCCAAGGAAGAATGGGAATTTATCAAGACCTTGCCTCAGTACAGTGTTGAGGTAGAAGTTAAAGACCGGGAAGTCTCTGATAAACGTTACCTGATGCAGTGCGGATCATTTAGAAAACAAAGCCAGGCCGAAGAGCTTAAAGCAAACATTGCCTTTCAGGGGTTCGAAGCACAAGTACGCCCTAGCGAAGGCAGCTCCGGGCGCTGGTATAGGGTTATCCTCGGCCCTTATGAAAGCAAACGCCTGGCTGAGACCCATAGACACAGTATTCAACGTGGTGGCATTAATGGCTGCAAAATCTGGACCTGGAACTTGTAAACTATTAAAGCTGACATAGCAACATCCACTATAGCTTGAAAATTTTCGATTACTCCCCACATCTAATTCAATTGCTGGATTGCAGTGTGCTTGTTATTTTATCCCGCGCTGCTTATCCCTAACTTATTGAGGAATACACGTGACTACAATTGTTTCAGTACGCCGCGGTAATCAAGTGGTTATCGCCGGTGACGGCCAGGTTTCACTGGGTAATACCGTTATGAAGGGCAACGCCAAAAAAGTGCGTCGTCTATACCACAATAAAGTGCTGGCCGGATTCGCCGGGGGCACTGCAGATGCGTTCACCTTGTTCGAACGTTTTGAAGCCAAACTGGAAATGCACCAGGGCAACCTGACCCGGGCGGCGGTCGAACTGGCCAAAGATTGGCGCACAGATCGGATGTTACGCAAGCTTGAAGCCCTGTTAGCCGTCGCAGACGAGACAGCGTCCTTCATTATTACCGGCAATGGCGATGTGGTACAGCCAGAAAATGATCTTATTGCTATTGGTTCTGGTGGCCCGTTTGCCCAATCAGCGGCGACTGCTTTACTAGAAAATACCGACTTGTCGGCCCGGGAAATTGCCGAAAAGAGCCTGACGATCGCGGGTAATATATGTGTGTTTACCAATCACAGCCAAACTATTGAAATGCTTGAGTATTAAGTCAGCTTACGACTCCATCAAACACGAACAGAATATAAGGGTTAACTTATGTCAGAAATGACCCCAAGAGAAATAGTCCACGAGCTGGACCGTCATATTATTGGCCAACAAGATGCTAAACGTGCAGTATCCATTGCCCTGCGTAACCGCTGGCGACGTATGCAGCTCGGTGAAGAACTGCGCCAGGAAGTCACCCCGAAAAATATTCTTATGATCGGGCCTACAGGTGTGGGCAAAACCGAAATTGCCCGGCGCTTAGCTAAGTTAGCCAATGCCCCTTTTATCAAGGTTGAGGCAACCAAGTTCACCGAAGTAGGCTATGTGGGTAAAGAAGTAGAAAGTATTATCCGCGATCTTGCCGATATTGCGGTAAAAATGGCCAAAGAGCAGGAAACCACTAAAGTTAAATACCGCGCCGAAGAAGCCGCTGAAGAACGGATTCTGGATATATTATTACCCGGAGCCGAGGGGCAAGAGAAGACAGAAGATCGTGGTACACGGCAAGTATTCCGCAAAAAATTACGTGAAGGTCAATTAGACGATAAAGAAATCGAAATCGATATGGCCTTGCCACAGGTGGGGGTTGAGATCATGGCACCACCTGGCATGGAAGAAATGACCAACCAGCTACAGGGCATGTTCCAAAATTTATCTGGCTCACAAAAGAAAAAGAAAAAGTTAAAGATCAAAGAGGCCTATAAACTACTCATCGACGAAGAGGCTGCCAAACTGGTCAATCAGGAAGATTTAAAATTCAATGCCATTGAGTCACTGGAACAAAACGGCATAGTTTTTCTCGATGAAATTGATAAAATTTGTAAGCGCGAAGGCAGTAGCAGCGGAGGAGACGTCTCCCGGGAAGGAGTACAGCGTGACCTACTACCACTGGTAGAAGGCTCGACTGTGTCCACCAAACACGGCATGGTCAAAACAGACCATATCTTGTTTATCGCCTCAGGCGCATTCCAAAACTGTAAACCGTCGGATTTAATTCCTGAGCTCCAGGGCCGTCTGCCAATACGGGTTGAGCTAACAGCCTTGACCGCTGAAGACTTTATTCGCATTTTAACCGAACCCAAAGCCTCATTAACCGAGCAATACGTGGCCTTGCTTAAAACAGAAGGGGTAGACGTGGACTTTACCCAAGAAGGTATTGAACGCATTGCCAACGCGGCATGGCAGGTCAATGAGCGTACGGAAAATATCGGAGCCCGTCGCTTGCACACCGTAATGGAAAAGCTGATGGAAGATATTTCCTTCGATGCCTCGGAGAAAAATGGTGAAAAACTTATGGTGGATGCCGATTACGTTAACAACCATCTTGACAAACTGGTTGAAAACGAAGATTTAAGCCGCTTTATTCTGTAAATAAACAGCGAGCAACAAGTACCCAAAAGGGCCAAGTCAGCAAACTGACTTGGCCCTTTTTTATGCCTTTAATATTGTTAACAAAAAGTAATCTCGACAATCACAGTAATCACTAAGGTTGTTATTAGATTAGACGATGGGCTATAAGCGTTGCATGGTGGCGATCAAAGCAATATTTTGAAGAGTTTTGTGTCATAATTCTTTACTTATTTTTAAAACAACATCCATTGATTTTTTTGTAATAATCACTGATTTTTGGATCAGCTTTATTCTAATTCTATTGATACGCAGTAAGTGATAAGGCCGGTACATCCCGCTTAAGCTCACCACTAAATTATAATTTGATGACATAAAATTTATGTTGGATAAATATATACCCAAATCTACTGAGTATGCAATTCCAATGGCTTTGGGTATATAACGGATATAAGAAAAAAGTAGTTATGTTTTTAAAGATACTGAACCTAAATATAGGTAAGTTTATGATGTTAAAATTTTTAAAGATATTCAATAATTTTAAATTAAGTGGCAACAAAAAACGTACCGTTCAACACCGAGAGAAAGAAAAACGTGCTGCTGAACTAGTCATAGCTAATGAAGAACTGGTTATCGCTAATGAAGCACTAATCATAACTAATGAGGCGTTACGCTCTCAACGGGAAAAAAGAGGAAAACAAGCTGCTGAGTTGGTCATAGCTAATGAAAACCTTAGCATCGCAGCCACTGCCTTTGAGTCTCAGGCAGGTATCATGGTGACAGATGCTAATACCAATATCCTGCGTGTGAATAAGACTTTTACGGCTATTACAGGATATACCTCTGAAGAAGTCGTCGGTCTAACGCCCGCCATACTAACCTCAGGGCGCCACGACAAAGTATTCTATGAGCAGATGTGGGAGAAAATTAATCAAACTGATCTCTGGCAAGGAGAAACCTGTAACCTTCGCAAGAATGGCGAAGTTTATCCACAATATCTCACCATCAAAGCACTGAAAAACGCAAATGGCATTGTCACCAATTACGTGGCTACACATGTTGATATTACAATAAAAAAAGCCGCTGAGAATAAAATCAATAGTCTGGCATTCTATGACCCACTCACACAATTGCCTAATAGCCGTTTATTAATAGACAGGCTCAAACAGGCAAAAGTGACCAGCACGCGAAGGGGCAATACTGGTGCAGTATTACTCCTTGATCTTGATTATTTTAAGAAACTAAATGATACCTTAGGACATGAGGTGGGTGATTTGCTGCTGCAACAAGTAGCACACCGCCTTACCCGCTGTATCCGAGAAGGAGATACTGCGGCACGTATGGGCGGTGATGAATTTGCGGTGCTCTTGGAAGATTTAAGCGGTCAAGTGTCTGAAGCAGTAAATCAAATGAAAGACATTGCTCAAAAAATACTGTATTCACTGAATCAACTTTTTGAACTTGATGGGCACGAGTATCACATTAGCCCCAGTATAGGAGCCACACTATTTAATGATCATGGAGCAGGGCTAAACTCGATATTAAAACAAGCTGATATTGCCATGTATCAAGCTAAGACCGACGGTCGTAATACCATACGTATCTATGATCACAGGATGCAGGAAGCTATTACTGCCAGTGTCGACATGGAAAAAGAACTACGAAATGCAATTGAAAACAAGACTTTCCAATTGCATTATCAAATTCAGGTGAGCAGTACGGGTAAAACATTAGGCGCGGAAGTATTAATTCGCTGGATACATCCTGAACGGGGCATAATTTCGCCATTAGATTTCATTCCTTTGGCAGAAAAATCAGGGCTGATTTTACCTATCGGACAATGGGTGCTAGATGCGACTTGCGCACAACTTAAAATATGGCAACAAAATCCATTGACACAGAACCTTGTACTGGCAATCAATGTAAGCGCCATACAATTTCATCAAGATGATTTCGTAGAACAGGTACTTGCTACAATAGCACGTCATAACATTGACCCCACCCGCCTCAAATTAGAACTGACTGAGAGTATGTTAGTTAAGAATATCAACGATATAATCACTAAGATGGAAACACTCAGAAAAATAGGTGTCAGTTTTTCATTGGATGATTTTGGAACAGGCTACTCATCATTGCAATACCTTAAAATACTGCCACTGGATCAATTAAAAATTGACCAGTCCTTTGTACGAGATATTGCAACAGATACAAGTGATAGAGCCATTGTTCTCACGATTATTATCATGGCACATAGCCTAAATATTGACGTTATTGCAGAGGGAGTTGAGACGCAAGAGCAAAAAAAATTCTTGTTGGCTAAAGGTTGCTCTCATTATCAAGGCTACCTCTTCAGTAAACCCGTACCGATTGATAAGTTTGAAGCATTGCTCAACAAAGCTGATTATTAAGTAAAAGAGGCCCAGTGAATGTTATTTCTATTCACTGCGCCTGATTTTTAGTGACACAATTCGTTTTTGATCAATTCCCACTACACTGTTAATTCCTTATATGGAGATGACCTGAGTAGAATATGGATCGAATTGAACGCATACACTTATTAACTAAGCGCCTGATAATCATGACAGCGTTAACGGTACTGCTTTTTACAACCCTTTTTGGCATCAGCTTTTTGTTTGAAAAACCCTTTATGCTAACCTGGGCAGGTTTTTTATTCGGCATAATTGGGGGGCTTTGTTAGCATCCAGCAGCGTATCCGTAAAGTATCAAATGATGAACTTATGCTGTTAACCCACTCCTGGTTTCAAATACTGTTGGTACCTATATTTGGCGGCGTATTTTCCCTTGTGCTCTACGCATTATTTTTATCAGAGATCGTCAGCGGCGATTTATTTCCCGAGTTTTCCATGCCTAAACCACCCACATCAGGGCCTGACGATCAGTTTATGCTAAACCTCTTTACAAAAACTTACCCTGAAACGGGCCAGGATTTGGGTAAATTTTTGTTTTGGTCATTCGTGGCAGGATTTTCTGAACGATTGGTTCCACAAATAATGACAAAAGTAGCCGCTACAGTCTCTGAATGTGACGATAAAAAAGACTCAAATACATTAGGCATGTGAAGTGGGACCTGACTAGGGCGGAGCACACCGGCCGCACCCCCGGTATAAGCTAAAAATACACTCAGGTAAAATTGTGCATATTAGAAGGGAACAGAATCTTATACCAATCCACCTTAATATCTACTCACTCAGCGATCGATATTTGCTTAACAGGGGTGTGAATTTTCCAGTCTACTGATCAAGCGAAAGTAAATTTAGCATCGCACTTCATGAAGGGCTGGCAAGCTCCCTAGCGGCATTGTAACGTCTATGAAGGAAACCAGCATTCTTTCGACGTTACGCTTTGCTATGAAACTTGCCAGCACCTTGTGAATTGATCATATATCAAGGAGCAATGGTATTAGACAAAATAGTCTTCGTCTTTATGGCATTTATTGTTCGTTTTTTTTGGCAATATCTCTTTGCTCCAGATGCTAGAATGTTCCTAGACTTTTAACTGTTTCCTGATTTATATAGGGACACCTCAGAGTCTGAACCAAATTCTAATTATATTTAAAGTGGGTTATTAAGCCATGCATAACTATTCCAATAAAAATAAAGTGTCAGACAAAATAAAAGATGATGCCATAAAAATAGCACGGGGTACCCAAAGACCGGGACAAACTAAAGAACAAACAAAGTTGATCGCTCAGGGCATACAAAAAGGTATTGGTCAGTATAAAAATCAACTCAATGTGAAATCTCGGGCGTTGGACAAAAAACAAAAAAAAGCAACTGACAATAATGTTTCAAATGAGCTTTTGACTAATAACGTCCCTGAGCCTGTTGACGTTAAGAGTAGTCATCTAGCCTGGGTGTTATTGATATTATCCTGGCTTGGTTTTGCAGCTTACATTGCGCTAGTAAAATAAAAGGTTACTTAACTAGCGCTGACCGAAATACAAAAACCACCACGATATAAAGTACCACCTCAGATAACTCATTTTTAAATAACATAATTTCATCATAAACACATGTAATATTCAGAGCTGGCTTGCACAACCCCGGGATTTATTTTTTACCTGGAATATTGTCAATACAGTAGCGTAACAGACAAAAGGTTTCTGACTTTAACCCCTTCATTGGTATGAAATAGATGTAAGTATGGGAAATATGAGGTAGCGTATATTTCAATTTTGTGAAAAATGACTTTTATTTTGCCTATATTTCTTATGAAAAATGATGTTTATTCTGCCTATAGTTCAGGCCCATATGCCGACGAAATCGACAACTTAACCTGTGGGCAAACACTCAAACAAGAAAATAGAAAAAGCGCGCTTCAATGGCGTTTTTTATCGACATTGATTAACCTCGTCCAGATATCTAAAAAGAAGATTATATGAACCTTTCTACACGCATTCTCATCGGTTTGGGTCTTGGCCTTAGCAGTGGCATCCTTTATTCACTCATCGAGCTACCGGCATTAGATTTCTTTCCCAAAATGGTAGAACCCATAGGCTCACTTTGGGTCAACGCCATTCGTATGACCGTTATTCCGCTGTTGATGTCATTATTGATCACCGCTATCGCCGACCAAAGCAATACAGGGGGGGTTGCACAGCTTGGTAGCAGAACTATCGGTTTGTTTGTGATCATGATCGTCTGTACTTGCCTTTATACGCTGCTGCTCGCACCCATCTTTCTGTCATTTCTTGATATTGATCCCTCAGATAGCGAAGCACTATTGGCTGTCACCCATACTGGCGAATTCAGCGGCACCGAATTACCGCCTTTTAGAGACTGGCTGGTTAATCTTGTGCCTGCCAATCCATTTAGAGCAATGGTCGAGAATGCCTTGCTACCGTTACTGATTTTCACCGGTTTGTTCGCCGCATCCTTGCTTTATATCGCCGAGGAACAACGCGTTCTAATCGTGAGTTTTTTCGCTGCCATTAAGGAAGCCATGTTCGTACTGATCCGCTGGATCATGTTGTTGGCGCCTGTGGGCATCTTTGCGCTAGTGTTTCCGCTGGCGGCCACACTAGGTGTTACCGTAATCAATGTTTTGGGTTCTTTCATCTTAATTGGTTGCGGGTTGATCATCGCTATGACGCTTTTGCTCTATCCCACTGCGGCCATCTTAGGGCGGGTACCACTGCGGCATTTTGCCAAGGTTGTGGCACCAGCTCAGATTATCGGCTTTAGCACCCGATCTTCTTTAGCCGCCTTGCCCTCGACCTTCGCCGCTACCAAAGCACTGAATATTTCAGACAATGTATCGGGTGTGGTGCTACCTATTGCCGTGACCCTGTTCAAATTTGCGTCACCCATTGCCCGTACCGCCGGCACCTATTTTGTCGCCAGCTTGTACGGCATTGAACTAAACTTTTTTGAGTTATGCATTATTGCGGCAGCCATTGGCTTGTTTAGCTTCTATTCACCGGGTATTCCCAGCGGTGGTTTGCTAATCATGGCGCCGGTGTATGTGTCCTTAGGGTTACCTGTTGCCGGTATTGGCATTCTGATCGCCATCGACCTTATTGTAGATATGTTTATCACTGCGGCGAACGTGACAGCAAACATCACTGCGGCTGCATTGCTGTCAAGGGATGAGCGATGATGACGCCAGGACCTGTCTGAAAAGACAAAGACCGCCAGCATAAAAAAATTTTACTTGGCATTTTGTAAGAACAGTGTGGTGGGAACCGGCGAAAAATCTCTGATTTCCACTCCTTTATTGATGTGATGGAAACGTTTTAAATATAGCAAAGAATCTTTCTACTACTGTATTATCATGATCCTTTCCTCTGCAGCTTTTTGATATTTGCTAAACAAAATGGTCGCAATCAGGTTGAACCAGCAGCCAGGCTTTTTCTGCAGAAAAAAGGCGATAAGTAATTATTATAGCTATGCCCTCTGACTCAATTGTAATGCCTGATTATATAATCTAACGTATCTTGATCTGCTGCTTCAAAACATGAATAGCACTCTTTTGCCATCCATTGTGTTTTAAACGTCTAAAAAATCAGGATACGGGGTGCAAGTGATGAAGGAGACAAGCGAATTTATTCACAATAACTGGAATCTTAGTATTAAGCGTAATTTGGTTTGATACTGAGATTTATTGAGTCTTCACTGACTTTTATACACAACAGCGAAGCTGTGCCTTATTAATAGACTTAACACTCCCCGGGGATAGCAGACTCAACCTGGATAAATTGCCGTAAGCGCGAAGCGTAGACCTGTATCATCGAACACTGTCCTCTTGTATCCCTATCAAATCAGGGATCATCTAATTATGCACGTAGTCCATAAATAACTGATTCACAGGTTTATAATAGCCAAACCCCACACGCTGTTGCATATTGTAAGGTTAGTTCACAGCCTTAAGCCCCTCGATAGTCTCCGTGACGTACTGTGTTGGAAAGAAACTTTTGGCGGATGACTCTTTTAGGGCCTGAGCAAATTTAGTGGGCGCCTTATTATTGAAAAAACTGCCCGCAATCGGGCTGGCATAGATTTCATCAAAGCGGCGCACTTCAGTTTCGCTTACACGGCGAAAAATATGGGTGCGATTTAAATCTGCTGTATTGCGCAATCCCGCTGAGGCAATAATCTCCATAGTCGAATTAACGGTAGCCTGGTGGAAACGCGCCACACGCTCTGCTTTATCTGGCACCACTAAGCCGCGGGTAAGCTTAGGATCTTGGGTGGCAATACCTGTTGGGCAACTGTTGGTATTGCACACCAATGACTGCACACAGCCCAAAGCAACCATCATACCCCGGGCGCTGTTACACATATCTGCACCCAAGGCTAAATTTTTTACCAGGTGAAAACCGCTGAATACCTTGCCACTGGCAATAACCCGTATATCTTTTTTCAAATCGAAGCCAATAAGTACATCGCATACAAATGACAGCGCCTCACGTAGTGGCATACCCACAGAGTTTGAGAACTCCAGCGGCGCCGCGCCGGTACCGCCTTCACCGCCATCGACGGTAATAAAGTCAGGTTTGATGCCAGTTTCAACCATGGCTTTACACACGGCCACGAACTCGCTGGTGCGGCCAATAGAGAGTTTGAAACCTACGGGTTTGCCAGCAGATAAGTTACGTAACTGCTGAATAAAAGCCATCATCTCAAGGGGGGTATTAAATGCGCTGTGCGCAGGGGGAGAATCCACTTGAGTGCCGGGTTCAACTAAACGAATACGGGCAATTTCGTTACTGTTTTTATCCGCGGGTAATATACCGCCGTGACCGGGCTTAGCCCCTTGGCTGAGTTTGATTTCAATCATTTTAATGGCATCTTTGCTGGCGATTGTTTGAAAGGCTTCGGGAGCAAAATCTCCCTTTTCATTGCGACAACCAAAATAACCCGTACCAATTTGCCACACAATATCCCCACCGTGTTCAAGGTGGTAGTCGCTCACACTCCCTTCACCTGTGTTGTGATAAAAACCTCCAATGGCTGCGCCTTTATTTAAGGCGAGTATGGCGTTGTTACTCAGTGCGCCAAAACTCATAGCTGAGACATTAAAAATACTCGCTTCATAAGGCTGTATGCAGTCAGGACCACCAACCAAAATACGGGTTACAGGGTGTTTGGCATCGTGATGTTTAGCAGCCATGGAGTGGCCAATCCATTCGTATCCCACGCGCTGCGTATCGAGTTTAGTACCGTACGGGTTTGAATCCAGGCTACCCTTGGCGCGCTGATATATAAGCGAGCGAAACATACGGGTCACTGGTGCGCCATCGGTTTCTGATTCGAAAAAATACTGGCGTACGAAGGGGCGAATGCGCTCCATAATCCAGCGCCCATGGCCAAGAACGGGGAAGTTACGTAGTAATGTGTGGTGAGTTTGATGGTAGTCGTAATAGCCAAGCACCGCTAGTGGGATCCAAATGGCAAATAACCATAAGGCAGGTAACCATATCAGGCTCAGTATTAAGGTGGCTATTACTGTCCAGGTTACTGTTTTTTTATATGTATTTTCCATTGTCACTCACTATCGTTAGTGCTTTAAGGGGGCATTCAACAATACAGACACAGACGTGGGAAATTTCGTTCATATCCCATTTCACTTAAAAAGCCCCCAAGGTTGGGTTTCAGTATATTGTAACCAGTTTTTTACCTGTAGCTTAAAATAATATGGTCAATAGGATGGCCGTCAGGATTGATAATCGCTAGAGCGCGGCACCATGCATGTCCTATTAAAACATATGGATGACGGTTCGCGCAGGATATTAAATGTGTGCTGCACATAAGCGCCAAACGATTACCCTAACGATGCATAGACTTGTTTAATCAAACGCTGCCCTCTTGCATCACCAACCAAATCAGGGCTCATCTGATTGCACACATACCCCATAGACAACTGATTCACCGGATCATGGCAACCAAACGAACCACCCCACCCGCTGTGTCCCAGGGTTGTGGGCTCAGGGCCATAGGTATTCACATTCGCGTTTATCACCAAGCCCATCGCCCAGTGCACCGGTACAGCGAGCAACTCGTCAACTCTGGTGCTTTGCACCGCACCTGCCTGCATAACTGTTTCATGACTCAGCAGAGCATTGCGCACAGCAAATAAATCATAAAGCCTGGCAATAGCATTGGCGGTGCCATGGCCATTCACTGCGGGTAGCTCGGCACAGCGAGTTTGCTCTTGCAGCATAAAACCCGCTTTTAACTTGGGGTTGATCATGCTTAGCAAAACATGATCAGGAATATGCTTAGGCATATATGGCGCTCGTGTTGGCGTCAGTAAATCCGCCACTGTGACGTTATTTTTTTCACCTAAGCCGATATGAAATTCAATATTCCGTGGCTGACAAATATAGACACGCAAATACTGACCAATAGTGACTCCCGCTATCCGGCGCACAATTTCTCCCACCAAAAAACCGAATGTCACAGGGTGATAACAGGTTGTAGTACCTGGGGTGAAAAAAGGTGCCTGGGCAGCGAGTTTGTTACAGCAATCATTCCAATTGCATAACTCTACTGCTGTAGTTGGCGCTGCAAAGGCATTCAAGCTCCCTTGGTGAGACAACACCTGTGCCAGGGTAATATCTTGTTTACCATTGGCTGCAAACTCTGGCCAATGCCGGGTAACTTTATCGCTGTAATTTAACAGGCCTCGCTCAACTAAATGAGCCACACAGAGGGCTACTGCGCCCTTTGTTGTTGAGAAGACGTTGACTAAGGTATCTTTTTGCCATGCATCGCCTGCGATATTGCTGATGCCCCCATAGATATCGACCACAACTTTACCTTGCTTCACTAACGTAAATGCCGCTCCCTTTTCAGGTATCGGACTTGTTGCATTAAAGTTATCCTTAAAGGCTTCAACCACTGAATTAAATTCAGCTTCCCAGACGCCATGAATTGATACAGATGCCATAGTTAATTCCCAGTGTAATAGCCATTACCTCAGGGTAATTAGCCTGAGCTTTTACCTGTTTTAACATAAATATACCCGCATTAAACATCAACGTTTTTTATACTAGCGAATAAGGGAGCATTGGGTGGCGATGGAGGTTTGATTGCCCTTGCTATCCACAGAGGCACGACTACTAAGCTTGGCAATTTGCATTTGGGTATCGAGCAGATTTGAGTTGTCAGGCTGATAGACGAGTGCTGTGACAACAAGGTTATTCGCCTGGGAATAACAGCCAAGCGTTGCCAGGGTGAAGGCATAGTTGTTTAAATAATGAACGTTTTGTGCGCCATATTGATATCCTTTTTGATACCAAATAGCGGCTTGCTGGGGATCATCTTGCAAAAAATGATTAGCCAATAAAAAGTAGCCCAACCAGTAGTCTGGCCACTGTGCAATAGCCGTTTGCAATGCGCTGATACCAGCGGCACTTTGGCCCGTTGCCAGCAAATCTTGTGCGGCCTGGGTATAATTTAGCGGCGTAAAATGCGCGCTTATTTTAGTGGGTGGCACTGCTGCCATTAACCAGTATTTGCCTCGCCCCCAGGTGCGCTCAAAAGTGGCAAGGTTCAAGCGGTGATTTTCGGTAACGCCTGAGTGCATAATGACTTCCCTTGAGTCCAGATCGTAGCCAATTACGAGCGCGTAATGCCACATAGGGAACCAGGACAAGGCGACATTTTGTAAAACCACCACCGGAATATCTTCTGCAACCAGAGAGAGTAACGTTTCCAGGTTGCCCCGCTGGGCATAAGCGACTAGTCCTTGCTGTCGCGCAGCGGCCACCATTTCAATCTGTAAACTGCCGTCTAGTTAAGGGATAAATAGCTTGGGAGCAATGCTCTGAGATGACAAGGGAATATCGTAGAAGTTAAAGACTTCAGCAAGCGTAGTGGGGCCACAATAAAAGTCTTGCTGAGCATAAAAAGGCACGTTGGCGATATAGTGTAGCCCTGGGATATTCGGGCTTTTTTCCAGTAACCTGGCAGTTTGTGGCGTAGCTTGGCAGCCCGCTAATAAATAACAAAAGCCGGCGAAAACGCCAGCTTTTAACAGTTTACACAACAATTTGTTTACTCTGTAGGGATAATAAAATTTATGAGTTTATTGGACGAATAAAGGGATATACGTCTGTTATCCCCAGTACGTCTAATACTGCAATGACGACTAATACCGTCACTATGGTACCCACTATGCCACCTGCGGGCATGTCGTTCATCTGCTGGTTTAGTGCAGCCAGTTCATTGTCAGTCATGTGCCCAATGCGCGCTTTGGCATCGGCGCTATTGACGCCTAAGGCTACCAGTTGTTGCTGCACGTCTGCGCTGTCAACCATACTGAGGATTTGTTGTTTTTTGTAATCCATGTGTTGTGTTTGCAACACATCACCAGAGGAATAAACCCCGGCACAAGCCGTACCCATAGTGAAAGTAAGCAGTAATGCTGTAATGCTGTAAACGTCAGGGTAAAAAAATTTTTTATTATTTTCTCTTCTAAGTTGTTTGATATAGATTGCAGGGGTGTTTAATTTACCGCCTTTAAACAATACGCTGTTACCATTAATCGCATATTTAGATTTGGCTAGTGATAGCCTGCTATCTTATAATAGAATAATTAACATGCCACTTAACCTGCAACCTTACCATTTAAAAATATATGTTTAAATACAAGAGGTTATGGATTTTAGTTGGGTGACACAATATTACTCATTAGCCATGTTCACTTCTGCTTGAAGTAAAAAGGTCCGGGTAAATGTAGTTATTACCTTCATATGTCACACTTTTGGCTATCGTTGATAAATTTACCAACTCGCTTGTTGCGCTATCACCATTAATTTGCCCTGGTACAATGACTTTTCTTCCGGCACGTAAGATAGCGCCAAGGCTTTTTCCATGGCGTTTTGCGCTTTTTGCTTATCCCCCAGCTGGTAATAACTTTTCGCCAAACCAAAATAACTTTCATGTAGATAAGGTGCCGCTTTAGTAGCCAGACTATAGTATTTTTTTGCTTGCTCAAAATTGGCACGGGCATATTCCTTGTCGCCAAGATCAATCCAGCGGTAGGGATTGTGATCATCAACGTCTTCAACCTTAGCGCGCCAAAGTTTAGCCTCGCCTGTACGTCCTTCCTCTTCAAGCAGCACAATATAATTGGTGATGGTATTGACCGACTGCAATTCATTTTCCATGGCAAATTGATATATATGCTCGGCTTGAGCGGGATTGTTTGCCTGTTTGAACAATACGGCTAAGCTATTTAGGGTTGCCGGATTGGTTTGAGATAAAGTTAAGGCTTGAGTGAGTAGCGAATAAGCTTGGCTATAATTTTGTTGCACCAAAGCCTCGCCTGCCAGGTTTTGGTAAAACATCGACGTAAAATCCGCTTTTGAAATAACCTTGCCAAGGACATCTCCTTGTTGAGGGAAGTAATCAATGTACAACTTGGCGAACGAAAAAAAACCGTCCTTCACTCCATTCTGTGGGCTGTATAAAACGGTGCGTATGTGGGAAGACAGTGTCGTCACGTTCTGATAACGCCGGTAAATAGGCGCTGTATTAACTATTTGATAGTCCACTTTTATTGCCACCAAATCGGCCAGGGCGGTCGTTAAAATGGCTAACGACAAGCAGTTTCCTGCCTGTTTCGCCAGGCTTATCTTGGCTACAAAGGTGTTACCGCGATAATCAAAATCGGCAATATATTTTTCTACATAATTAGATAAACGTATGTGACCTGCTACAGCACTATTCTCAGGAGCATCATAATATTCAATAAAGGCACGTTGCTGGGCGTCATCCAGGGTGAAAATATCAGCCTCACTCGGCACGCTTTGCAAGGCAAAATAATGTGTATCGAAACTCAGATCCGGTTTGATAGTATCTGCAATCTGGGCTGTTTGGCCTGAATTAACACTGCAAGCCCCTAACAGTAAACACCCCAATAACAAAATCCCTGGCCTACTATCCATAAGTGCTTCCTTAAATGACGGAATAAAACGCGCTGTATTTTAATAGTACGCCAAGGCCTCCCTTTATGACAACAAGGGCAATGTTATTAATTGTCAGCGCAGGGGTATGCTTTTTTCAGTGCTGTGTATACTTCACTGGCGAGTTGTTGCTGCGTAACCGATTGTTCCGTTAACGCGGCGGCCACGTTGATTACCTCAGCATGATCCACGTATGCATCAGGTAAACAAAATTTCGCCAGGTAGGTGTCGGCGTCTGAGGCGCGAGTGTTACCTACGCGGGTGCGTTTTGCTCTTTTGGAAAAATCAGTTAACCCCTGACTTTGTTCTAAGCCTCGCATTATCTGACCGTCAGTGAGCACCGCGCCTTGCATAAAACCTTTGATGTATTGATAGCAAACTGATTTAGTAATATCGTTATTGCTTATTTGCAGTCCAGCATCAGATTTCAGTGTTTGGCAACTTTGCCACATGCTTTGGCTATCGTTTTGCGTATTTCCCTGAGCCAAAGCATTAGTGGCCATTAACCCTGCGCCCAATAGTGCAGCCAAGCCCAGGCTACTGATAAAAAAACTCATGGTGAAACCTATACCACTGAGTAAACTGAACAGCCACAAGTCAGCTTCCAAACTCGTGTTCAGCTATGCTAAAAGGTGCTCAAACCATCACAAACGGGAGGCTGTTATGTCATTTTACTCGGGCATTGGCTTACATTAAAACAATCACGTCGTGGTTGTCATAGATGAAAATGATAATAAAGTTGTGGATAAGCTATCGACAACAATTTACACGCCACCCTTTAATTGGTATTGGTTAGTTGATGGCCTGATGGATCATAGCTCTCAAGTGGATCTGGTGAACACGGCAGCGGTCAAAGGATACGACGGATTAAAATACAGTGATCATCACCAGGATGCGTTTCACCTTGCCCATTTAATGCGTTTGGGAATATTACCTACGGGTCATATTTATCCACCTGAATACCGACAAGTACGGGACTTGTTGCGCCGTAGGCGTCAATTAGTAAAACATGCATCCAGTCATGTGATCAGTATTCAAAATCAAATATGGCGCTCATTAGGGTATCGGGTAGGTTGCATCGACATCCATAGAAAAAGGTTTAGATTACCTTTCGAGCCAGGCAGTTTTTTATATCACTCTGCTAATAGCAACGTCATTATTCTCAAGGCGTTGGATAAACAGATTGACCTCATAGCACAACAAACACTGGAGGCCGTTAAACCCAAAGATGAATTCAAATGACTGACAACTGTCACCGGGATTGGTCCTATTTTAGGTTTAACGATCATGCTTGAAACAGGTAATCGTAAAGCAGGGAATAAATACCTGTCATGGGCCTTCTCAGAAGCGGCCCATTATCTTGTGCGCTTTAATGCAAGAGCAAAGCGTTTTTATGAGCGCAAAAAACAAAAACGCAACGGCATTGAGACCATACGTGCCGTTGCCCATAAAATCGCCAGAGCGGTGTTTTACATGTTAAAAAATAAACAGGTCTTTGATATAGAACGAGCCTTTAGCTAGTTTTCCGGTGTCATTGAGCCACGTTGCGGGATTGGATAACAAACCAGTGTTTCTGTGAATAGAAGATGATACCGGACTTTATTTTATGCGCCCGCATGTTAAGCCAGCATGGGACTGGTAGGCGAAAGCCTAGCCACAATCTCTGTGCGTTTATCCCATTGGATAACATGAGGAACTGACGTTTTGATTCTGGGCGTTGTGGTGTACCAAGGTACGTGGGAAATTGGCCTTCACAGGCCAAGGATTAGATCCAGATGGGTGAAAAATATTTTGGGAAAAAAATTTAACAGCTTTAGCTGGCCTTTAAGTGTAGCCCATGGATGGGCGAAATACTGTTGCGGATAGATTATCCAGCACAACCAATAGAAAAACAGATTAGCGATAAAAACCGGATCTCGGGACACAGTACACACGCTCTTATGTTTGCTAACACGCGATCCGTTTTTTATCGCACTCTTGACACCGGCTGCCCTCGCAGATTTAACGGCAACACGCCGCTGCTACAGGTAATACAGCAACACATAAACAGATAACAATCCTGCAATCCATAAAGCTGTGGTGCCAACAGGCCAAGAACGGGCAAATACCCCACGTTCTTTACTGTCAGCGGTATGGGGTTGACCCAAGTAATTGATGGCCATCCGATGTAAGAATTTCTGCAAACGTACTCTTCGTACTGCAATAACTTCACCGATTGAGCTAAGTACTTGCTCTATTATTCTCACCAATGAAACAGCTGCACGTCGCCACAACCAATCAGTGTCGAGACTTATTGTCATAGTCCGTTTCATCAGTGGTAAGAGCACGAAGAATGCCAGACCTGAAAATAGCAGCAGCTGTAAATAGAATAGTACTTTACCCACCGTATAGGGTTGATAGTCAACTGGGTAAGGTAGCAAGCTATAAAGAAACTCGGGGAAAATACCCAGCCCAATACATAAGCTAGCAAAAATGATCATCGCCAGTCCCATATTCCACGGGGCATCTTTAGGTCGTAAACCTGAATCTTTTTGAAAAAACACAAACCAAGGGAATTTGATCCCTGCATGAAGAAATACACCGGCAGATGCGGCAGTTAATGCCATGTATACCCACACTAGATCCCCATCAACAGCAGCTTGGGAAATCATGCTTTTTGTGGTGAACCCTGAGGTCAGAGGAAAACTTGAAATAGCTAGCGCACCGATAATACCGCAGATACAGGTAAGTGGCATAGTGCGAAAAAGGCCACCCAGCTCCATACATTTATTTTTCCCAGTGCGGTAGATGACAACACCAGCGCTCATAAATAGTAGCGCTTTGTAAATAATGTGTGCAAAGGCATGTGCCGTCGCGCCATTGAGTGCCATTTCGGTGCCAATACCCACAGCAACAACCATGAAACCGACTTGGTTAACCACAGAGTAAGCAAGAATTCGCCGAACATCGTTTTCAAGTAAGGCAAAGATGATGCCGTACATAACCATAAACAAACCGATGCCAATCAACACGGGCTCGCCAGGGAACAATAATATAAGTGCCAGTACAGCTGTTTTGGTCGTAAATGCCGACAGAAACACTGAGCCTGTGGGTGTAGATTCCGGGTAAGCATCGGCCAGCCATGCGGAAACTGGTGGTGCTGCGGCGTTTATCAATATGCCAATCAATATCATCCATGTACTGAAGTCTGTTGCCAGCATAGGTTGAATTTGGATAGAACCTGTACCCACAACGACACCTTCAATACCCACTTTAAGTACTACGCCACCGAGGAGGTGCATGATGGCATAACGTATTCCAGCTGCTCGTGCACCGGGTGTACCGCCACACCAAACTACAATGGTGGAAAATATCGCCATCAGTTCCCAGTATAAAAACATGGTAATGAGGTCACCAGCAAAACAGACGCCTATGGCACCGGCGGCGTAGGCAAAAGCGGCGGCAAGTTCATACCATCGTGCTACGCGAAAAGAATATAGCCCTCCCACAAAGACCATGATCGCAAAAATTGTAGCGAACAATCGCCTTAGGGGACTACCCTCGAGGGGTTCAATATTGTATGAAAGAAATTTTACCGTACTTTGAACGCCGTCAGGGATCTGCCATATGGCCCATAGGGTCATTATGGGTGCGACTAATATGACGGCGGTTCGCCCATGACCCTTAACCAGGCAAATTAGAACGGCGGCAATGAGCAGGATAAATGCAGGGGAGAAAAGTTCAAACTCCATTGTTACTCTCCTTCACCTTGTCATGACTCGACTCTGAGGTTTCATGGTGCTGTGGATCATCGTAATAGTCCAGGGGTCGCTTGAGCACCATGCCCAATAATTTGGCTACTAAAACCATTACCAGACAACTGACAAATCCGTAAATTGCACCGAAGCCAAACCAAGCATCAAAGCCAAAATAACCTTTAACGTATATTACTGTCTGCGCAAGTACCACTAAGGTGAGTACAACACTGGAACCAACCCATAACTTACGAACAGTTGACGGTCTGACTAACCAGTGGAGTTGTTTTTCATCATTTATCATTAACTCAGCCCCTTCACTACTTGGCTTTCCAACTCAATTACCGGACCGTTAAACAAGAAGAAAGCGAGTGTCAATAATGCGGTCGAACATAATGCCAGCACGACTAAAAAAGGCGCTTCTGAGTGTTCTTTGCCGGCTTCTTTTTCACGTTCAAACCAGACCATGTATAAAATTGGCAAAAAGTAGGCTGCGTTAAGAACGGTACTGGCAATGATGGTGAATACAGCTACTAGATTGTTGGCTTCAAATGCGCCCGCTAAAATATACCATTTGGAGACGAAGCCAGCTGTGGGTGGTACACCGATCATACTCAGCGAGCCGATCGTAAACGCCGCCATGGTCCATGGCATACGCCTGCCAATACCCCGTAATTGATGAATTTCGGTTTTTTTGGAGGCAACATAAATAGCACCTGCGGCAAAGAACAAAGTAATTTTACCAAAAGCGTGAGCCACCATATGTATAGCGGCACCTACCTCTGCTAGCGGTTTGAGAATAGCCGCAGCCATGATCACATAGGATAGTTGGGCAATAGTAGAGTAAGCAAGCAGGCGTTTGATGTTGGTTTGCCGCAATGCAACTAGGCTGGCAGTAATAATCGTGAATGCCGCAGTATATAATAGCCATTGGGAGCTGGAAGCTTCAAACAAAAAGTCAATCCCGAATATGTATACAATAATTTTAGTGATAGTAAATACACCGGCTTTTACCACCGCAACAGCATGCAGCAAAGCACTCACTGGGGTGGGTGCAACCATGGCGGCGGGTAGCCATTTATGCACAGGCATCATTGCAGCTTTACCGACACCAAATACAAACAGGCCCAGAAGTAAACCAATCTCTGGGTCATTCAATTTACCAGCCAGGATACCGCCAGCGGTAAAGTCACCTGTTCCTGCAACTGAGTATGTCCAAATTATTGCAGGCAAAAATAAACCGATGGATGTGCTAAGTAAAACACCCAGATAAATCCTTGCTGAACGAACCGTAGCTGCGTCACCTTTGTGCGCTACCAGAGGATACGTCGAGAGCGTTAACAATTCGTAGAATAAAAATAAGGTAAACAGATTACCGGCAAAAGCGACACCGATAGTGGCGGAAAGTGCTAGGGCGAAGCAGGCAAAAAAGCGGGTCTGATTTTGCTCTTTGTTACCGCGCATGTAGCCAACGGAATATATCGAGTTGATAAGCCAAAGGCCAGACGCCAATGCTGCGAATAACATGCCCAGAGGTTCAACTGTAAAAGCAATGGATAAACCCGGCATTACCTGACTTACTTCAACTGAGGGACGCCCACCGTCCATTAGAAGAGGCAACAGGCCCCAGACTACCCAAATCAAGGAAATAGACGTTAAAGCGGTAGCCGCCTCACGAAGGTTAGAATTGATACGCCCTGCAAGGGCAATGCCTAGTGCTCCTATTACTGGAATACCAATGGCAACCAATATTGCTGTTTCTGGTGTCATCGCGAGCCCTCCAAGAGCATGACTGCAGCACTATTTGCTAGCTCTAATGGAACATGTGGAAACAGTCCGAAGTATATGTTCATCAATGCAACCAGGCCGGTCACTATTAATAGTTGTACTGGGGCTTCAGACATTGGGCCGTCCCCTTCGATTGGAGCTTGGAAGTAAAGTGCTTCAACGATGCGCCAGATATATACTACTGCCATTAATGAACTGATAAGAATGATAGCGACTAAGCCCCAGCCCCAAGCTCCTGTCTCTAGAGCAGCACTAATCAGCATCCATTTACTTATAAATCCTGCCGTACCCGGGACACCGATTAAGCTTAAACCACAGACTACAAAAGCTGCGCAAGTCCAAGGCATACGAGCAGATGCACCGCCAAGTTGGTTTAGACGTAAATCCCGATATTGGTAGGCCAGGCAGGCAACAGCAAGAAATAGCCCCCCTTTTGCTAACGCATGGTTGAATATATGCATTGCACTGGCACTTAACCCTGCCATGCTCACAAAACTGACACCTAGCAGAATATAGCCAATTTGTGCAATAGAGGATGAAGCAAGCAACCGCTTAAGATGCCCTTCAAACATCGCGACTGCTGAGGCAATAAGTATCCCCAGAATTGCCAGGGGCATCAAAAACATCGCGAATTGGATCTCGTGACCAACTAGTTGGGTCTGAAATACCATGTAGTCGAAGCGTATTAATACATATAGCGCAACCTTGGTGGCACAAGCTGCGAGAAACACTGTCACCATATGTGGTGCATGTGTATACGCATTTGGGACCCAAACATGCAGCGGAAACACTGCAGCTTTAAGGGCTAAACCGATAGTAATGAACCCTGCTGCGACGAGTATGGGGTTTATATCGGTGACATCACCAATGCGCGCTTCCATATCAGCCAAGTTAAGCGTGCCAGTCATCATGTAAATAAGACCCACACCAATAAGGTAGAAGGTTGCACCGATAGTGCCCATCATCAGATATTTAAAAACAGCAGGTAGCGCACGACGGTCTGGGCCACCCGCTATTAATATGTAGCTGGCCAGTGATGAAATCTCCATAAATACGAAGATATTGAAGGCGTCTGCTGATACAACTATGCCTACCAACCCAGATAGAACAAGTAGCCAAGCCGAGTAAAAAAGTGGCTGACGTTCAACTTCTATTTGTTGATCAATACTGGGTTTGGCCGCTAGTAGTGCTGCTGCCGCCGCGCCAGTAATGACCAGTAACACCAGCGCACTAAACGCATCTACCGACAAGGCAATACCATAAGGTGCGGGCCAGCCACCCATGGCGTACTCAATGGTTTGACCGTCTAATACCGCTATGGAGAGGGCCACTGCGATGGCAAAACTGAGCACGGCAACGGCAGTTGCTCCTGCCCATGCCAGACCACGTGGTTGTAATAAGACTATAAGTGGGGCCGATAACATCGGAACCACAACTTGCAGTGCAGGAAGGTGTGCTAATAAATCCATAGTAGTTAGTCGGCGTCCAAAATTTCGTTTTCTTCGATCGTGCCGTAACATTCACTGATACGCACCACCATGGCCAAGCCTAATGAGAGAGTAGATACCCCCACAACTATGGCTGTTAGTATCAAGACTTGAGGCAAAGGGTTAGAAAATATCTGATCTTCCACGCCTTTTTGTATGATGGGAGCCGTGCCGCCTTCTACCTTGTCCATTGTGATATACATAAGGAATACTGCTGATTGAAAGATAGATAATCCGATCAATTTTTTGATGAGATTGGCTTTATTGATTACTGCGTATAATCCCACCGTTAAAATGATAGCGAACACCCAATAATTGAAATATCCCAGTAGTTCTAAAAAATTCATGACAATATCTCACGGGCTGCAAAAGCATGGAAAATAGTTAAAAGTGCTCCACAAACAGCCATCCCCACTCCGGCCTCAATAATTAAAATACCCAGTTGCTGTCCAAATATAGGGTCGGCTGCCAATACAGAATAATCTAGAAAAGCGCCGCCCATAAATATACAAGCTACTCCAACACCGCCATATAGTAACGCACCACCAACAACCATGCCCAGTAACACTCCACTAGGTATTGCGCGCATTGCTTCAGCCTCGCCTTCGAGCAACGCATAGAGGATGACACCTGTAGCAATAATAGCGCCAGCCTGGAATCCGCCACCTGGGCCATACTCCCCATGAAATTGCACATACAGACCAAATAGCACGATAAACGGGATCAGCAATCGACCGACCACTTGAGGTATCAGATGATGGCGTAGACCACTATTTTTTTCGACCACATGTCGGGCTTTCTGTGGAGGGCTCACACCAAGAATAAATAAAACCCCGATACATGCAGCGAAAACAACAAATACCTCGCCAAGTGTATCGTAACCTCTAAAGGAGCTTAGAATAGCGGTGACTACATTGGGGATATCGATATGTTCAGTGGTTTTCTCTATATACCAAGGAGCAATATGTTGATGCACTGGGGCATCCGGGTCGCCAAGCCTTGGTTTGTCAAAGGTTGCGTAAATGATCAGCAGTGCCAGAACGCCTACCGTACCAAAACCTACCCAACGTCCTCCCTGTCGAGGTTTTTCCTTGTCATCAGTTAGCGCTAATGCGCACAGGAAAATTACGGTTGTTACTCCAGCACCCACCGCAGCTTCTGTTAGCGCTACATCGGCAGCGTCTAGAATAAAAAAGTTGGCAGCCATCAGTAAACTGAAGATAGATGTTAGCATGACTGCGACGAAAAGATCTTCAGTGCGCACTATCGCAATCGCGGTAATGACGAGAAGGGTCAATAGAAACAACCCAAAGATGAATATCATTCTGGCGTATTTTCCTTGGGTTTGTCGCTGGCAGTTCCAGCGTCTGGTTTTAGACCGGATAACAGTGCCGCATTGGCCAGCGCATAGGTAGAGGTTGGGCCAGTCAATAGCAGGAAGAGCATGATAGCGAATAGCTTTAAAGTGGCCAGGGTTAAACCGGCTTGTAACATCATGCCAACAAAAATTAAAATAGTCGCCATGGTATCAGTAAGACTAGCGGCGTGAATTCTGGTGTAAAAGTTTGGCAGGCGCAGGCCGCCAATGCCACCGATCAACACAAATGCGCCTCCTAAAACAAGCAGGATCCAACTTAGAATATCTAGCGCAATATCAATCATCTTTGGACCTAGATTCTTTTCGTGCGCGATTTTGGAAAAACTCCAATACCGCAAGGATCCCCACCATATTGATTAGAGCGTAAGCCAGCGCTAGATCGAGAAAGTCGGGTCGACCGTAAAGAAATGCGATAACGGACAGCAGCAACACTGTCTTGGTGCCAAACACATTGACCGCCAGTACACGGTCGTAAACGCTTGGGCCCATTAAAGCTCTAACGAGGGCTAATACCATAGTCACCAAAATGGCGATAGAGACAAGAATATACATGCCTAGTTGCGCTCCAATGCTGCGGCTCGACGATTGGCTTCGCCTTTTTGTAATTCACGTGCACCCTCGCTGGTTAGGCAGTGAATCAATAGTTTTCCCTCATGTAAATCCAATGTGACAGTTCCTGGAGACAGCGTAATGGAATTGCCAAGGATTACCTGACCCACATCAGTTTGAGCTTGGGCTTCTAACACAAGCACTGTAGGGCTTATGGGTAAAGAGGGCTTTAGGATCAGCTTGGCCACGTCTAGGCTTGAAACAATAATTTCTCGTAGCAACCACATCCAATAACCGGGCAGGCGGGGCAAAAGTCCAACCAATGCTTGATGCCGAAAAAACCCCATGCGGTGCGCTAGGTATACACTAAGCGCACAGGAAAAAACGCCTAAACCCACGACCAGTGGCTTATAAAGCCCTGACCATAGCACCCAGGTGATTGAAAGAATAAACAACAAAAATAAAACAGACGAAAGTCGTGCTTCGCCTTTTTGAAGCCTATGCTTAGCTTGAATCAGGATCATTGTTTACAGGGATAATTATTAAGCAGTGATGTGTAAACGACTTCCATAGCCGGTTCATCTTTCAGCGCACTTTTTTGTTGAGCCGCCAAATCGGCAACAACAACATCAACTATTTCGCGAAGAGGCACAGGATCACCGAGGCAAAAACCCGCCAGTTTGGCTGCCCGCAAACGATCTACACTGCCTGGCATACGCATGCGTATCGCACGCTCTGCAAAGGTCTCATTGCTAGAAACTGATTTTTTGGCATTTTCGGCGTTCAACATGACACGAGCATCGGTCGCAATGGCCCCGTCGATAAAGCCTTGAATATAACGGACACAATACTGACCATCAACCCCTTCTGGCTCAGTGCTGAGTAAAGCACAGTGAGATGCCAATTCCTGAGAAGAAAGGACTTCCACTGCATTGGCAGTAGTTGCTGACATTAATTGCAGTAAAAGGAGCGCGCAGGCAAGATTGAAATAAATCTTTGCAGTATTACGCAGGCTCGAATATTTATTATTTAAAAACATATATGGGAAACCCTTACTAAATTTACTGAATATTATTGACTATTTAGCCGCTGGTCAAGCCCCAACAAGTGACTTCCATTAGGTTAAGTTAGCCCTGCTCGGAATAGGCGGTGAAGTAGTTTATATTTTGTCACGTTATTGGCCCGCTCTTTGCCGACTAATAGTGGTTGGTCGAATAATACGGGGCAGATCATATCAAAAGGGTCGAAATTTTTCTCACTTCTTGCTCTAGGGTATCCCAAATAATACCTTCTTCAGCCAGCTCATCGATGCTGTCTTGTTTACGCTTCGTTGTATGTCACTTTTTAACAAACGCATCGAGGGTACCAAACTGTTTGGTCAGGTTTTTACGGGTGTAATCTGTAAAGGACTTGGTGACTAATTTACCATCGGTATAGTAATACTGCACACGCCCGGCAACCTTTACCCCGTTCACGCGATACTTGTAGACTTTTTATTTATCTGTTCGGTCTCTGGTCATTTCCCCATCCAAAGACTAGATTTAGACTGGATTAAATGACCCAGGAACCTGCCGGTACTGGTTAACCATCTAATAAAACTTGCAACTCCATGGCAGCAAACATCACAATTTCCACTGCAATTAAGATTATGATGATCCATTCCAAAAATGATGAATGCTGATGTTTTTGCTCATCGGCCAACATATCAAACAGCTCATGGATGGTGGCCAGCTTTTTTGACAATAAGTCGACTCGTGTATGGATTTCCAAATAACGGGCAGCCAGATTGTAAATACTTTCAAATTCAGGATATTCCCAAAAAAATTCCGGCGTATCAAGCAAGCCATAATGCAGAATAATATCGCTTTTGGTACCAAATAACTTACCGCGAATTTTGGCAATATTGCGTCTGGACAACTTGATTTTACCCGTTTCGGCCAATTCCTGAGGAATATGGGCATGATCCTGTATGGTTTGTTGGGCCTGACTTTCATACTCGTTTAATTTCAGGGATTGAGCCAAAGCATGGCTAATCGCCAAACGTGCCAGGGGATCATCCTGAGACAAACTGATGTTATCCTGACTGATCCGATTCTCTGAAGCCCTTAAGGTAAAACGAAAGTGCTCCTGGCTGGAGGTGGTTAACAAGGTATCGGACAACTTCAGACGATGGAGCAATGCCTGACGCTCACCCTCATCGACGCCCCAAAAGATGGCAATGCCATAATCAAACAGCCACACTTCGCCGCCTGGCAAGGTGATATGCACCGCGTCCCGGTAACGTGCGCCCCGCTCAGTGTCCAGCCAGTCTTGTTCAGAGCCAGAAATAAAATCATCATTGCCAAGATAAATGGCAGAAATACGGTCATTGCTAAAGTTCACAATAATTCACAGGGCACTGGGCCAGTAAGGGATATAAGCGCTAATGTAGGACCAGTTTTGTTACTTGTACAGTATAATTTTCAGGCAATATAAAATAAATTCCAAACACTGGTTTTAGTCGTCAGGTAGAACCATTTTAACGTCGCACAAACGAATGGCGTAAACTTCTGACAAGCGTGTCAATCTATGACATTTAGCGTAAGTAAAACTAGATTATGCAATGGCCACTGTCATGTCCAATATTACAGCGAGTATGACTGACCGATTATCAATCTGACAAGATAGCGACAACAAAAAGGTATTTTGGCAAGGCCTGACGACAAGGGCTTAAATCGCCCTGTTACAGCAAAATAATGGATGTTCAGCATAAATACTACAGCCTATAACAGGGAGATTGTAGTGATGATGACCTAAGTATCAGTTCAGTAAAAACCGTCTTCTAAGCAGGCCTGGCGGATCGAAAATAGGTCCGTCAGGCCAAGATTAAACGTTTTAGTTAAGCGTTACATACTCTTCAGCACTGGTGGGGTGAATGGCCACACAGGCATCAAAGTCAGCTTTAGTAGCACCCATTTTCATGGCCACGGCAAAACCTTGTAATATCTCATCCATTCCCAGGCCAATGCCGTGTAAACCTACCACTTTTTGCTCTTCACCGGCACAGATTAGCTTCATGCGCGTCATCTGGCGATTACGAGTAACAGCGGTATACATTGCAGCAAAGCTGGAATTGTAAACTTTAATATTGTCTTTGCCATATTCAGCCTGGGCTTCCAGCTCCGTCAGGCCTATAGTGCCGATCGCCGGATGGCTAAAAACCACAGTGGGAATAAGCGTGTAATCCATATGTGCATCTACCTGGCCATTAAACAGGCGTTCGGACAACAGGCGCCCAGCTTTAACCGCCACTGGCGTCAGTTCAACCTTGCCTATGTTGTCGCCCACGGCATAGATGCCTTTTACATTGCTATTTTGATATTTGTCAACGGCGATATAACCTTGCTCATTCACCTTAACCCCGACTTTATCTAAGCCGATTTTGTCGTTGGCCGGTACCCGACCTATGGCCCAAATAATACAATCAGCTTCAATGCTTTCGCCGTTTTCAAAGGTTAGAGTCAAACTGTCATCGGCATTTTTTTCAAGCTTTTGCGGCGTGCGATGGGTATGCAAGGTGGGACCATCTTCTGCCATAATCTCAACTAGTGTTTCGCTTAACATAGTATCAAAGGAGCGCAAGGGCGCATGTTTACGCACCACCAGATGCGTTTCGCTGCCCAGAGAATGTAATACCCCGGCAAGCTCCACCGCGATATAGCCTGCCCCTACCACAACTACGCGTTTAGGTTGCTCGTTTAACGCAAAGAAACCATCTGAATCTATACCGAGCTCCGCACCAGGGATACTGGGTTTGGTCGGGCGGCCACCGGTCGCAATCAAGATGTGATCTGCACTGTATTGTTTACCATCCACTTCTACAGTATTTTTATCAATAAATGTGGCGAACCCCTTGATCACTGTGATGTCATTGTTGCCCATCATCCGCTCATAGGACTGGTGAATACGTTTGATATAGGCTTCACGGCTATTGACCAGAGTTTGCCAGTCAAATTTATTTACCGTCAAGTCAAAGCCATAATCTGCCGCATATCGGTGGATGGATTCGGCTACCTGGGCACCAAACCACATGGCTTTTTTCGGTACGCAGCCTACGTTGACACAAGTCCCCCCCATATGGCGGGCCTCGATAAGCGCTACTTTCTTGCCATGTTTAGCCGCACGATTGGCTGAGGCAATGCCGCCACTGCCCCCACCTATACATATAAAATCAAAATCTGCCATGTGCTCAGTCTCACTTTGGTTAATTATTACGATACGATATAGGGTTAGCCTGTCTAAAGACAAACTTAAATTCCTATTGTCCCAATCGTAATTTTATTCACTGTGACCAGAAGACCCTGACTATTGCCAATAAATTGCCAATGGCTGGTAAAATTGTACATTAGCTCAGCTTGAAGCAGCAAGCTGGCTGCCACACAGAAGATTTTTCATGAACACTTGAATTTGTCGCCCTTACCCCTTATTTCAAGTGAATAATTTTGTTTAATAAAGAATTCATTATGACTCTCAGCCCACTACAAGATCTATCCGGTCTGCCGCGCTTTGGAGAAATCACCCCTGATCAGATCCAACCGGCCATTGAACAAAGTGTCAGCCAGTGCAAACAACATATAGAAAGTTTATTGCAGCAAGACGTATACACCTGGCAAAATCTGGTTGCCCCCTTGGAAGAAATGGATGATCAGCTAGGGCGTATGTGGTCACCTGTATCCCATATGAATTCTGTGGTAAGTAACGATGCACTGCGCGAAGCCCATGATGCCTGCCTGCCAATATTATCAGACTATGGTACCTGGGTTGGTCAGCATAAAGGTTTATATGATGCCTATTGTCACATACAGACCAGCGCTGAATTTGCCCAATTAAGCGAAGCTCAGCGTAAAGTAATCGATAACGACGTACGTGACTTCCAGTTGTCCGGCGTGGGCTTAAGTGCTGATAAAAAACAACGTTACGCCAAGATTCAAAGTCGTTTGTCAGACTTGTCCTCAACGTTTAGCAACAATGTTATGGATGCCACCCTGGGCTGGCAAAAACACATTACTGACCAAAATTTACTGGCAGGATTACCGGATTCTGCCTTAGGCGCGGCCAAACAATTAGCTGCCAGCAAAGAGCTCGACGGCTGGTTGTTTACCCTAGATATCCCTAGTTATTTACCGGTTATGATGCACGCGGATCATCGCCCGTTGCGGGAAGAAATGTACCGTGCCTATACTACACGTGCTTCAGAACAAGGCCCGAATGCCGGACAGTGGGATAACGGCCCCTTGATTGATGAAACCCTGAGCCTGCGCCAGGAAATTGCCCAGCTCATGGATTTTGCCAACTACTCTGAACGCTCCCTGGCCACCAAAATGGCTGACTCGACCACTCAGGTAAAATCCTTTTTACGTGATCTGGCCAAGCGCTCTCAGCCCCAGGCCCGCAAGGATTTAACCGAACTAAGCGAATTTGCTGCACAAGCCTATCAATTAAGCGAGCTTAAAGCCTGGGACTTAGCCTATTACAGCGAGAAATTAAAAGAGCAAAAATATGCTATCTCTGATGAGGCTCTGCGCCCCTATTTCCCGGTGCATAAGGCCGTAAGTGGGTTATTTGAAGTCGTGGCCCGTTTATATGGTCTGGCGATCACAGAGCGCACCGATGTAGCGACATGGCATAAAGACGTACGCTTTTTTGATATCAAAGATGCCAGTGGCGAACTAAGAGGCAGTTTTTACCTGGATCTCTACGCCCGTGAACACAAACGTGGCGGTGCCTGGATGGACGAATGTCAGGCAAGAAGGCGTAAACTTGATGGCAGTCTGCAATTACCTGTGGCGTATTTAACCTGCAACTTCAGCGGACCAGTTGGGGATAAACCCGCCTTGTTCACCCACGATGAAGTGATCACCTTGTTCCATGAGTTTGGTCATGGCCTACATCATATGTTGACCAAAATTGAGGTGGGCGGCGTTTCAGGTGTCAATGGTGTGGCCTGGGATGCAGTTGAATTACCTAGCCAGTTTTTGGAAAACTGGTGCTGGCAACCCGAAGCCCTGGCGTTTATCTCCGGACATTATCAAAGTGGCGAACCTTTACCTCAGGATTTACTGGATAAAATGCTGGCGGCACGTAATTTTCAATCTGCGATGCAGATGCTCAGGCAGCTGGAATTCAGTTTATTTGATTTTATGTTGCATGAAGAATATAGCGCTGAACATAAAACCTCAGTACAAGAATTTTTAGACCAAGTACGTCAAGAAGTAGCGGTGATCATACCGCCTGAATTTAATCGTTTTCAAAATAGTTTTGGTCATATTTTTGCTGGGGGTTATGCTGCGGGTTATTACAGCTACAAGTGGGCAGAAGTGCTGTCCTCAGACGCCTTTAGTCGTTTTGAAGAAGAAGGTATATTTGCTGAAAAAGCCGGACAGGATTTTTTACAGCATGTACTGGAAATGGGCGGTAGCCGGGAGCCGATGGAGTTATTTGTAGCCTTTCGCGGTCGCGAACCTCGGGTAGATGCCTTGCTCAGGCATTCTGGTATTGAATAAGGAATAATCAATGAGCGACGCTGTACTGGCGCAGATGGAAAGCTTTGCAGCCCTGTATCAAAGGGCTTGTGAGCGCAAAGGCGGCCCTAAAGCTCTCGAGGCATTGCTCAGTAAACCCCTGGCCAATAGCCAGGTTGCAACCCTGGGGGACGACCGATTTTTGGCTGAATTTACTAAGAAAATCTTTCAATCAGGTTTTGTGTGGAAAGTGGTACGCAACAAATGGCCTGATTTCGAGCGCGTGTTTTTTGGCTTTGATATAGACAAAGTATTGCTTATGCCCGATGAAATGCTTGAACAGCGCGCTCAGGACCCGAGTATTATACGCCATTACCGTAAAGTTAAGACCGTGCGTGACAATGCCTTGATGATCGAATCGGTGCGCAATGAGCATGGCAGCTTTTCCAGGTTTGTGGCCAACTGGCCCGGGGATGACATCATTAATTTATGGGCCTATTTAAAACAACATGGTGCCCGTTTAGGGGGTAATACCGGGCCTTATGCCCTACGTTTTTTAGGTAAAGACACCTTTTTATTGAGTCGTGATGTAACGAGTTATTTCACTCAGCGCAATATTATCTCTGGGGGGGGGGCCTCAAAACGCAGCCTCAATGCTATCCAAGCGTCTTTCAACGAATTACATCAGCAAAGCGGACGCTCTTTGCAGGAACTTAGCCAAATTATTTCCCTCAGTGTAGGAGATAATCAGCTGAATTGATCTTCGAAATTGCCTTAGCTCTATGGATTTTCCCGTAACTCAGCCAGGTAATGATAATTTTTATGTTTGGTATGGCGAATTTAGTTAAACTATATTCTTGATCAAGAACAGGATATTTCATGAGCGATAGCGACATCAATAGCCCGGAGCAGCAAAAATCTGCAACTGAACAAACCGATTTTGGCTTTACGCAAGTAGATAAAAATCAGAAGGCATCTATGGTGGCTGAAGTTTTTCAATCTGTTGCAGCCAAATACGACATTATGAACGATCTGATGTCATTGGGTATTCATCGCCTGTGGAAACGTTTTACTATCGATTGTAGTGGGGCACGAACAGGTCACAAAATACTTGATCTGGCAGGCGGAACAGGGGATTTAACCGCCAAATTTTCACGTATAGTCGGGCCAACGGGCCAGGTGGTGCTAGCCGATATCAACGATGCTATGTTAAAGGTAGGTCGGGACAAACTTCGGGATCTGGGCATAGTGGGCAATGTCGATTACGTGCAAGCCAATGCTGAAGCCTTACCTTTTCCGGATAATACCTTTGATATTATTACCATAGCCTTCGGTCTTCGTAATGTGACGGATAAAGACAAAGCCCTAGCATCAATGTACCGCGTGCTTAAGCCTGGTGGACGCTTATTGGTATTGGAGTTTTCAAAGCCTACCAATGAAATACTCAGTAAGGTATACGATACTTACTCCTTTCATTTGTTGCCTAAAATTGGTCAGTTGGTGGCCAACGACAGCGAGAGTTATCGTTATCTGGCTGAGTCAATTCGCATGCATCCAAACCAGGAAGTGCTAAAAGACATGATGCAAAACGCAGGCTTTGAACACACCACCTATCATAATTTAACCGCAGGGGTAGTTGCCCTCCATCGTGGATTTAAATTTTAATGCCTCTTGCCCAGCTGTTTAGCGCCGGTATCGAATTTAGTCTCAATCAATTACTGAGACTCGACCCAGACAGCTCATTGAAACTGAAAAAACTGACCGGCAAACAACTACAAGTCTCCGTACGCGAGTTGCCCTGGCCGTTGCTATTTAGTTTTTCAGAGCAAATAGATGTTATGGCTCTTCCTGGTGATGGCGAGTCAAGTGTGCCTGACGAGGCTGCTAATCTTATAGTTGATTGCCATATTTCCCTGGCCCTTGAAACCTTAAGTGAACTGCGAGACAGCAGTAAGATCAGCCAATTGATCCAGCAGAACAAACTTACCCTGGAAGGTGATATTCTGGTGGCACAACGTTTTAGCAGCCTGATCAAAGAGCTGGATATCGACTGGGAAGAACAGATGTCGAAATACACCGGGGACGTGGTCGCTCACCAGAGCTTTACCAGTATCAAATCTCTGTTTTTTATCGCCGGGCAACAACTACAAGATTTTGGCCAACAACTGGCACATAATCTAACCCAGGAAGACGCCATCGCTGCGGCAAAACCTGCAGTAGACGACTTTTGCGAGCAAGTAAATGAGTTACGCAGTGCGGTTGAACGTCTGGATGCAAGGCTGTCACTGCTAGAAAATTCAAAACAGGACAACAATTAGGCCGTGCGAATCTTACGTTTATATAAAATCACCCAAGTCCTTTTACAACACGGCTTAGATGAACTGATCCCCCCTAAATGGTTACCCTGGTATGCCAGAGTTGGCCGTTATGGATTTTTTTGGTTACGTAATCAACACCCTGAAAAATCCCAAGGCACACGTATCCGTCTGGCGCTGCAAACCCTGGGCCCGGTGTTTATCAAATTTGGGCAAATGCTTTCAACCCGCAAAGACTTGCTCAGTGCCGATATCGCCAACGAGCTGGCTATATTGCAGGATCAAGTGGAGCCCTTTGATAGCAAGGTTGCCGAACAAATCATCCTCAAAGCCTTTGGGATAAAACAGCTCAGTGACATATTCAGCGAGTTTGACCCTATCCCTATGGCCTCAGCTTCTATCGCCCAGGTACATGCCGCCAAACTCCATGGCCAGTTACAGGAAGTGGTGGTAAAGGTCATCCGGCCCAATATTGCCAACACCATACAGGCAGATATCAAGCTGATGCGCACTTTTGCTGGCGTTTTGCAAAAATTATTGCCCGATGGCAAACGCCTGCGTCCGGTGGAAGTCGTGGCCGAATATGAAAAAACCATAGTCGGCGAATTAGACCTACTCAATGAAGCGGCCAACGGTATACAGTTCAGGCGCAATTTTGCCAACTCGCCCGCCTTATATGTACCAGAAATTTATAGCGATTTTTGCCATGTGAATGTAATGGTAATGGAACGTATATATGGCACGCCCATTTCTGAGGTAGCGGCTTTGGAAGCTCGTCATACCAATATGAAAAAACTCGCCGAGCGTGGGGTTGAAGTGTTTTTCACCCAGGTATTCAGGGACAGTTTTTTTCATGCCGACATGCATCCGGGCAATATTTTTGTATCCTTTGACAACCCCGAAGATCCCCAATACATCACTATTGATTACGGAATTGTGGGTACGCTTAACAGTGAAGACAAGCGCTATTTAGCAGAAAATTTCATCGCCTTTTTCAACCGTAATTATCGTAAGGTAGCACAGCTGCATGTGGACTCAGGCTGGGTACCTGCCAACACCAATATCGATGATTTTGAGGCATCTATTCGCCGTGTCTGTGAGCCTATTTTCCAAAAACCCCTGGCAGAAATCGAGTTCAGCAATGTATTATTGCAACTATTTAATACCGCTCGTCGTTTTAACATGGTTATCCAGCCGCAATTGGTGCTGCTGCAAAAGACCTTATTGTATATCGAAGGTCTCGGTCGCCAGCTTTACCCCCAACTAGACCTATGGCAAACGGCTAAACCTTTTCTGGAAAATTGGATGAAAGAGCAGATTGGGGTTAAGGCCATGTACAATAAAATTTCTGCTAACCTGCCCTTTTGGTCAGAAAAAATGCCAGAAATACCTGACCTGGTTTATGACTCGTTACGCCAAATCAAAAAATATCCTGAACAGCAACGACAGCATTTTGAGCTGCAAATGCAGCAACATAAGCAAAGTCAGCGACGTTTGGTGCTCACCCTGTGCGGTTCAACCTTATTATTAATGGCCAGTATATTACCGCTGTACATAGAGCGATGGTGGATACCAGCCGGAACAGCAGCCTGTGGATTAAGTGTGTGGCTAGTGGCTTGGCGCTATCGGGTTAGCGTTTGACTATGCGTTATCCCAAGGCAAACAAGCCCTAGATTAACCGTGTCCAAAAAATCCTTCTAACCGCAGCGCCAGCCCATAAGAAGAAGCGAAGCCTTCGTCTCGGCGCCACAAAATAAATGGTTCAATTTCATAAAACAACCAGTCTCGTAAGGTGTTTTGCCGCCAGCGTACACTAACCAGATGTTCATCCAGGCGATAATTTGGCTCGCTCAACCCTTCGATATAATAACCACTGATAATGGCGGTTCTTTTGTTCAATTGATAAAGGTTTTGCCAAGCGTGACGCCACAACCAATCATTGCTCTCATCTCTAAAATAAAAATTATTATCAAAACGGAATAAGGATTTAGCACTGGAGCTATGATCTAGTTTAGCGGAAAAATGCGCGCCGAAACCATCCTGGCTGTAATAATAAGCCGATGTCTCCCAGTTCACGTGAGTTTGTTTGGAAATAGCAAAATCATTGCGGTAGCGACTTTTCACAAAGGGCTGCAAGCGTCTGCCGACTCCGATACGGTGGGAAAATCCACTGTCAGGTTTGGCCCGCCAGCGTAACGCCAGGCTAAAACGCTCACGATCATTGCCCCGGTCGTTAGATGCGATAGTATCGTCACCCTGCTCCAGTTCATCGTCATAATCCGATAGCACCACATCCAGGCGGTTTTTCAGATTAGGTAACCTGACCCTGACACTAAAGCGACTTTCAAAATTACCCAACGAGCGGCTTCTTGGCTCCCATGCCAGTTTAATTCTGGCTTCAGCATTGGCATTTTGCTGTTTTTTATAACCTTCTAACAGAAAAAAATTATCAAACCAAGTGGCGCTTTCACCAACCGAATCAGCAATATTTTCATGCATTGAATCAAGCCAGGGATAATCTTTATCCTCCTGAGCCTCCGACAGCAAAGGTGCCAGCATTATTATAACCAAACTTATATGACTGATCCTCAAGGTGCATTTCCCTGTTCGTCCATACCAACTATTGTGCAGTTAAACCAATGTTCGATCAAATCCAGTGACCTTTTTAATTTGCTAAGTATAATGGGGGAAAATATCCTAAAGGAGTATGTTATGTTTGGTATCAGCCCAATGCAATTAATCATCATTTTGGTCATAGTCGTGCTGCTTTTTGGCACCAAGAAACTGCGCAATATGGGCGGTGATCTCGGCTCAGCTTTCAAAGGGTTTAAGAAAGCTATAGAAGATAAAGATGCAGATTTCAAGCCCGATGAAAAAGTTGAAAATGAGTCCGCAGAACCCGAGCAGACAACACAACAAAAGACTAAAAGTGAATCTAATGCAAAAAGTGAGTAACAAGAGCATTTGTCATGTTTGATATTGGCTTCCTTGAATTACTAGTCATTGCCGTGGTTGCCTTACTTGTGCTCGGCCCTGAACGATTACCAGGGGCGATCCGCGCCACGATGAAATCCGTGCGCAGTATAAAAAGTATGGCGACAGGTTTCCGTCAGGAAATCGAGCAGCAATTCAAAACCCACGAGTTGCATGAAAACTTGAAAAAAGCAGAACAACTGGGTCTGAAAGATTTATCACCAGAATTGCAACAATCCGTAGATGAACTGCAAGAAGCAGCCAAGTCTGTTCAAAAACCTTACGAAAAAAAGTAGTGATGGATGTCAGAGCCCAATAGTTTAATCGCCCATTTAATTGAATTAAGAGGCCGGGTATTAAAGGCTGTCCTCAGCGTTTTTGTAGTATTTTTGTGTTTAGTGTATTTCGCCCAGGATCTTTATCACTGGCTGGCTACACCGTTACTTGATACCTTGCCTGAACATGCGCAAATGATAGCAACTGATGTCGCGTCACCGTTTTTTGCCCCCTTTAAATTAACCCTGGTATTATCGTTTTTTATCGCTATACCCATGGTGCTATTTCAAATTTGGGGGTTTATCGCCCCGGGCTTATATAAAAATGAAAAGCGTCTGATTGTACCTTTATTACTCTCCAGTACATTGCTCTTTTATACCGGTATGGCTTTTGCGTATTATGTGGTATTTCCTTTGGCATTTGCGTTTTTCACCAGTGTGGCGCCAGAAGGGGTAGTCATCAATACCGATATCAGCAGTTATTTGGATTTTGTCTTAAAAATATTTTTTGCTTTTGGCTTATCTTTCGAAATCCCTGTGGCCATAGTGTTAATGTGCTGGACAGGGGTGAGCACTCCCGATTCGCTGCGCGCTAAACGTCCTTATGTCATAGTCGGTATTTTCACCCTTGGCATGTTACTTACCCCGCCAGATATTATTTCCCAAACCCTGTTAGCCATCCCTATGTGGATACTGTTTGAAGTGGGGATTATAGTGGGCAGCATTTACACCAAAGATAAGCAGGAAAAGGAGCAAGAACAGCAATGAAAATCATAATCCTTACACTGACATTGATGATAACGGGCGCCAGCCAAGCCCAAACATTAGCAGAGGCATTACAAGGGTGCACAGATGAAGCAGACAACCTGGCGCGCCTAACCTGCTTCGACAGGTTAGTTAAACAAAGCGAAAGTGATTCTGCATCAAAGACAACAGTAAAAAAAGCACTGCCACCGGCACCTGAAATACCTGATATTAGGGGCAAAAAGCAGCAGGTTAAGGCTGACATTAACACTAAAAAAGTTGAAAAATTTGGTTTGGCTCACAAGCCAGCGGCAAATAGCAAGCTCAACAAGATAGTCGCCATCATTACCAACGT
>JBKEFM010000010.1:0-42171 GCA_046709505.1 Paraglaciecola sp. | reverse complement strand
GTTTTACCATGATGTTGCCATAGGTAACGCATAACATCATCCAGACTGGCTTTACCCTGAGTGTGAGAGCGTATATGTAAATCCAGGCACAGCGCAATAACAGCCCCCTTGTTGTAATAGCTGACAATATTATTGATTGCACTGGCATCTTGCTGATAAAACTTGGTCCAGGCGTCGAAACTGGATTCTGTAACACTTTGCTTAAATCTGCCCTGATTACGTAATAGACGGGTCAGGGTTTGTGCCACCACTTCTAGATAACTGTCAGTGGTGATAACGCCACAGCGCTGGAGGCTGTAATCATCGTAATAGCTGGTAAAACCTTCGTAGATCCACAGTTGCTCAGTATAGGTTTCTTCACTCAGGGCTGGATTTTCAAGTTCAACGGGCTTGGTGCGTTTCACATGCCAGGTATGTAAGAATTCATGGCTGCATAAACTTAAAAACGTTCGATATCCGTCTGGCATCTGTGTAGATTGAGTTTTTAGCGGCAAATCGTGTCGGTTATATAATAAAGCGGTGGAGGCACTATGCTCGAGCCCGCCAAACCCGTCACCGGTAAGCATCGTAATGAAAAGGTATCGCTCAATGGGCGCTTTATCGGCAAATAAATCGAAGTGATGCTGACATATTGTGCTCAGATCCTTGGCCATTCGCTCGGTATCCCCTTGATGTCCTCCGGCCAGGATCAATTCAAATTGGCAGTCCAGGGGATCATTTTCGGTTCCTGAAGTTGCTTGAAAAGGCACGATATCGTAACGACCCATTAATATAGGATGGTCGATAAGCTCGTTATAATTACTCGCCTGATATTCGCCAAATTCATGATGGCGGGTATTACCGACCAGGGGCAGGGTGGTAGCGATACGCCAGTCTTTACAGTTTGCCTGTAAAGGAGGGGGCAATATTACCCGGCACTGTGAATCTTTTTGTCCCTCTACGGCTAAAAACAGGCTGGTACCGTTGAAAAAACAGAACTCATCATCCAGATAGGCGCTGCGTACTGATAAATCAAAAGCATAGACGGTGTACTGAACTTTAATAGGGCCACTGTGGGGGGCAATAATCCAGCTTAGTTTGTCACTTTTGAGCACGTTAAGTGATTGACCATCCGCGCTGTATGCACTGAGTTGGATTATATTTTTGGAAAAATCCCGGATCATATAACTGCCGGGGATCCAGACTGCTAATGAGACTTTTTGCCCTGTGGCACAAGGCTGGGCAATATCCAGGGTAACACTCAATGTGTGGCCGCTGATGGAGTGTATTTCAACCTGATATTGCAGGGGAAAAGGAAATTTGTGCATGTAATTTTGCCTTAAAATACAGATCCATTGACGAAGGCAGAAATGCTGTTATTTTGCACAGGTCAATGCTCTTCAATTTATGATGAGGTGAAAATGCTTCTTAACGCAGAAGGTTCCCACTTAAATAGCCGTCTAATATGACATAAATTTGCTTATAAAATCAGGGGATATGAAACTTTCACCTTTATAGTAAAAACAATAGTGCTCAACAGCACGGGTAAATTTATATTTACGGCATTTCTCTACAACATACCAGGGTAACCCCCACCCTAATAAGGGTTACAGTTTGATGTGTACGAAAAAAATACAAAAACTGCTGATCTAACGTTTGATAAAGTACTAAACGTCGTCTTAAGAAAGGGGATCTTTACGAGCGGGACCTGCCAGGTTAGAAAATGCCAGTAATAAGATGCAAACTAAACACCTGGTAGCTGACCGTTGTTAAAATCCATATTTTACCATGGGGCATCTTTACGCAATTTAACGAAGGGACTACCCTTTTAAGGATGGAGTTTGTTCAATAACCAATCAAATTAAAAAAAATAAAAAAATAAATGAACTTTTTTGTTAATGAATTTAAGTTCAAAAAAAGTGGTTTATGCTGAATTTCCAGACTTTTTTACAGCAAACAGGTCATTAAAGGAATTCAGGTTTTATTTTTATTCCATAAATGACGATTATGGTAAGTTTTTTATCGTTTTAAGTTTATAGGGCCGTTTGTTTTTTGTAGCAAATAACGGTATATCTGAATGGTGTCAAAAAACATATTTGGTCACGTAGTTAATAATAAAATCGGTCACGGGATCCGATATCTTGATCTAATAACGTTGTGGTTACCATTTCGTTAAAGGTGTCAAAAAAATAATATACATAATATACATAAATTGTGAGAATGAAATGAACATAAAAGTCAACAAACTGTCCAGAAGTATAAAGTTAATACTCGCTGCCTCTGCGGTCACCGCAGCTGCCAGTGTTACGCCAGCAATGGCTCAGGAAAAAACAAATGAGGCTGCTAATATTGAAAAAATCGCAGTGGTCGGTAGTCGTGGTGCACCTCGCTCCATAGCTGATTCACCCGTTCCTATTGATATCATCGGTGCCAAGGAGTTATCCGCAGCGGGCAACTCTGACATGCTGGAAATACTGAAAGGGACTGTACCTTCATTAAACGTTCAGGCTAACCCTATCAGCGACGCGGCATCTTTGGTTCGCCCGGCTAACCTCAGGGGCTTACCAGCAGACAGCACCTTGATCTTATTAAACGGTAAGAGGCGGCATCGTTCATCCGTTATCGCCTTTCTCGGCGGTGGTATCAATGACGGTGCACAGGGCCCGGATATTTCGGTTATCCCCAGCATTGCTTTGAAACAAGTTGAAGTATTGCGTGATGGAGCTGCGGCTCAGTATGGTTCAGACGCCATAGCCGGTGTCATTAACTTTGTATTAAAAGACGATGCCGAAGGCGGCTCATTGACCGCGAAAACGGGTGAGTTTTATGAAGGAGATGGTACCACTACAGAAATCGCCGGTAATGTGGGTATGCCCTTTACCAAAGATGGTTTTGCCAATTTGAGTTTCCAATACAAAAATTCTGATGCCACCAGCCGCAGTGTACAACGTCCCGATGCTGAAGCATTCGGTGCTGCTGGCCTAAACGTAGAAAATCCTGCGCAAATTTGGGGCGCGCCTGAGATTAAGGATGACATCAGCATTTTTGGTAATTTCGGTTTGGATTTAGGCAACGATAAAGAATTCTATATGTTTGGTAACTACTCCGAACGTGATGTTCGCGGTGGCTTCTATTACCGTAATCCTCATACCCGTGGAACTGTTTATTCAAATGACAGTGGTGAAACGCTGTTAATCGGCGATTTGACTCCAGGCCCAGAAGGCCAGGTAAATTCCGGTCTGGGTTTAGGCGATGGCGTGGAATGTCCGACTATACCCATTACTTCAGATAATGTTACTGCCCAAGACGACTATATTTCTGGCGTAGCCAACGATCCAAACTGTTTTGCCTTTAACGAGATGTTACCAGCTGGATTTACGCCTAATTTCGGTGGCAATATTACCGATACGTCTTTGAATATTGGTACCAAGGGTGAGTTTAAAGGTGGTTTTGCAGATGGTGTTTTTTACGATCTAAGCGGTACTGTAGGGCGTAGTGAATCTCAGTTTGTGATTTATGACACTATCAATGCTTCGTTAGGTCCAGATACGCCTAGAGATTTCCGCCCAGGTTCTTTTATTCAGCTGGAGAAGAATTTTAACTTCGACTTGGTTAAATCCGTTGACGCGGGGATGTATGATTATCTTAACCTTGCCGGTGGCCTGGAATGGCACGAAGAGTCTTTTGAAGTGGTTGTGGGGGATGTGGCATCCTTTACTCCCGGTCCTTTGACATCACAAGGCTTTGGTATTGGTTCAAATGGCTTCCCTGGATTCAAACCTGCTGATGGCGGTGTATCGACACGTCGCAACTATGCGGCTTATGTTGATGTTGAGGCCCCTATAACCGAAAACTTCTTATTAGGCGGAGCCTTGCGTTATGAAAATTATGATACTTTTGGTTCAACTACTAACTATAAAATTACCGCACAGGTACATCTGACCGAAGATCTTTCTTTACGCAGCTCTATAAGCACAGGCTTCCGGGCTCCAACTGTTGGCCAGGCTAATGTTAGTAATGTGCAAACCAATCTGGATGGCGGAGTATTGGTTGATTCGGCATTGTTGCCGCCCACCAACCCAATCTCATTACAATTAGGTGGTTCAGAATTACAACCTGAGAATTCACAAAGTTATACCTTTGGTGGTATATACACCAGTGGTGATTTCTTTATGACGGTTGATTTCTACAATATTGAAGTAGAAGATCGCATCAGCCAATCTGATAAAATCAACTTGTCTGCCGAAGATAAAGCTGCTTTAAAAGTTGCAGGTGTGCCAAATGTAGACAGCTTGCAACAGGTTAGTTTCTTCACTAATGATTTCGATACCACCACTAAAGGTATTGATGTTGTAGCTAACTACTCTGCAGATATATTAAACGGTAGTTCGACCTTCAGTTTGGCCTACAACTGGAATGAAACCGAAGTAACCCAGTTCTCGGATATTACCGGTGCCTTTAAGGTTAAACGTCTGGAAGAAGATTTACCCAAGCACCGTGGTACGTTCACCTGGGCCCAGACATGGGATGACTTCTCGGTATTTACCCGTGTGAATTATTACGGCGAATTCCAAGGGGTGCATGTTGACTATGATGCTACTGCCATCACTGCAGATTCAGCAGTGACAGTTGACATGGAAGCAAGTTACTTTGTCAGTGATGCGATTACCTTGTCTGCAGGTGCACAGAATATCTTTGATAAGGATGCTGCGCGTATTAATATCCCAGGAGGGGGCATTCCGAATAACAATTGGGGTGGCGTATATTATGAAACCTCACCCTATGGGATTAACGGCGGTTATTACTACGTAAAAGCCACCTATAATTTCTAACCATTAGTAACCTTGTAAAAGCCCCGTGAATTTACGGGGCTTTTTTATATCTACTCATATTCCTAAAGAGACTGAATTTTGGCGAAGTTAGCAGACGCGCAGTATTTTGAGAAACAAGGACGATATTTACAGGCTGAAAAATTATATCGAGCCTTAGTTGCAGATGATCAACATAACGGGCAAGCATACTGGGGTTTGGGGCGACTCTCTCTTATAGCCGGGCTTTACGACACAGCGGTATCGTACATGAATAAAGCCTGTCGGTTATTACCAGAAGAGCCTTTCCCTTTGATCGATTTGGCGATTGCCTTTAATGGGGTGTTTTCTGAGCAAGATGCATTAACCGTTTTAAAATACGGCATAAAAGTCGCACCCAATATGGCGCAAATGCACTACGAATTGGGACAGCAACAACTGATCATGGGGTGCTTACTGGAGGCCGAGCAGAGTTTTCGCACAGTACTGCAGTTAGGCATCAATAAGAACATTAATTTGCTCTATGCATACGCCTTTCTTGAAATTTCCCGTCTTAAAAAAATCAATATCGCCGATCCGAACTTAAGCGTTTTGCAAGGGCGCTTAGCAAGTACCTCCCTTAGCGAGCAAGAGGAAGTCGTTATTCGCTATGCAATGGCAAAGGTGTTAAACGACAATAAAGACTATGATAGTGCTTGGCTGCATTATCAGCGAGCGAATGCTTTGCAGCTGACTCAATGTACTTTTAAAACACATGAATTGGCCGCTTTTTTTAAACGAATTAAACAACTGAACAATCGGGATGTGTTGTCCAGAAGAAGGCCACAAGTTGATACTGAACTAACCCCTATTTTTATTATTGGTTTACCAAGAACGGGGTCTTCGCTGCTTGAATATACCTTATCAAAACATCCCGAAATTTCAGGGGCAGGGGAGTTACCCTATATCGGGCAACAGGTCGCTAACTATTTTTATTCACAAACTCAACAGCATTATCCAGATTTTCTGCCTATTGTTACCACTGTGCAAATGGATGAAGCCGCCCAGGTTTATTTAGATTTATTAGCCAAACATGCCAAGGGTAAACCTTTTGTTATCGACAAACTCCCGGCGAATTTTCAATCAGTCGGACTGCTTTACACGTTATTCCCTAAGGCAAAAATAATTCACCTTACTAGAGATATGCCTGCTACAGCGCTGTCGGTATTTAGCAACTATTTTGCCGAGAACGAGCCTTACTTTTGCTCCCTTGATGAGTTTAAGCAATACGGGGATTTTCACGACGATTTAATGAAGCATTGGCGCTTTGAGCTACCGGGCTTTGTATATGAGGCAAGCTATGAACAACTGATAAATAACCCCAAAGAAAATATTCAATCAATTTTACGTTTTTGTGAATTAGAGTGGAATGATGCGTGTTTAACCGATTCTGACACTAAGCTATCAGTAAAAACCCTCAGTAAAGTGCAGGTAAGAAAACCCATTAGCAAAAATGCTTTGAGTGCCTGGAAAAACTACCAAGCACATCTTGATCTCTTTTTTTAATTAGAGCCCAAGTAAAAGATAAACATGACTTATATTTCATGATTTTTTACCATTACTGTGAGCAGGCTATTGTACAGCGCAATGCTGCTCTTAGGTTATGCGGCTTTTTCAGCGTTCTGACGTTTAACGAGATGACTTGTTGTCGCTGCCTGCCATGGCAACGATGATTTTCAGTGCGTCTTCTTTGCTAAAACCTTGATCTATTAGGGCGAGGTAAAATTCTCGGTGGTATGCAGCCTGTGCTTTTATGAGTTCGGGATCGCTTAACGCACGCATCTGGTTTTTAAGCTGCTCTGCTAGCTGGGAATTGAGAAAATCCAGTGGATTAGCAACTTGCTCAGCGGACACGCTATGGATGCTGAGCAATAAGGATCCTAACAGGGCCAGGCATAATAGGGTTTTACTGCCCATGAGATTGTCCTTTTTTGAGATATTATGAATTAGCCTAAATACTGGCTTAGTGTAAGCGTTAACCCAATACTGTTATCACCAGGGTCAATACCAGTATTGTATTGACCCTGTGTATGGTAAATGGTTTCAGCAAAGGCCAATATGCGAAAATAAATAATCTCAGGTCATTTTTATCTTATTTAGCGTGACAAGCTTTTAATCAGTTTGTCGTGTTGTTCAAAGGTAGCCAGTAGTTCAGGGGTTTGCCCCAATTGCATATCGTTATAATTAAAGCCGGGAGAGACCGCTTCGCCAATCAGCCCATAACCATAAGGGCCGGTCACGCTGATGCGTGACGCTTTCCAGGTGCCGCCTTTAACCAGCATTTGCAGTTGATGGCCCAAGGTTGGATCCGGCCCCAAAATAGTCGTTTCCAGGCTGCCGTCTGGATGGAGCATATAGTAGGTTATGGGATCGCCACTATGAAAATAATGCATGATATCTGATTGATTCATATGAAAATGCCCTATTGGGGAAGCCTTAGTGAGCAAATAGTAAATAGAGGTCATAGTGACTCTCTGGCCATTTGGGGTAGGAATGGCAGGACGATGATCTGCTGAAAACGTCTGACGAAAATAGCCCCCTTCAACGTGCCCCTGTAAGTCAAGTGCGGCAATAATCTGCTTAGCTGTTAAAAGCTTGGCAGTATCGGTATGAAAAGACACAGCTGTTACTTTATCCGCTGTGGTTGATTGTGATAGGGGTGGAGGCAGTGCTTGGTTAGGGTTTGACCGATTTTCTCCTTGCCCTGCACAGGGTAGTTTATATTTATAACGTGGCCAATTTTCCACCAGGTTGTTCACCACTACACTGCCTACCGTATAAGCGGCCTCCAGGGATGCCTGCATACCCACATAGCCCGCTTCACCTTCAGCTTTTAAATTGTCTATGGCTGGGGTACCGCTTGGCGGCATAGAATAATTGCTGGCGGTGCGTAATACTAAAAATCGGGATTTGTCGGCTTTTCCGGCGTTGTCTAAATAAGTTATTGCCTGGTAACTGCCAGTATCTTCCATGCCTGAGGTGACAAAATTCCCCTGACCTTTTGTCCAGTAGCTTACCCAGTCATTAGCCCACTGATTAAGATGTTCTCCATGCCAAAATGTGGATGAGGCTAACTGATCACCTTGTAATACAAAGGGCGGTTTTTGCCCATTGGGGTAGTTGATATATTGACTACGCAATGTCTGCATCGCAGCATTGTCAGTTAAGGCCAGGTTTTTCGTCAACTCAAAAGCCCAGGTAACAAGCTGCTGATCCAGTTGATACACTTCGCCGTTAGTTGAGTCCTGGTAATGGCTTGATGGCGCAGTGGAGCGAGAAGGCAGGGGGGATTGTTGAAAGAGCGGAAAATAACCGGTTTGCCAGTCATGAGGCATATCTCTGGCGTCTATTTCGTGAGCTAAATCACCGTCAACCAGGTAGTTTGCCCATACTGCAGAGCCAATTGAGGCATCTTGTGGATCGACCCCGGCTATACCTGCAACCAGCCAGTAGGCATGGGATAGATCAAAACGAGGATCAAGTCCGAGGGCCATAATCGCGGATGCGGCTTTTGCCGTACCCATACCCGTGACTATGCCTAATACACCAGTTTGTGGATTCAGACATATTTCATGAAAAGACGCAAGGAAGGGCACACAGCTATGTAATTCTAGACCCGCCTTGAATAGCTGAAATTCCCCGGCTTTATCCCCCTGGTCTTCGCCAATTTCAAACATATTAACCACCACAACTTTGATTTCCATAGGTGGGGGGCTATTGATATTATTGTGTATTTGATGTTTGTTTGAACAACTGGTCAGGTTTAATGCTAATAAACTACCGATAATCACTGTATATTTTTGCAACATAGATAAACATCCAACTTACGTCATGGAATAAAAAAAGGGATAAAAATACTGATGTATTATTATCCCTTTGAATTATTTACGCTACCAGCGTAGCGTTGTGTTTAATTAAAACTTATAAGCAAACTTAGCTTGATAACTCCGGGGTAATTCAGGCAAGACTACCGAGCTACCAAATAAATCAGGGAAGTTAGAACGGAAATAGGTTTCATCCGTTAAGTTTTTAATGTTAACACTAACCGACCAGGTATCTTCTTGATACATCACACCTGCATTGACTAAAGTATAAGCAGGTAACTCAACGGCTTGTGAATAACCGGAATACGTTGAGTCAACATCGACAATACTGGTGTTAGCGGAAAATCCATTTTGAAAGTCGTAGGTTGCCGTTAACGTATAAATATTTTCTGGGATACCGGCTTTACGACCTTCGGGATTGCTGGTGTTAGGAATGGGACCCCCTGCCACACCACCAAACAAGAGTGAACCATCAACTAGCGGTAAATCATCCGCACCAAAGAAGTTGTATTGTGAACCATCTTCAATAGCCGTTAGGTTTGTGACCTTAAGATTGGTATAACCCCCACTGACGACCAGGGCGTCATTGACTACCCAACGTAATTCCATCTCAGTGCCTTTGGTCTTGGTTACATTATTTAAGGTCGTCGATTGTGCTTTGGTATCTGAACGTTCTTGCTCGTAATTAGAGATAGCGAAATAGAGCGAATCATCAAGGAAGCTGCCTTTTACCCCTAATTCGGTCAATGTAGAGGTATCGAAAACATTACCGGCATACACACTACCCGTTTTAAGTTCAGCACCTTGGCCCGCAATTATAGTCGACTGTTTTGCCGCCGTAATATAAGGGATTAAACCCACATCAAATTTATAGGAAATACTGGCGTTCCAGGATACACCATCAACGGTATCCTCGGCATGTATTGGTGCGGTGATATCACCCGCCGTATAATTAACTGAGTCGGCGCCAAAGTCGTTTAGCAAATATTGGCCGTCGTCGGATAAGATAACAAAACCAGAACCGTAGTTGCCGAGCAGTAATTTGTCGGCATCAGTATGGCTTTCCATGTCGATAGAGTCATAACGTGCACCCAGCACAATGTTTAAACCAAAGTCCCAGGTAAGATCAGTCATAATGGCAAAACCAACGTCTAAATAATTACCTGTGTACCACTCGGTATAATCATCATCGATGCGTGTGGCTAATAGGCGTTTATCCAGTGCGCTGGAGGCCATGGTTAAATCACGACGGTCGAAATATTCATTTTTCCAGTCTTCACCGTGTTCAAAATCGGTATAACGTAGAGAAGGAGAGATTTGAACTTGTCCTAAGAAGCCATCTGTTTCATATTCGTTTGCAAAGACGATTTTATCTTCTATTACCCATGAGTCGTGGTATTGTGAAAATCCATAGGCGTTCTCGTTATTATTGGTATACCCTTCGTAAAACAATTGGTTTTTAACTTCCCAACCACTGTCAGTGTAATAAATCATATCGAAGTACAAGGTGTTGACCGTATTTTTTAGCTCATCATCTGCAGCCACTAATACCTGATTACCGTTTAACGTGGCCGTTGAAATATTTTCTAACGCCATTATGTTAGGGATGTCATCTGGGGTGATTTTGTCTAACGCACTAACAATAAAAGGGTTTACACTGACTGCATTGTATTCCTGATGAGAAATAGAGCCATCACCGTCGGTGTCTAAAGGTTGAGCGGTACCGGTAATATAAGTGCCGTTATCGACCAAACTCTGGGTTAAACGGTTCCAGCCAGCGACTTGATTTCCATCATAGTCGTGGTACATGCCACCAAATTCAAAGCGTAAATCATCGGTAATATCGACATTAAAAGCGGCCTGTAAAATGGTTTGATCAGTGGCAGTGTTATCATAATAACTGCCAGAATTTTCAACTTCGCCATACAGATAAAATCCTGCCTCTTTGCCTCCTAATGTTGTTGGGCCGCCTAATTCGGCAGTAAGGACACTTTTATCCCACGAACCCAAGGTATATGAAAATGCACCGGTATTTTCATCGAGATACTGACCACCGCTGGCCCGGGCTGATTTAGGATTAAAGTTAAGATAACCACCAATTTTAGCTGGACCATATATAGGGGATGCAGGCCCACGGACAATATCAACACTGCTGGAGGCCCCTATAGGGGTTGGGTAATTACCAGGGTTATCAAGACGTTTTACGCCACGGAAATAAGTTTCACCTGGTGTACCACGGACGTCAAGCGAGCCTGCGACACCAAAAAACGACTGAGTAAAGGTACCCGGAGCAAAGGCGACTAACTCGTCGATGTCACTGATACTAAAACGTTCCATTTGTTCGTCACTGATCGTCGATGCTGAGCGAGGCGTTTCTAAAATCGATTTACCAAAACCAAAGACTGCTTCAACGTCTTGTCCAGGCAGACTACCTAAAGAGCCCGTTACCTCAATACGTTCCACCGACTCTTTGTTAACATCCGCTTCTTGGGCGAATAACTGACCGGGCAGGGTGATCGCTAACCCCAACATGACCGCTTTGGCCAATGGCGAGCAATTAAATAACGTGTGGTTCATGGTGTCTTCCTCTGGATATTTTTATTGGTATTATTATTAATGGTTTACCAAATAAAGAATTTGCAGGAAGGATGCCAAGTACCAGTCCATTTGGTCTAGTTCTTCAGTTTATTTTAACTAATTGAATTTTATGTATTAAATCATTATTAATAGCAGAGGCGCAGATGTTGAGCTTATGCTGATTTTTCGCCCAAAATCAACAATGCACCAATTTGGGTTAAGACAAATGGTTTTGCACCCTTGATGCTCAATAGCTCAATTTGACCCTGGTTGGTTTATTTACCCGAGGCAATAACGATCAATAAGCTCCTTGTAGTTTTGTTGCCAGGCGTTTTTGCTTCATCATTAGTTCACGGGCAGAAATGGCATGATGTTGTCCGTTTTCGATGACCCATTGACCTGCTACCATTAATTTATCTACCTGATGTACCCGACACGTTACCAGGGCAGCCATAGGATCACCTATTACTGAAAAACGTAACTCATCAAGGCTAAACAGGGCCAAGTCAGCTTGTTTACCTATGACAATTTCGCCTATATCAGTGCGCCTAAATAAACTGGCGGAGCCTTTGGTGGCCATGGTCAATGCATATTCTGCTGTAATATAACGAAGGCGCTGTTGCAACAAGGCTTGACGCATCTCCTGGGCCATATTTGAACAGTCATTTGAGGCCGACCCATCTACTGCTAAACCGACTGGGCATCCGGCTTGTTGTAATGCCAGGGTAGGGCAGATACCGGAAGCTAACAACATATTAGATTGGGCAGTGGCTTATACCCACTTGCTTTTGCCCTAATCGCGCTATTTCGTCGGGGGGGGGGAATGGATCCCATGGGCCAACCAGGTAAGCCACAGTCTTCTAGATAATCCAGGGGCCGCATACCGTATCTGCTCAGACAAAAACTGTTTTCATCTTCGGTTTCTGCCCGATGGGTATGTAATAACATCTTGTTTTTAGCGGCCAAGTGCGCCGTATCTACCATCAGCTGCCTGGAGACTGAAAAAGGCGAGCAGGGAGCTGTAACATGGGGCTGAAATCATTAGTGCATGGCTGGTGGTAGGCGCTGATAACCCGCTGACTATCGGTGAGTATTTACTCTTGTGATTGAATAACCGTATCTGGCGGCAACCCTCCCTGACTTTCTCCGAGGCTCATAGAGCCACGGGTTAGCATTGCCCGGTAACCTGAATATCAATAGCGTGGCTTAATCCTTTGGGAAATACATAATGATGATCATTGATAGTGGTGCAACCGGAAAGCATAAGCTCAAGACCGGCTAAACGGGTAGCGCTTAGCAACATTTCTTCGTCCAGATTTTGCCAAACGCGATACAGGAATTTTAACCACGGAAAAAAAAGTTTATTAAGTGCGCCGGGAACACAGTGGGTCAGGGTTTGATAAAAATGGTGATGGGTATTTATCAGTCCAGGGGTAATAACTTGGTTGCTGCAATCAATATAACGGTCATAAGGAGCCAGTGGCTGTTAACCGCTTTTGACCAGCTCAATAATGTGTTTACCTCTGATGACTAAGCCGTTACCGGCATCAAGATGGTTCGCTGTAAAAACAGCCTGGGGTGACTTTAACCAAAGGGTTGGGATTGACAGTGGTGACATTAATAGTGGCTCAGTGTGGGTTATAAAGACTAATGATTAGAATATGATCCGGATTTATGGGCTGTGATTATTGGATCTTGAGTTGCAGGTGGCGGCACAGACTTGCTAGTGGGGATCATTATGCTCAGCCCTATGGCACATTATCCGGCTACGGTGATAGAAGATGAAACTATGTTTTGCAGCAGTTGTGGCAACGGGCTTAATGCCTCAGGCGCCATAATTACGTCCATCACCCCAGTGACGAGGCTATGATCAAACGTATATCTCAATCAGAGAGAATAAAGCAATTATCTGACCATTTAGTCTTGTTATTTAAATGGATTTCAATTTTTTGATATTTAGCGGTTATATTTAATATTTTTAGTGGTTACCTGACATGAGTCGGCTGATCCACTCCTATCTGGTGCAACTAGTGGTGTCTTTTGGGCAGAGCCTGGGCACGTAAAAAGTTTGCATAGATAAAATAACTTGCTCCCAGTGGCCTGATGTAATGTTAATATTTTGCTTAAATTCGTTGTTATTATCCGCTAAATTAATAGGAATCGACTATGCAACACAACAGCGCTTTGATCAGCCCTTTATGGCTAAGTAACCATTTGCATGATGATAATCTGGTAGTTTTGATGGCCACGATGAATGTCATTGGCAGTGGAGAGCCTGAAGCCGCTCCGGTTGGATATATACCAGGGGCCCAACGCTTTGATTTCGAACAGAGCATATGTGAGCGCGATAGCCCGTTTCCTCACACTATGCCCACAGCAGAGCTTTTTGAAAAGGAGGTGCGTAAGTTAGGCATTAATCAGGATAGCCTGATAGTGGTGTATGACAATCAGGGAATATTGACTGCCCCGCGGGTATGGTGGATGTTTAAAGCTATGGGCCACAAGAAGATATTTGTATTGCAGGGAGGCCTACCAAAATGGCTGCAACTGGGCTTTGATATACAAGATCAGGTCAATATACCTTATGTTGAGGGGGATTTTATCAGTTGCTATCAATCACAGTTGATATGCGATGCCCAAGATGTAATTACGTTCTTAGATGGTCAGCATGGCCAACTTGTAGATGCCCGATCCTCAGGACGTTTTAAGGGGACTGAGCGTGAACCAAGAGCCGGATTAAGAGGCGGCCATATGCCCGATGCGATAAATTTACCCTTTGTGCGGTGCGTGAAAAACAATGAATTATTGGCCCCTGCTCAGTTAGTAACATTGTTTGGCCAGTTAGGACTTGAGCGAGAAAACAGGCTTATTTTTAGTTGTGGTTCCGGTGTTACCGCTTGCATATTAGCATTGGCGGCCCATGAAGCCGGCTATGGCAATATAGCCGTTTATGATGGTTCCTGGTGTGAATGGGGAGGGGGAGATAAATTTCCGGTCACGGTTGGCTAATTTACTGCCGCCACTATAACGTTATTTGGGCCGACTCACTAAAATAGCATCAGTCCAACTATTATTGAGCCATAAACTGATATGATTTTATCGGCCCTTTTATTCACTTTATAGGACATGCAATGCAAAAAATATTAACTATCGTCGCCATGTTGCGTATCAGCACCAGTAGTAGGGTGACCAACAACCTGTATTGAATCAGATCAGTGTTAGCGAACAAGTAAATGTTGCCCACGTACTCCATCTGTTTGAGCTTAGTGCTTAATGGGCAGAACAAGGTAAGCAGGTTTATGATTCAAATGGCTGGTGGCTGTTAAATCATTTACTATTACGACAGTGTTCCCTGATTGGTTTACCCAAACTGGATATATACGCTTCATGGGAGGTCAATTAAATTCATAGTCTAATGCGTTTTTGCCTGTTCCGTGAAATTAGAGTTAGCCTGGGAGAGATTGAAAATACGACCAGGTCATCGATGCAGGGTTAAGTTCGCAAGCTACGGTGACAGAAGGGCTTACTTATAGCTTTGAGAGCCTCAACCTTTTTATTTGCCAGCTCTGAAGCTTGATCTAACAGATGCAAGGCTGCGCGCTAAACGTTTGGCTGAAACCTTGGGGTACATTACAAGGTGCTAACGATAAAGGGCAATAGAGGCTATTTTCCTTTATCGTAGGAGCCATTTATGGACATCCCTTACTGGGGCAAACGTAAACCAGTGTTAAAATAAATGTGGTACGTTTATTAGGTGAGTAGTAAAGGGTTTTGGCCTGTGCCTTACCAGCAAAAACCCCAACAAGCCGAGTCGATTATTTGAGCATTATTTCCCGCAAACGATATTCACCGGTCAGGCTACGTATATCAGGATAGGTTTTTGATATTTTGCGGGAGTTTTTCTGATTTTCCTCCCCCCATTTTTTCATAAATCCTTGATACTTAGCTTCATTAGGCTCTAGTTCGGCACTGTTATTAAAGATCACCATGAGTACCATATTGAACTCACCACTTTGGGGTAATTCACTGCCGTAAATTTTCCAATCCTTGATATAACCTAAGTCTTTTTGGATTTTCACTGCATTTACCCAACTATCCCGCAGTCCTTCAAGGTATTGGTCTTCCATATTCGGATCCACTTTTACAGTGGTCATCGAAATAATTTCTGTTCCCAGGTCATAATCTTTATATACTTCAAGTTGTGCATGAGAAAAAGCTGTAAAAAGCATCATTATTACGGATAGGCATCTAAGGTAATATTTCATTGTCTTTTCCCTGTTTAAGGACCCTATATTAGGCTGTAGTGAGTATAGCTGTATTTTTGTAGAAGGCTAAAATTCCTTTAGTGCAGAAAATTGAGGTCACATTGATCGGTATTTAACTTTTTTCAGTACTACGATATGCCTAAATTTGTTATAAAATAAAATACTAAGGGAAAATAAGGTTTAGCCAAAAGGATAATTTACGCAGCCATTAATTTGTTTATCATTAGAAGTAAATTGAATTAAAATCCTAATTCTCACAAGGTAACAACGTATGAAAAAAGGCCAAGAAGCATTAGACCGTATAGATGTTAAAATTTTAGATATACTGCAAAGGGAATGCCGCATCTCAAATGTGGAGCTGGCTAACCAGATACACCTAAGTCCAACACCTTGTTTAGAGCGCGTTAGGCGCCTGGAAAAAAACGGTTATATTGAAAAATATGTTGCCCACTTAAATGCAAAAAAACTGAATGTCAATTTAACGGCTTACATTCAGCTTTCTTTAGAAAGCACTCGTAGCGAAGATATTGAAATTTTTAATCAGCAAATTCATGGAATAGATGAGATTGTAGAATGCAGTTTGGTGGCTGGTGGATTCGATTATTTGCTCAAGATCAGAGCAAATAATATTGAAGAATACAGTAAATTCTTAGGCAATACGTTAGCGTCAATTAAAGGCGTTACCCAAATTCATACCTATGTTGTGATGGATGAAGTAAAGTCAACTCATCTGATCCCATTATAAGAAATGCAGTAAAGAACTGGTTGTTTGGCTGCAAGCCAATAATAAATGAGGCACAATTACCCTATCTAAGGTTAATTGTGTCGTCGAATGAATAAAATAGCAATATTTGGGGCCAATGGCCGCATGGGAAGAGTACTGATTGAGGCCCTGGACCAAGCGGATGGGGCCCGTTTAACCGCCGCATTTGTCAGACCCGGCTCATCGTTATCTGGAGTGGATGTAGGCGAGCTGGCAGGTATAGGCAAGCGAAACTTAATGGTAAACAGTGATCCTGCCACTGAGATGAACAACATCGATATTTTTATTGATTTTACCTTACCCCAAGCACTTGAGACTAACCTGGCGTTATGTGTCAAACACTTAAAACCTGTTGTAATAGGCACCACTGGACTTAACGAAACACAAAAGCAGGCTCTACAAGACGCTGCCAAACATATCCCTATCGTTTTTGCTGCTAACTATAGTGTCGGGGTTAACTTACTGTTAAACCTTGCCCGGCATACCGCACGTGTATTAGGTGAAACGGCAGATATCGAAATTATTGAAACCCATCATAGATTCAAAAAAGATGCACCTTCAGGTACCGCTATGGCCATTGGTGAAGCAATAGCCGATGAGTTACAAAGGGATATCAAGCAGTGTGCGGTATATGGCCGGGAAGGAGACACGGGTGAGCGTGAACATAAAACCATTGGTTTTGCCACTGTACGTGGTGGCGATGTGGTGGGGGATCATACTGTACTATTTGCCGACCTTGGCGAACGACTGGAGATCACCCACAAGGCCTCAAGTCGCCTAACCTTCGCTAACGGGGCAGTAAAGGCAGCCCAATGGTTGGCATCTATGCCGCCTGGTCTTTACAATATGCAACAGGTTTTGGGATTAAAATAGTCTTTTCATAGGTTAGGTTGAAAATATGGCATGAAAGCACCGTTTTAGTGATTTTTCTACTTTGGAATAGACCTTAAACCGCTCTTCATGTATATTATTGCGAATTTGCCAAATTTTAGCGGGTCTTTACAGTAGTCCCGCAAATTTTAGCTGCAAATAAGGTAAAGTGAGATGTAAATCAACATGTTACATCTTGTTTTTTATAGATTATAGTGCATTGCCTGCACTATAATCTTAGGTTAACTATATTCGGAGGTTGACTTGGCTAATTCCGCCCTTTTAGTGCTAGAAGATGGTTCTGTTTTCAAAGGCACGGCTATCGGAGCGACTGGTGTTTCTGTCGGTGAAGTGGTGTTTAATACATCCATGACAGGTTATCAGGAAATTCTTACAGATCCCTCGTACGCAGAACAAATTATCACGTTAACTTATCCTCATATTGGTAATACCGGTATTAATACGGAAGATTGTGAATCCCATAAAATATGGGCTAAAGGTTTGATTATTCGTGATTTACCCATTCTTGCCAGTAACTTTCGTAGTGAGCAAAGTTTAGCTGAATATCTGCGTGCGAATAACATCCTGGGTATAGCTGATATAGATACCCGCAGATTAACCCGGGTATTACGGGATAAAGGTGCGCAAAACGGCTGTATTATGGCTATCGATTCTGCATCTGACTTTGCTTTGGACGAAGATATAGCATTAGCTAAAGCTAAAGGTTTTGCTGGTCTCAAAGGCATGGATCTGGCTAAAGAAGTGACGACCGAAGAAGCATATAGCTGGACGGATGGTTCATGGATATTAGGAGACGGCTTTGCTGAAAATCAAACAAACTTGCCTTTTCATGTCGTAGCTTATGATTTTGGTGCTAAACGTAATATATTACGTATGTTGGTGGATAGAGGTTGCCGCCTTACTGTCGTGCCAGCGACAACCAGCGCAGCCGATGTATTGGCGTTAAAACCAGATGGCGTGTTTTTATCTAATGGTCCGGGTGATCCCGAGCCTTGTGATTATGCGGTAACCGCGATTAAAAACTTATTAGACCAGGAACTGCCTATTTTTGGTATTTGTCTGGGGCATCAGCTCCTGGCGATTGCCAGTGGCGCTAAAACCGTAAAAATGAAATTTGGTCACCACGGGGCTAATCATCCGGTTAAAGATATTAAGGGTGAACGGGTTATGATCACCAGCCAGAATCACGGCTTTGCCGTGGATGAGGAGGCCTTGCCTCACAATCTGGACATTACCCATGTTTCACTGTTTGATCAATCGTTACAAGGTATTCATCGCAAGGACAAACCAGCGTTTAGCTTCCAGGGACACCCTGAAGCGAGCCCTGGCCCCCACGATGCAGCCCCTTTATTTGATCACTTTATTGAATTGATGCAAGCAAGCCGCTAACACAGATTTACGCCGGGCAACGATTTAGTGCGCGGCGTAAATCAATAATTTGAGTAAAAAGCACAATGCCAAAACGTACCGACATAAAAAGCATCTTAATTATTGGTGCAGGCCCGATTGTCATCGGCCAAGCCTGTGAATTTGATTACTCAGGCGCGCAAGCCTGTAAGGCTCTGCGCGAAGAGGGATACAGGGTTATCCTGGTCAACTCTAATCCCGCAACTATCATGACCGATCCTGAGATGGCCGATGCGACATATATTGAGCCTATTCACTGGGAAGTCGTGAAAAAAATCATAGAAAAAGAGCGCCCCGATGCAATTTTGCCCACTATGGGAGGCCAAACGGCTCTCAATTGTGCGCTTGATTTGAATAAGCACGGTGTATTGGCTGAGTTTGGTGTTGAAATGATCGGTGCCTCAGCCGATGCTATCGATAAAGCCGAAGATAGAGAACGTTTCGACAAAGCGATGAAATCTATCGGTCTGGCTTGTCCACGGGCAGAAATTGCTCATAGTTTGGAACAGGCGTTTGACGTTTCTACCAGAATAGGCTTTCCTTGTATTATCCGCCCCTCTTTTACCATGGGCGGAAGTGGCGGAGGCATCGCCTATAATGTCGACGAATTCGAAGAGATCTGCAGACGTGGTCTGGACTTATCTCCCACCTCTGAGCTGCTTATCGACGAATCGCTAATTGGTTGGAAAGAATATGAGATGGAAGTGGTCAGAGACAAGGCAGACAACTGCATTATTGTTTGTACCATTGAAAATATTGATGCTATGGGCGTGCATACCGGGGACTCGATCACCGTAGCTCCGGCACAAACCCTTACCGATAAAGAATTTCAGATTATGCGTAATGCGGCTATTGCTGTACTACGTGAAATAGGGGTAGAAACCGGTGGCTCCAACGTACAATTTGGCGTGGATCCCGAAACCGGGCGTATGGTTATCATCGAAATGAATCCTCGGGTATCTCGTTCGTCAGCTCTGGCCTCAAAGGCCACGGGTTTTCCCATTGCCAAAGTGGCCGCTAAACTGGCTATAGGCTATACGCTGGATGAGTTGGCCAATGATATTACCGGTGGTTTAACCCCCGCATCTTTTGAACCGGCCATCGATTATGTTGTGACTAAAATACCGCGCTTTAACTTTGAAAAATTTTCCGGTGCCAATGATAGGCTTACCACACAGATGAAATCTGTGGGTGAAGTGATGGCCATAGGCCGCAATCAGCAGGAATCATTGCAAAAAGCCCTGCGCGGTCTCGAAGTTGGGGTAAACGGTCTAGACTCAATTATTGATATCGCTGATCCCGCAAGTAAAAATATTATTTTACGGGAATTACGTGAACCCGGTGCCGAGCGCATATGGTATATAGCCGATGCTATGCGTATGGGAATGACCGTTGATGAAATATTCACACTAACCAATATTGACCGCTGGTATTTAGTACAAATTGAAGAACTGGTTATTATTGAAGGACAGATTGCTAAAAATGGTTTGTCCTCCATCGATTTTGATTTGATGCGTACCTTAAAACGCAAGGGGTTTGCCGATGCGCGGATCGCAGAGTTAACCGGGGTCGACGAGGCCGATGTCCGTCAGCTAAGACGTGGTTTTGACATCCATCCTGTTTACAAACGAGTGGACACCTGCGCCGCCGAATTTTCTACCAGTACCGCTTATATGTATTCTACCTATGACGAAGAGTGCGAAGCCAATCCGTCAGATAAGGATAAAATAATGGTGCTTGGCGGCGGACCAAACCGTATTGGTCAAGGTATAGAGTTTGATTATTGTTGTGTACACGCGGCCCTGGCCATGCGCGAAGATGGCTATGAAACCATCATGGTTAACTGTAATCCCGAGACTGTATCAACAGACTACGATACTTCTGATCGTCTGTATTTTGAATCTCTTACGTTGGAAGATGTACTGGAAATAGTGCGTATTGAAAAGCCTGTAGGCGTAATAGTGCAGTACGGTGGACAAACGCCTCTAAAACTCGCCAGGGCTTTGGAAGCCAATGGCGTGCCTATTGTTGGTACATCACCGGATGCCATAGATAAGGCAGAGGATCGCGAACGTTTTCAAAAAATGGTTAACAAGCTCAACCTTAAACAACCCGCTAATGCGACTGTTAAAAATATGGAAGAAGCCCTTACCGCCGCTGGAAAAATCGGTTTTCCCCTAGTGGTTCGTCCATCATATGTGTTGGGTGGTCGTGCGATGGAAATCGTCTATGATTTGAAGGATTTAAAACGTTATCTCAACAACGCGGTGAAAGTATCAAACGATTCCCCTGTGTTACTCGATCGATTCCTCGACGATGCCATAGAAGTTGATGTAGATGCGATTTGTGACGGTAAAGAAGTACATATAGCCGCCATTATGGAACATATTGAGCAAGCAGGCGTGCACTCTGGTGATTCGGCCTGCTCGTTACCACCCTATTCTCTTAGTCCAGAAATTCAGGACGTTATGCGTGCGCAAGTAAAAGCCATGGCTCTGGAATTAGGTGTGGTGGGTTTGATGAACACTCAATTTGCCGTCAAAGACGGGGAAGTCTATATCATTGAAGTTAACCCCAGAGCGGCGCGGACCATTCCTTTTGTATCTAAAGCGACAGGTTTGTCCGTAGCGAAAATTGGCGCCAGAGTCATGGTTGGTCAATCGCTTAAATCTCAGGGTTTAACCAAAGAAATTATTCCGCCTTTTTTCTCAGTTAAAGAGGTCGTGTTGCCCTTTGCTAAATTTCAGGGTGTTGATCCTTTACTGGGCCCTGAAATGCGCTCTACCGGCGAAGTGATGGGAGTAGGTGATACCTTCGTTGAAGCTTATGCTAAAGCTAATTTAGCCGCGGGTGAGCCGATCCCTACGGGTGGAAAAGCATTGCTTTCAGTGCGTTTGAATGATAAAAATCGGGTGATTGAGCTGGGGCGGGCTATGCTAGCTAAAGGCTTTACGCTTGAGGCAACAAGAGGCACAGCTGAAGTACTCAATAAAGCAAACGTCGCGTGCAGTGTAGTGAATAAATTAAGTGAAGGGCGCCCCAATATTGTCGATTCAATAAAAAATGGTGAATACTGCTATATCATCAATACGACTGAAGGTCGTCAGGCAATTGATGATTCAGTGTATATCAGACGTGAAGCCTTGCTTAACAAAATCCCCTATACCACTACTATGAATGCTGCTTTTGCCACAGTCAGTGCTAATAAAGCAGACGACAGAGCCAGGGTGAATTCTGTTCAGGAATTACACCTGCGACTACACTAACAGACAAGGTCAGTTAATCGTTATTAGCTGACCAGTAGTTGATTAATTTTGCCTGGCACATATTTAATGATACCCAAAGCCATTGGTGTTGCAGCCAGGCGGCAAAGGAACTCAGCGCCAATCACTTAGACGTTCTAAGCGATTGGCGCGAGTAGCCGACCAGTAACTAAACTTAAAGCGAGCTATTGTCAAATGACTCTATATCCCATGACAGCTAAAGGCGCAGAAATGTTGCGCGTAGAGCTACAACATCTTAAATCAGTAAGACGTCCAAAAATTATTGCCTCTATCGCTGTAGCGCGGGAGCACGGTGATTTGAAGGAAAACGCCGAATACCATGCGGCTCGGGAGCAACAAAGTTTTTGCGAAGGACGGATCCAGGATATAGAAGGTAAATTATCTAATATCCAAATTATCGATGTCACCAAGATGACCAATACCGGTAAAGTGATATTTGGTACGACTGTGTCGATTATGAACCTCAAGACCAATGAAGAAATAACCTACAGGATAGTTGGGGAAGACGAAGCTGATATCAAGAATAACCTGATATCATTTAGCTCTCCTATTGCCCGGGGGCTGATTGGTAAAGAACTGGATGATGTGGTTAATATCCAAACGCCAAAAGGTAAAGTTGAATTTGAAATCAATGGGGTAGAGTATATTTAGCCTCATCGGACAGTGTGTAATGCACGGCTTTATATCATTAATTGGAAAAAAGAGTGCTTAACGGCACTCTTTTTTTGCTCTTTATTTAACCCTACAGTGTGGCTAGATGTAGGTAAGCTTACTAGTTCGGAGCTCAACGTTAGCAGAGGTCTATTGATATGAGGATTTCTATCTATCCCTATACCCGCACTCAACATAATCGATTTTACACATAAGCTTAAAAAAATTGGCTCCCTAATACATCCCTTTTTACCCATTGCTTGAGACGGTAGCCTGCAAATACAAGGCTTTAAATCTTGTAACAGGGTGTCTTGAATTACCCATCTGGCTAGATCAACCCTCCGTGATATTTTTTACAACCTTGTCTGCTCCCCAACCTAATTGGCATGGGTGTCTGGCGGCAATCTAGCTTATGGGCTTCAAAACTTATCTTTGTAAAGCGATCGTTGGCCAAGTAGTCCCCGTGTTTGGGTCGTTATACGATGTAACTGCGTTTTACGGGCGCTTATTCTAATACATCATACCTGTTAACCGATAAATATTTATTATCTCTCTTCGATTGATCAATTATCGAAAAGTCATAAATAAAGCAAGTTCTGCAGACAAAGAAGAAATCGTTTAGTCGCCTGGTAGTTATTCCAATAGTTTAATTTATCTCTATTGATTTTATATACGAGGAAGATCTTAATCTTGGAGCTCGACATGGCTTGCCATCGAATTTCAAATGGGGGAGGTTGCTATTACTGACTCATTGTTGTGGGCTTACTAGGTATAAAAGTTTACCTGTGTCGTTTCGAAAACTGGATCACAGCTTTTTAGTGTTAACCGGTAATGCCACCGTACTGACGTCTGTGCATAAAATTAAGCGCTTGTTGTTAAAGCGTGCCAGCCCGACCACACAAAGCTTATTGCATAGAGGGCCAAGATGAACGACTAGTTTAAATAGTAATGCGTTTCTGTCAATTATCTAGGACGGGTAAACGTATAGCGACTATCAATCCCAGCACTGACAGTAACCAGGCTAGGGTGTTACCGAAATAACGGAATGGGGTGATACCTTCAACTCTCTCGATATTGTCGCTTAGTACACCCGTTTCAAACTGGGGGAGGCGACTTAGAATTTCGCCCCTATGATTGATAAAAGCAGTGATGCCATTGTTAGTGGCACGTAACACAGGCAAGCCAAACTCCTTGGCACGTACCTGAGCGATTTGTAAATGTTGCGCCGGACCATGGGAATGACCAAACCAGGCGTCGTTGCTTACGGTAATAATAAAGTCTGTCTCTGGTGTGATATTCGCTGATATTTGCCCGGGAAAAGCTATTTCGAAACACAACGCAGGCGCAAAATGATAACCATTAACCAGTAAGTTTTGTTGCTGATAATCTCCTCTTGAAAAAGAAGACATGGGTAAGTCAAAAATAGGTGCCAAGCCCCGCAACCAATCTTCCATGGGAATAAATTCGCCTATGGGTAACAGATGATGTTTTGCATAGCGGTTGCTGTGCCCGTAATAATAATGCCCTTTATCATCTTCACCATGTTGCAAACCAAATCCAATCAGACTGTTATAGGCCTGACGGGTTTCAAAATTATAGTTGACGATACCGCTGATGATACCGGTCTTATTTGTTGCAGCAACTTCATCCAATTCCTTGAGGTAGTCACTAGAAAGGGGTTCCAACTTGGGTATGGCCGCTTCAGGCCAGATGATCACCTGGTTGTGCCAATTTTCTTGGGTCAACTTGGCGTATTTTTCCATAGTGGGCCGGTCTTGTTCAGGAGCCCAACGTAAATCTTGTTCGATATTACCTTGTATCATAGCAATAGATACCGATTCCCCTGTGGGTTTTACCCATTGATATTGATTTAATAACCAACCGCTGGCAAAAATAATCAGCAAGGCCGATACAGTATGCAGGTAACGTTTTTGTGCTAACCACAAAGCACAGAGCGCCGCGGTCATAACCAGAAGTCCACTCACCCCAAATTCGCCAATAACAGGTAACCAGCCTGATAACGGGCTGTTTATCTGACTGTACCCCAGGGATAGCCACGGAAAGCCCGTTAATAGCCAACTGCGGAGCCATTCAACGAGCAGCCAAATAAAGGGCAGGGCCCACGGCCATAACCTGGGTTGAACATATTGTTTGGTGAGTTTACTGATAATAGCGGGGAAGAGGGCCAGGTAGACACTCAACAGTAGCATCAGGGCCAATGAGCCCGCGAGTGGCAAGCCCCCGAATTGTGAAATACTTACATGTACCCAACTAATACCGGCACCAAACCAGCCTAGGCCGAAAGTCAGGCCAAGCTTGAATGCGTCTTCTTTGCGTACTTTATTTAGCAGCCCGAAATAACAGATTAAGGCAATAGGCATAACTGGCCAGTATGAAAACGGAGCAAAGCTTAAGGTTAAGCTTGCTCCTATTATCAGCGCCAGCAAACAAGGGATTAATGTGGCCAGGGGATTACTCTTGTGTGTTGGGCAGGGTAACTTTTAACTGAATTAATCTGCGGGCATCAGAGTTAGTGACTTTAAACTTCATGTTGTTAATCTCAACTTTTTCGTCACGCATGGGCATATGGCCAAATGCTTTAAGCACTATACCCCCTATAGTATCGGCCTCTTCCTCATTAAAATCTGTGTTAAAGAATTTATTAAAATCATCTAGCTCAGTCAGGGCCTTGACCGAATAGGTATATTTGTTCAGGGGACGAATACCGTCGCTAATACTTTCTCCTGCATCGTGTTCGTCTTCGATTTCACCCACGATTAATTCCAATATATCCTCTATCGTTACCAATCCGGATACGCCACCATACTCATCAACTACTATAGCCATATGAAAGCGATTTTGCTGGAATTCTTTAAGTAATACATCTACACGTTTGCTTTCTGGCACTATTACGGCGGGGCGGAGAACATTTCGTAGTTGAAATTCCCGGCCTGGAACAAACGCATATTCAAGTAAGTCCTTAGCTAACAGTATCCCCTCGATGTGATCCTTGTCTTCGCTGATCACCGGGAAGCGTGAATGCGCTGATTCAAGCATAGTCGGCAAAAATTGCTCAACGGCCTCATTAATATCTATGGTGGTCATTTGTGCACGAGGGATCATTATTTCTCTGACTCGCATTTCGCTGACTTCCATTACGCCCTCGATCATATCTCGGGTTTCAAGATTAATCACTTCGCGCTGCTGAGCGTCAACAATGACGGCAAAAAGTTCTGCTTTGGTTTTCGGCTCTCCCGAGAATGACTGAACTATTTTGTCCAGCCAGCCTTTATTGGCAGAACCGCTACTAGATGGGGGGTTGTCTTCGCTCATGATCTCGTAATTTTATTGCGTGAATGGGTATTTTCAATGATCTTGATAAGGGTCGTCAATGGATAAATTTCGTAATATCTCAATTTCCAGTTCTTCCATGTCTTGTGCTTCGTTGTCATCTATATGATCGTAACCCAATAAGTGCAAGGTTCCGTGTACTAACATATGTGCCCAATGATGCATCAAGGGTTTATGTTGTTCAGTAGCTTCCTGTTGAATAACATCAGTGCAAATCACTAAATCGCCGAGTAAATTCATCGTCATCCCGGGTGGAGCCTCGAACGGAAATGATAATACATTAGTCGCCTGGTCTTTGCCGCGATATTGATGATTGAGGGCTTGGCTTTCAGTGATATCAACCAAACGAACAGTGATTTCCTGATCAGCCATACCCCTATTACTCAATGCGGCATCAAGCCATAACTGTATATTTGTCGCTGTAGGAATATGCTCAGATTGGCAAGCCACTTGTAAATCTAGTAACGTTATCATATGGATCTACGCTCAGCTTTTTTTTCCAAACGTTCCCGCTCTTGTTGGGCCTCAAATTCTTCATAAGCCATAACTATTCGTGCTACTACAGGATGGCGTACAACGTCATTAGCATTAAAGAAATTAAAAGAAATATCGTCGACCCCTTTTAATACTTCAATGGCATGGCGTAAACCCGAGCGTGTATTGTTGGGCAAATCTACCTGGGTAATGTCTCCGGTAATGACTGCCTGGGAATTAAAACCGATGCGGGTCAAAAACATTTTCATCTGTTCGACAGTGGTATTTTGACTTTCATCCAGAATAATAAAAGCATCATTTAGAGTGCGTCCTCGCATATAGGCCAGTGGCGCAACTTCAATTACTTTACGCTCAATCAGTTTCTCGACTTTTTCAAAGCCGAGCATTTCGAACAAAGCGTCATACAAAGGGCGTAAATAGGGATCGACCTTTTGTGCCAGATCACCGGGTAAAAAACCCAATTTTTCACCCGCCTCCACCGCCGGACGAGTCAATAATATGCGCCTGACTTCCTGACGTTCCAGGGCATCCACGGCACAGGCAACCGCCAGATATGTTTTGCCCGTACCGGCGGGGCCAATACCAAAACTAATATCATGGGTCATGATATTATTGACGTACTTGGATTGATTAGGATTACGGGCTTTGATCACTCCCCGTTTGGTTTTAATATGTATGTCTTTACCATCGTCCCCAGCATCAGTCCGTTCGAGGCATTTAGCTTCCTGAATAGCCAGATGTACCTGCTCAGATCCCAAATCAGGGATCACACCACGAATAGGTTGGGTTTCCACATACATCAACTTGAGTAATTCTATGGCACCACTTGACTGAAGAGGTTGACCGGTAACTTTAAATTCATTGTTGCGGTAGCTTATCTCTACCCCAAATCGGCGTTCTATCTGTTTTATATTATCATCAAACGGGCCACATAAACTGGCCAGACGTTTGTGATCAGATGGTTCCAAAAATAGGTCTTTACTTACAGATTGGTTCAATATCGGTCCCTCGTTTATAGGTAAACTATCCGTTAGACGGCACGTATTGGCTTACACCAATAGCATCTATTTTAGCTGATTTATTGGCCAATATGGCTTGAGGCGTAATACTACCCCGTAATGCCATTTCGTCTTCTGTACGCAAGACGACTCCACGCAAGGAGTTAGCAAATACATCGGTTATTTTAACATCTACAAATCCACCAATCATATTCGGTGTTCCTTCGAAATTGACCACCCGATTGTTCTCGGTACGACCGGATAATTCCATGGGGTTTTTCTTGGAGGGACCTTCAACTAAAATACGTTGCTCGGTATCTACCATGTTTCTGGCAATACGCAGTGCCTGTTGGGTAATACGTTTTTGCAGTAACTGCAAACGCAACTTTTTGGCATCTTCAGTCACATCATCCGGTAAATCTGCAGCAGGGGTTCCCGGTCGGGCGCTGTAGATAAAACTAAAGCTTAAGTCAAAATCCATAGCCTGAATAAGATCCATGGTGGCTTCAAAGTCGGCATCACTTTCCCCCGGAAAACCGATGATAAAGTCTGAGGACATACTTAAATTTGGACGAATTTTTTTAAGTTTACGGATTTTAGACTTATATTCTATGGCGGTATGGCCCCGTTTCATCATGTTAAGTATTCGGTCTGAACCAGATTGAACCGGCAGATGTAAATGATCCACCAGCTCAGGAATGGTGGCATAAGCCTCAATAATGTCGTCAGTAAATTCCACTGGATGAGAGGTGGTATAACGTATACGGTCAATACCCTCAATCGAGGCGACCATTTCCAATAATTCAGCAAAAGTGCAGATCACACCGTCATGGTGTGGCCCACGGAACGCATTAACGTTCTGACCAAGTAAATTGACTTCACGCACACCTTGCTCTGCCAATTGGGCAATTTCATAGAGCACGTCATCAACGGGTCGACTGACTTCCTCACCACGAGTATAGGGCACAACGCAGAACGTGCAGTATTTGGAACAGCCTTCCATAATAGATACAAAAGCAGAAGGCCCTTCTGCTTTTGGCTCAGGTAACCGGTCAAATTTTTCAATTTCAGGGAAACTGATGTCGATAACCGAAGAACTGCCACCTTTTATCTGGTTGATCATTTCTGGCAGGCGATGCAACGTTTGCGGGCCAAACACCATGTCCACAAAAGGAGCCCGTTGACGGATAGTCTGGCCTTCCTGTGACGCAACACAACCTCCAACACCTATGATTAACCCGGGTTTGTCCTTTTTAAGGTTTTTCCAACGGCCCAGCTGGTGAAATACTTTTTCCTGGGCCTTTTCGCGAATTGAACAAGTGTTGAGCAAAATCACATCCGCTTCTTCAGCGGTTTCGGCAACTTGATATCCATGGGTCGAGTTCAGCAGGTCAGCCATTTTTTGCGAGTCATACTCGTTCATTTGGCAACCCCAAGTCTTAATAAAAAGTTTTTTAGTCATAACGCCCTGTGTTTACCTTACTCTTGTAAAATTTACTGATAAAAAAATGAATATATCCGATTAGCCAGAGGCAATAACCAGATAAAACTGAACCGTATACTTTACGGGTTATTCGTGTCTTAAGCTAGTTTTATCCTTTTTGAGAACTGCAAAAAGGATATCAAGGCAGGTATTTTTATGTGCACGGGTGGTTGAGTGTAAAAAGGTTAAGGCAGGATAATGTATATATTGCATGATTATGTAAATCACCTAGGGCTAACTATACATCTTTTTTAGGCCGTTATTAACTAAACGACTGTGTTCAAGATGAAGTTGTTGATACCCAAGTTTGTCTGGCCTTGTTAAGCTAAAGGCACAATTTCACTTTACAATTTTCGAATATGAAGAATTTACACGCTATTGCCATTGGTGACATTTGTGTCGCAAACGACCAGCCTTTTGTTCTCTTTGGTGGAATGAATGTACTGGAGTCCAGGGATATGGCGATGCGTATCGCTGAACACTATGTTGAGATAACGAGCAAACTCGGTATACCCTATGTTTTTAAAGCCTCCTTCGACAAGGCTAACCGTTCATCGGTTAATTCCTACCGCGGACCGGGTTTAGACAAGGGACTGGAAATATTTGCTGAGATAAAATCCACCTTTAACATCCCTTTGATCACAGACGTACACGAGGCTTACCAGGCAGCACCGGTGGCGGAAGTTGTCGATGTGATCCAGTTGCCGGCATTTTTAGCCCGTCAAACTGATCTGGTCGTGGCGATGGCGAAAAGCAATGCGGTGATTAACGTTAAAAAACCCCAGTTTTTAGCTCCTCATGAAATGCGTCATATCATCAATAAATTTTTGGAAGCAGGCAATGATAAAATAATTTTGTGTGAGCGGGGTTCCAGTTTTGGATATAATAATTTGGTAGTAGACATGCTGGGTATGGATGAGATGAAAGACTATGCCCCGGTCATTTTTGATGCGACTCACGCATTGCAAAAGCCAGGAGGACGAGAAAATTCGGCAGATGGTCGTCGTGCCCAAGCAGCACAATTAGCCAGAAGTGGTATGGCATTGGGTCTGGCTGGACTATTTATTGAAGCACACCCTAATCCTAATGAAGCAAAATGCGACGGGCCTTGTGCGCTATCTCTGGATAAACTGCAACCCTATTTAGAGCAGATGCTAGCGTTAGACGAATTGGTAAAAGGATTTGCGCCCTTGGATACCCGTGCTCTATAAAATCGTCCTCAGTGATAAGCGGTTGTGGGCACTCATCATCTGAGCGCTCACACCGTCAAAGGTAAAATAATGATCTGAAGATAACATTAGCACTAAAAAAAGGTCCATCTGTTTATTCAGTTAAGCGATATTGATAAGTTGAATGAGTATCCTCATCAGCGTTCGATTCAACACTGGACGTTGCAGAGCTAAAATCACTATTAAGTTGATAAACAGCTTGCTTAAACACATCCTCACTACTGTGCATTTTGGCAATATCCGTTAACATGCTGGATATATTGGTTTCCACATGCTGGCTGATAAAATCAGCAGATAAATCGAACTCCTGGGCCATAAGGTTGTGACTGAATACTAATGCAGTTAAACTGCTTAAAACTAAATTTTTGTTGAATTTCATAATAATCACCTAAAATATATTAATGTAAAAAGAAAGCATTCGCTTAAGATGTTAACTAATTGCTTATTTTGTTAACTGTTGTTTTAAAAGTCTTTTATTTCTTGACCGTGCGAATAGTAAACAATTAAGCCCGGTTGTTAAAATGACATTATGTATGGATATCGATTAGAAAAACTAATGTATCCAACCCAGCGCTGACAGGAAGCAATAAGAAGCCAATGAACCGTCGTTTACCCCCGTTAAATTCACTTAAAGCGTTCGAAGCTGCGGCTCGACATCTAAGTTTCACCCGTGCTGCAGAAGAGCTTTTTGTGACACAGGCAGCGGTCAGCCATCAAATTAAATCATTAGAGGAGTTTCTGTCGATGAAACTCTTTTTACGTAAAAATCGTTCTTTACTACTAACCGAAGAAGGGCAGGGTTATTATCTGGATATCAAGGATGTGTTTCACTCACTGCATGAAGCTACCGAGCGTCTCCTAGCCCGGGGCGCTAAAGGAGCATTGACGGTCGCACTGCCGCCGAGTTTTGCTATTCAGTGGCTAGTACCCAGACTCAATCAGTTCAGTCAGTTCAATCCAGATATTGATATTCGTATTAAAGCCGTAGATTTTGACGAAGGGTTTTTAACGGATAATATAGACGTGGCTATTTATTACGGCAGAGGAAAATGGCCAAGTTTGCACGCTGAAAAATTACATACAGAATACCTGACTCCGGTTTGTTCACCTTCCTTATTTCAGGGGCAAAAGCCCCTCGATAGCCTTGAAGATCTGCGTCATCATTTATTGCTCCACGATTCTTCGCGAGAGCCTTGGAAAAACTGGATCAAACATTTTCGTATCCCTGGTATCAATGTAAATCAGGGAGCTGTTTTTAGTCACTCTATGTTGGTGCTTAAGGCAGCAGCATTAGGACAGGGAGTGGCCTTGGGCCATAGCGTGCTGGCAAGACCAGAAATAGAGGCCGGGCGACTGGTCTGCCCCTTTAACGAGCGTTTGGTTACGAATAATGCTTATTATGTGGTATGCCATCAATCCCAGGCAGACTTGGGCAAAATAGTGGCTTTTCGGGAATGGCTGCAAAACCAGGTCAAAGATGAACAGGAAGATGATGATTTTAACCACTAAAGCCAATCAACCCTGGGCCCATTTGTTCCTGGCCCACGGCGCCGGTGCAGGTATGAATAGTCACTTTATGCAGCTCACCGCTCTGGCATTGGCAGCCCGCGGGATCCAGGTAAGCCGTTTTGAGTTTGATTATATGCAACTGGCAACCCAATTAGGCCAGCGCCGTCCACCGGATAGGATGGAAAAACTGCTCGCATGTTATCAACAAGTGTTAAAGGATAACACTTATGAGCTTCCGCTATTTATAGGCGGTAAATCCATGGGTGGCCGAGTCGCCTCAATGTTAGTGGGATCTTCTGAGGCATTGGCAGGGATATGTTTTGGTTATCCGTTTCACCCGGCGGGCAAACCAGATAAGATAAGAACTGAGCATCTATATACGATTAACAAACCTATGCTTATCGTCCAGGGAACCCGGGATACGTTGGGTAACCCGCAGGAGATTGGTCATTACGCCTTGCCGGAAAATATTCAGTTAAGCTATTTGGCTGATGGTGATCATAGTTTCAAGCCCCGTAAGAGATCAGGCTTTACCTTTGAGCAACACTTTGAACAAGCGATGAACACCACCACGAGTTTTATAAAACAACACATACCTTCTCATTCTAATTTGGACAACCGATGAAATTGTTTCTAGCCCTGGGCGCTTTTAGCGCCATGTTAGCCGTCATATTGGGTGCTTTTGCGGCCCATGGACTTAAAGACAGATTAACCGAAAGCCTGATGAGTGCTTTTCAAACCGGCGTTCACTATCAGCTTTACCACAGCTTAGCCATAGTATTGATTGTTATCCTTTATCGTCAGACACCAACACCTATGTTGTTATGGTCCGCCAGTTTTATGCTGGGGGGAATAGGGCTTTTTAGTGGCAGTTTATATTTGTTGGCACTAAGCGGTATTAAATGGATTGGGCCTATTACCCCTTTAGGGGGGTTGTGTTTTATTGTCGGTTGGGGCTTATTGCTGGTTGCCAGTCTAAAAGGGAGCAATTAAAGTATGGCGGGTATTGCACTTTATTGCCGAACAGGATTTGAAAAGGATTTAGCTAACGAAATTCAGGACAAAGCCTCGAAACTGGAGATTTTTGGCTATCCTGAGGCTAAGCAGGACAGTGGTTTGGTTATCTACCATTGTTATCAAACTGAACAGGCCGACACCTTAGCCCAGTCTTTGATGTTGCAAAAACTTATCTTTGCACGACAGATTTTTGCCTGTTTTGCACACCTGACTGACATGGATGTAAATGATCGTATTGGCCCTATATTACAGGCCTGCCAGGATTTCCCACTGTGTGGAGAGCTGCGAGTAGAACACGGAGACAGTACCCATGGGCGGGAAATTTCTAAGTTTTGCCGAAAATTCAGTGTACCTCTGCGGCAGGCTTTACGCTCTAAGTCAAAACTAACAAAAAAAGAAAATCCTCATAAACCCGTGATGCATGTGTATTTTGCCGACAGCACGAATGCCCTGGTGGGTTATTCGTACCCCCATAATAACTCTGACCAACCCCTTGGTATTTTACGTTTAAAGTTCCCCCATGATGCCCCCAGTCGCTCAACACTTAAGCTCGAAGAAGCCTTTGAGTTATTTATTCCGAAAAAAGAACAGGCCGTGCGCTTGTCTGGTGGGTTGCATGCGGTTGATTTGGGGGCTTGTCCAGGTGGCTGGACTTATCAGTTAGTGAAACGGGGCATGTTTGTTGAGGCCGTTGATAACGGGGCGATGGATGAGGCATTAATGGCTTCAGGACAAGTCAGGTATTGTCCTGAAGATGGTTTTAAATTTCAGCCAAAGAAGAAAAATATCTATTGGCTGGTATGCGACATGATTGAGCAACCCCAACGTGTGGCAAAATTGATGGCTACCTGGGTGGCAAACGGACGTTGTCAGGAATCGATATTTAACCTGAAGTTACCTATGAAAAAACGTTACGAGTCAGTGCAACAGGCCCTGGCCATCATAGATGAGTGTATTGCACAAAACCAGGCTGGCCCATATGATCTGCAGGTTAAACATTTATATCACGATAGGGAAGAGGTGACGGTACACTTGCGTTTACGTTCAAGTGACAAGAGCTGATAGCATATTTGTTTTTTTAAATAGGCAAAAAAACAATAGCTTAAGTCTTTATCTGCGAAGATAAAATTCTGAGCACGGATAAAATTAATTCGTGCGCTGACTTTCGCTATCAGTATAATATTCAAATTGAACATTATAGGTTTAGTGACAAGCAAAATGAAAAATATTGAAATAGAAGATGATTTATACGCTTTTATAGCGTCTCAAACCCAGCATATTGGCGAAACAGCATCAGATATCCTCAGACGTATTGTCATGCCTGAGAATATGCGTCCGGTAATCATTTCCAGTCCCACGGATAGGGGGCTAAGCTCAAAGCCGAATATATTTAAGGAAATTACTGAGGAACAATTACTTGAATATCCCAAAATGGTAGATAGGTTTTTACTGATTTTATCAAAATTATCTCAAATACACGGTCAGGATTTTGAAAAGGTATTGCAGCTAAGTGGCAGGTACCGTGTCTATTTTGCCAAAGACAAAGAACAATTGTTACAGGCCAGCAACGTAACGAATCCAAAACCTATCCCGGATTCAGAATTTTGGGTAATGACCAATAACAATACTGCCAAAAAAGCCTCCTTGCTACGGGAAGTCGCAGAAGTACTGGAATACTCACCAGAGCAGGGTAAACGTTTGGCCCAACTATTTGCTTTGGGTAATGACCAATAACAATACTGCCAAAAAAGCCTCCTTGCTACGGGAAGCGGCAGAAGTACTGGAATACTCACCAGAGCAGGGTAAACGTTTGGCCCAACTATTTGTTCTGGAATCAATTATTGACTAAGTTTGCGAGCCAAACAGGGTCCGAGACAACCAAGGAGATATTAATGGCTATACATCCACAAGCAGGAAAACCAGCATCACCAGAGCAGTTGGTTAATGTCGCTAGACTGATAAGTGCCTATTATAGTAATAAGCCAGATAAGGGCATTGTTAGCCAAGCTGTGTCATTCGGTACATCCGGACATAGAGGGAGCTCGTTATTAAGTACCTTTACTGATACCCACATTGCAGCAATATGCCAAGCTTTAGCAGAGTATCGTGAGGCACAAGGCACCAGTGGCCCGATGTTTGTTGGTATGGATACTCATGCGTTGTCTGAATCAGCTTTTGTCACCGCTATTGAAGTGCTAGCGGCTAATGGCGTGAAACTCAAAGTACAGACAGACAGAGGCTATACTCCTACCCCCGTGATCTCTCATGCCATCCTTGATTACAATGAAGGCAAAGATCAGGCATTTTCTGATGGCGTAGTGATTACTCCGTCCCATAATCCACCTGAAGATGGCGGGTTTAAGTACAATGCACCCGATGGTGGGCCCGCTGACAGTGATGTAACCAACCAAATTCAAGCCCGCGCCAATGAACTGATCCAGGATGATTTAGCACAAGTAAAACGCATGGACTTTAACACTGCTTATGCCAGCGAATATGTGCAAGAAATGGATTTTTCTGAAAATTATATCGCCCAACTCGATCAGGTTATTGACATGCAAGCTATTGCCAAGGCAGGTTTGAAATTGGGCACGGATCCCCTTGGTGGAGCAGGTTTACTGTATTGGGACAAAATAGCCGAGCGTTACGGTCTGGACATAGATGTAGTCAATAAAAAAGTCGATCACCAATTTGCCTTTATGCGTCGGGATAAAGACGGAAAAATCCGTATGGATTGTTCCTCTCCTTACGCTATGGCCAGTTTAATTGATTTAAAAGACAAGTATGATTTGGCTTTTGGTAACGATCCTGATTTTGACCGCCACGGCATCGTGACAAAAACAGGCGGCTTGATGAATCCTAACCATTACCTGGCTGTGGCGATTGAATATTTGTATCAACAACGCAGTGATTGGCCCAAAGATATCAAGGTGGGTAAAACCTTAGTGTCCAGCAGCATGATTGATCGCGTGGCGAACAGCCTGGATCTTGAATTAGCAGAAATGCCCGTTGGCTTTAAATGGTTTGTAAAAGGGCTTTTAAACAGCGAACTTGGCTTTGCCGGTGAAGAAAGTGCGGGAGGCATATTTTTAAGGCGCAATGGTAAACCCTGGGCCACAGATAAAGACGGAATTATTTTATGTTTGCTGGCTGCCGAAATTTTAGCGGTGACAGGCAAAGACCCCAGTGAACATTATCAGAGCTTGACTGAGCGATTTTCTGCCCCTGCATATAAACGTATTGATGTACCGGCCACCCACGAACAGAAAGAGCTGTTGAGCAAAATGGACAAAAGCGTTATTCAGTCCACAACGTTGGCCGGTGAGCCTATAATAAATATTCAAACCCATGCCTCTGGCAACAATGCCGCTATTGGTGGCGTAAAAGTCAGTACTGAAAATGGCTGGTTTGCCGCTCGACCTTCGGGTACGGAAAATATTTATAAAATTTATGCTGAAAGTTTTAAAGGTGAAATTCATTTACAATTATTGATCGATGAGGCTCAAAATTTGGTCGAAGAGGTTTTTAATGGGGTGAATGAGTAGTTAATATATTAAAAATGCTAATTAAATGTTAAATGATTAGAGCTGAACGGTAAAATGTTCGGCTTTTTTGTGTTTATTAACGAATATTTAACAATATCCCCTCCGAAATTCTGATAAAACTTGTCTTAAACCTAAATATGTAATTTAATTACAAAACATTTCGACAGATAATTGCGTCGATAATTCACCCTTAGTGTTAGAGAGCAATATATGATCAGTCCCACGCCCAAACGAAAAACCAGAACCAAAACTGCGAAGAACAGTGGCCAAAGCGAAAATGTGCAGTTGAATAAAAATCAAATTAAAACGGCAATCGTCAAACATCTGCATTGCTCATTGGGTACCGATGAAAATAAAGCGAATAATCACGCATGGTGGAAAGCAACCTGCGCGTCGGTGCAGGAGCAGGTTCTTGAGGGCTTGCGTAAGACACAAAAATCTCATTATATGAATGATACTCGGGCCGTGCATTATTTTTCCGCCGAATTTTTGATGGGCAGATTGATGTCAAATAATTTGCATAATCTAGGTTTATACGGGCAAACCGAACAAGCGCTACAAGAGCTTGGGGTTAACCTATGCGATATCATGGAAGAAGAGCCGGACATGGCTCTTGGCAACGGCGGTTTGGGACGTTTAGCGGCCTGTTTTATCGATTCGTTGGCTACGCTGGACTTACCGGCAGTGGGTTATGGTTTACATTATGAACATGGTCTGTTTCGTCAGGATATTAAAGAAGGCAAACAAATTGAACGACCTGATAGTTGGCGAGACTATGGTAATCCATGGGAAATTTGCCGTCCTGAATCCATTCAGGATATTCCCCTATACGGTTATGTAGAAACCAAATATGCTGAGAATGGCCGTGTTCATAAAGAATGGCACCCCGGACTCATCGTCAAAGGCCTGCCTTGGGATATTCCTGTAGTAGGTTATGGTGGTAAAACCGTAAACGTGTTGCGCTTATGGCAAAGTCAGGCTTCTGATTACTTTAACTGGGATGTGTTTAATGCAGGCGGTTACGTTGATGCACAAAAGGAAAACGTGCAAGCCGAAACTATCTCTAAGGTACTATACCCCAACGATGAGACAGAAGCAGGCAAGGCACTGCGCCTGATCCAACAATACTTTTTTAGTGCCTGTTCGTTAAAAGACATTATTCGGCGCTACAAACGTGCCCATGGGGATGACTGGAGCCGGTTTTCCGAGCAAGTTGTGATCCAGTTGAACGATACGCACCCGGCCATAGCCATTCCCGAACTTATGCGTATATTAATCGATCGGGCCGAGCTGGACTGGGACGCCGCATGGGAAATATGTGGCAAAACGTTTGCCTATACAAACCACACCTTATTGCCAGAAGCCTTAGAAAAATGGCCAGCACGGATGTTTGAAAAAATTCTGCCGCGGCATCTGGAGATTATTTATGAAATAAACCACAGGTTTATGGAAACATTAGATAAAATGTGGCCTGGCGACAACAAGATTAAACAGAAGCTATCTATTATCGAGGAAGGAAACGAGAAAATGATACGCATGGGTAACTTGTCTGTTATCGGTTCATTTGCGGTCAATGGTGTGGCAGAGATCCACTCCGAACTGGTTAAAAAAGAGTTGTTCCCGGAATTTAATAAATTGTGGCCGGGTAAATTGATGAATGTGACTAACGGCATTACACCGCGGCGCTGGCTAAAGGCCTGTAATCCCGCCTTATCCAGCTTAATTGATGAAAAGATAGGGGATGATTGGCCTTTGCACTTAGATAAGCTGCAAGGCCTAGCGCAATTTGCAGATGACGACACATTCCAGAAAGATTTTATGCGCGTCAAATATAATAATAAAGTTGCCTTGGCAAAAGAAGTGCTGGCGTTAACGGGAGTTGAAATCAACCCGACAGCTATTTTTGATATTCAAATTAAACGCTTACATGAATACAAACGGCAACATTTGAATTTATTGCATATTATGGCCTTATACCGCAGGTTATTGGAAAATCCCCGTTATGAAATGCACCCCAGGGTCTTTTTGTTCGGGGCCAAGGCTGCGCCAGGTTACAAATTGGCCAAAGACATTATTTATGCGATCAATAAAGTCGCTGATAAAATTAATAATGACCCCAGAGTTAATCACAAACTCAAAGTTGTCTTTATGCCTAATTATCGTGTCAGTCTGGCAGAGAAAATGATCCCAGCGGCGGATATATCGGAACAGATATCTACAGCAGGCAAAGAAGCTTCGGGCACAGGAAACATGAAGTTATCGCTAAACGGTGCACTCACGGTTGGCACTATGGATGGGGCTAATATCGAGATTGCCGAAGAAGTGGGTGATGAAAATATTTTTATCTTTGGCCTGACGGTAGATGAAGTGAATGAGCTCAATGCCAGTGGTTATAAACCCTATGATTACTATTATAAAAATCGTGAACTGAAAGCCATATTAGATTGGTTGGAAACAGATTATTTTACCCCGGGCAAGCCGGGTGCGTTGGCATCACTAAAACACAGTATGCTTGACGGAGGAGACCCTTATATGGTGTTAGCAGATTTTGAATCTTATAGTGAGGCACAAAAACTGGCTGACCAAGCCTATCAGGAGCCTAAACGCTGGGCAAAAATGGCTATCTTAAATACGGCACGGATGGGCAAGTTCACTTCTGATCGTTCGATACAGGATTATGTTTCGCGGATATGGAAGTTAACCCCTTGTAAAGTCGATCAATGATTTGCACTTATTAGCTAATCTGCCGATTTGCCTGGTGAATTTATTAAATACCGCCAATATTGTTATAAACTAGGTCAGATGCATAAGAACGATGGCATTTAGGAGTGTTTTTATGCTTTATATACCCAGGTAAACTCTGAATTTTGAGATCATTTGGGTATATATACCTGTCTTCCTTTAAACGGCCCCGTTGTTGGCTGCTCTCATCACAATCACTTAGACCATCTAAAGTTATGAGGTAAATCCCTTTGCTGCTGGGGTGTAACGTCACTGGCTTTGACTATAATAGACAAACAGAGGTCAGATTTTTACTGAGGCTTATTTTCATCATGAAGCAATTACATGAGTCGTTAATTACCCTTCCAAATCGCCAGGTTTTTTTGCAACAGATAGCAGATATTGTTAACGATGACCCGTTTCAAACGTTAATGCTTATTGATGTGGTACGTTTTTCAGAGGTCAGTTGCAGTTTTGGCCATCAGTTAGGTGATCAGATACTGCTAGATATAGCCAATAGAATAAATGTCCTGTTTGAACGCTATGATGCCGTACTGGGTCGGGTAAGTGGTGATGTTTTCGCCCTGGTGATCCCGGGTAAATACAGTAAAACCCGACTGTATTCATTTTATACTCAACTGGTCGATAACTTTAAAACCCCCATTGCCTGTGATGACCACTCATTTATCGCAGATTTCAATGTTGGTGTGGTGTCCAACCAGTCAAAACTAGTTGATATGAATCACTTTTTTTCTAGAGCTGAAGCTGCACTTAAACAAGCCAAACACAATCGTTTTGAAAACTTTTGTCACTTAAATATTGAAGATAAGGTTGATACAGGACGCTCTTTGGCTTTTAAGGCTGATCTTAAACGGGCCTTATCTAAGCAAGAGCTTGAATTATATTTTCAACCTATCGTTAACCTCAATAGTTTAGACATAACCGGAGCAGAATGTTTGTTACGTTGGCATCATCCCCTTGACGGAATATTGTTTCCAGGGGCCTTAATTGAGGCTGCAGAGTCTTATAATATGATGAAAGAGATTGGCTATTGGGTACTGCAAGAAGCCTTTAAGGCCGCAAAGTACCTTTGTAACATCAATAATGGTCTGAAAATATCCGTCAATATGTCACTGACCCAGTTATATGATCCACAATTTGTGACTAAACTTGTGGGGTTTAGTGAGAAATACCAGGTTAGTCTCAATCAAATTGAATTAGAGCTCACTGAGGACGTGGCCTTGTCCAATTCTTTTCTTGTGATCAAAAAGTTGTTGGCTATTCGTACTTTAGGTGTGACGATCGCTATTGAGGATTTCGGTAAAAGCTATGCAAAACTGGCCTATATGCGCAATATTCAGATTGATACTATTAAGATAGATAAAGCCTTTGTTATGGATCTTGATCAAAGCCCAATCAATAGGGCCATAGTGGAAGCAACCCAATTAATAGCCAAATCTGCTGGTTGTGCAGTGGTTGCAGAGGGTATAGAAAGTCTTAAGCATTTACATATTTTGCGGGAGATTGGCATTGTTCAAGGGCAGGGATTCCTTTTCTCCCGAGCTGTGCCCATTAAGGCGTTTGTTGCCTTGACTCAGCAAGATTTTACTATTGATGATTAATCAGCCCGGCTGTCTAAAGGTCGGTGAGTTATCCCTGAGGGGGGAAAAAGTAAAATAGCGGTTTATTACCGGTAACCTTAGGTTATCATAGCGCTTTTAGCGTTATCGTCGAAAATATTATGATCGTTACACAATTAGAGACCTCGGGTCAATTTTTAGACCTATCACGCACACAGTCTGATGAATTTGCCCGACCTTTAAGTTTTCAATTACAAAATGGTACCCAGGTTGTCATTGATGGTCCGGGTATTATCGCATTTTCTCCTGCGTTACCTGGTAATAAACAAATTGTCTTATCATGCGGTATACATGGGAACGAAACGGCTCCGATCGAGATCTGTGACGGATTTGTCCAGCGTATTTTAACCGGGCAGCTTGAATTAAGGCACAGGATACTGTTTATCTTTGGCAATCTACCGGCCATGGATATCGCCCAGCGCTTTGTGGAAGAAAACCTGAATCGTTTGTTTTGTGGTGCTCATAGTGAGCCTCCTCATAGGGTGTCCTTCGAACGCACCCGAGCCAAACAGCTGGAAAAATCTGTGGCTGATTTTTACCAGCAATCGCCTAAAATAGACAATACTGAACGTTATCATTACGATTTACATACTGCGATCCGTTCATCCAAAAATGAAAAATTTGCGGTTTATCCTCATCTGCATGGCAAACCTCATAGCAAAGAGCAACTGCGGTTTTTATTGGCCTGTGGCATAAATACTATCCTGTTGTCCGGCAGCCCAACGACAACCTTTAGCTATTACTCTTCTGTAAATTTTTCTGCCCATGCATTTACCGTAGAGCTGGGTAAAGTCAAACCTTTTGGGCAAAATGATATGAGCCGTTTTGTGCAAGTGCAAGACAGCCTACAAAGACTCATTTGCGGACAAAATATCACATGTAAAACCTTTGATAATGCAGATTTTGCTATATATCGGGTTAATCAGGTTATTAATAAACACCAGACTGACTTTCGCCTGAACTTTGCGGATGATTTGCCAAATTTCAGCGTGTTTCCACGCCATGCTTTACTCGCACAGGAAAGCGGGCAACAATATACAGCCCAGTATGATGGAGAGGCGGTAGTCTTTCCCAACGCAGATGTAGCAATCGGCCAACGGGCATTGTTGACCGTTATCCCCACCCAAATCTAGGCTGGTTACATATCACTATTATACGTCTTGTGGCTTATAACTAAGCCTTTAACCTTATCCACAGTCACTTAAGGAACCTAGTATGATCATGACAACTACGCAGGGGATCGATGGCAAAAAAATTGAAACCTACTGCGCAATAGTCGTAGGAGAAGCCGTAATGGGTACCAATGTTTTTAAAGATATCTTTGCGGCTATCAGGGACGTGGTTGGGGGACGTTCTGGCGCCTATGAAGATGAATTAACCAATGCTCGAAAAATAGCGTTTAAGGAACTGGAGGCGGATGCTCGCTCTTTAGGAGCCAATGCGGTCATTGGCATCAGCATCGATTACGAAGTAGTGGGCAAGGGCGGCAGCATGTTAATGGTAAGTATCAATGGCACTGCAGTTAAATATGTTGATCTTTAACCTTTTAAGAGAAGCCCACATTAATCATTAAATAATCGTTAAATATGTGTGAGTTAATTCATCCAGCGCTAATGAACTGGGGAAAAACTATTTTTTACTCCAATCATCATCTTCATCATCGAAATTTTTATTGTTGTCTTTTGTTACTTTGGG
>JBKEFM010000009.1:0-42967 GCA_046709505.1 Paraglaciecola sp. | reverse complement strand
TTCCAGTATAACGCTCGATCATACCTGGAACTTGTTCACTCTGGTCAGGGTGAACCATGAATACGATTTCGTAATGACGCATCATATTGCTCCTCACGGTTGTAGTCTCGACAGCACAGTCAGACTGCATAGAGACAAGGAACTAAATTAGTGACTGTTTTAAGCGGCGCGAATTGTATATAAACCACTCTCTGGGCACAAGGACTATTTACAACTATTGAAAATAGTCCTTGTTTATGGCTACTGTCGCTAAAACCAGTATTGACTGGTCATTATTGCTTGAGGCGTCAATTCGGGTTTTTCTGTCAAACGGTGACCCCTTAATCATCGATATCTTGCTGGTTTAGCCAGGTGCTCAGCTTATCCATGTCCTCTGTCGCAGCCAGGATTAATTCTTCTACCCAATCGTGTACATTTTGCCACCAGGTGGGATGATCGCCTTGTTGGATAAGGTTCGCAATTTTTTGCACCCGAGCCAGGCCCACAGAACCGGCCGCACCTTTTATTTTATGGGCTTGACTGCAAACCTCATCTTTTTCATTGGCGCTTAAATTGAGCTGCAAGATGTCCAAATAAACGGGCATATTTTCTTCAAATACTTTAACACTGGTACAGACCATTTCATGGCCGATAGTATCGACCAGCGTCTGTAACAAATCTAAATCGAGAATAGCATTGAGTTCACTGTCAACACGCTCATCCATTGGTTGATGCAAGGTAGTGGGTTGTTCGCTGAACAGCGAGTTAAACACCTCGATTATACGGCTTTTTTTGAGCGGTTTGGCGATCACGTCATCCATACCATTATCCAGATATTCCTGACGTCTTTTGGTCACATTAGCGGTCAGGGCCACTATACAGGTTTGTTCGACCAGACCTTCGTTATGTAAGGTCGTGGCCACGTCAAAACCATTGATATCCGGTAGTTGGATGTCGAGCAAAATCAGATCATATTGTTTATCCCTGACCATGCGAATGGCATCCCCACCCGTCATGGCTACATCCACATTCTGCTCAAGTTTTTCTAATAAGGCTTTGGCGACCATAACATTAAGCTCTATATCTTCGACCAATAGTATATTCAGACCTGTAACCTGTAGCGCTTCCACCTGCATCGGCCTGCTGCTTATTGGCAAGGGCAGTTCCACCGTAAAACACGTCCCTTCACCGATGACACTGCTGACTTTAATTTCACCTTTCATCAGTGACACCATTTGTTGGCAGATTGCCAGACCGATACCCGTACCGGTAGCACTTTGGTGCTCTGGCAAATTCACCTGATAATACATGGCAAAAATTTTATCTATTTCCTGTTGCGGGATCCCCACACCTGAATCACTAACTTTAAACTTTACCAAACTGATACCATCTGGGCCATTATGAGCCTCAACGGTCAGGCTGACCTTACCTTTTTGGGTGAATTTCACAGCATTAGACAATAAATTCCACAGAATTTGCCGTAATCGCGTGCCATCAGCTTCCACAAATGCCGGTAAGGGTTGTTTAATTTTCGTCTCGAATATCAGCCCCTTGTCTACAGCAAGTAACTGGATAATACTGCCTAATTCTTCAGTAAAGTCTTTAATTGACACCGTTTTTAACGACAATTCCAACCTATCCCGGCCAAGACGGTCAATATCGATAATATCGTTAAATATATTGCCCAGCGTGATCCCGCTGGCGTATATGGTACTGACCCAGGCATACTGTTCTTTATCCAACTTGGTATCCCGCAACATTCTGCTCAGGCCCACTATGCCGTTCAGGGGAGTCCTAAGTTCATGGCTGATAGTGGCAATAAACGCGGTCTTATCCCTGCTGGTCTTAGCAACCACATTTTCCGCTTGCTTACGTTCGGTAATATCTCGGCCAAAAGCCAGTAGTCCAAGACGGGTACCATCATCGGCATAAAAAGGCACTTTACGCATTTCAAAATAGCCCCGGCGGCCATCGGCAAAGCGCAACCACAATTCTTCGGTAATACTGGCATTTTTCTCTAAAACTTCATGGTCACTGGTCACAACCTGACGGGCTAATTCCTCGTCATATACTTCATAAGGGGTCAAACCAATTAATTCTTCTTCTTTTTTACCAGTCATTTGCTCGGCCACCCTGTTACAACCGGCAAACCGTCCCTCTTCATTGCGGTAATAAATCAAATCTGGTGAGGCATCAATAATCGAGCGTAATAATGTGGACAAACGCTGGGCCTGAACTTCTTGCTCGGATTTTTCACGAATTTCAATTTCTAACTCACTAAATACGTTTTCCCGCTCAGCCTGGGCGTTCTTGCGTTGCTCAATTTCATAATTGAGTTGTTTGATATTATTCTGCAATTCGCGGTTTAATAACACATCTTCTGCCCGCAGCCTCTCCAGCTGAGTCACAACTTCTGCCAGATTTCCCCGGGAGCGCTCTAGCTGTTTGACCAACTCACTGAAAAAATACAACACCCAAGGTGCACTGATAATCGTCAGAATAATGGCGCTCATAAAATCTTCGACTTTTACTTCACCAATAATATAAAAGCGTAAAAAGTAAGTGCCGGTCAGGGTAAAAGCCAAGGTTAAAAAAACAAATAACACGCTGACCTTAATGGTACCAAAGCGATTAATAAATTGAGCGAATCTTAAGGCCCAGGGTTCAACAGAATCTTGAAACTGCATGTTGGTTTTCTCGAGTAACAAAGGTGCGAATATATGGCCGGTATGCTAGCAAGTTCCACTGTCGGGTCAACCAATACCCGCTTTAGCGTGTAATTTTCGCTTGTTACCACCCATTTCTGATCAATCAATCAAGCCAGTACGTCAAACATGGCTGTTTTAAGCAAAATTTGTGGCCAGATAATAAGGTTTTATGCAGTTTGCTTTCATAAATATTCCCTTAATTTAGTTTTGAAATCTATCTCACAGACCTATATTTAACGTTTTATTAACAGTTATCATAGACAAGAACGATTTTTATATAGGTTATAACCAAGGGAATGAATAGCATCTAATTCATTGTTAAATAACAATAAAAACCAAATTACTTTAACCCAGACAAGAATTTTTTCGACGCCTGCTAGAATGGTAATTGATTTATAAATTTATACTCGGTATTTTGTACGACCTGCTTAGTATAAATATTCGATACTCGACTGGTATCCCCAATAATAATAACGACCAGAATACATAGCGTTTAAAGTCGCTTCGTTGGCCTCTTTTGGTGTCCAGCGGTGCCCTGAAAACGCACGGCATAAAGCAGCAATCTACAACACAACCTTGCCCAGTCGTCGGTTGAAGGAGTTACGTCAATGAGTTTATATAATCCTAATGATTCGAAGGATAACTGTGGTTTCGGTTTAATCGCCCATATCAAAGGTGAACCTAGCCACAGAATAGTGAGTACCGCAATTGAAGGATTAGATCGCATGCAACACCGTGGTGGTATTGCTGCTGATGGTAAAACCGGAGACGGTTGCGGCTTACTATTGCAAAAGCCCGATGCATTTTTTAAAACCGTCGCCACTGAAAATGGATGGAAGCTGAGCAAAAAATATGGGATTGGCATGATTTTCCTCAACCAGGATGAAAATCTGGCAGCTCAGGCCCGTGCGGTATTGAATGAAGAACTGGAACGAGAAACATTAAGTGTGGCTGGCTGGCGCGTGGTGCCCACCGACCATTCTGTATTAGGTGACCTGGCAGCATCTGGCGTGCCACAAATCGAACAAGTATTTGTCAACGCGCCTGCTGGTTGGCGTAAGCGTGACCTGGAGCGACGCTTGTTTATGGCTCGCCGGCGCGCAGAAAAACGCCTGGCCACTGACAGCGAATTTTATGTTGCCTGTTTGTCGACCCTGGTCACTATCTATAAAGGTTTGGTGATGCCCAAAGATCTGCCCAAATTCTACCTGGATTTGGCTGACGAACGCCTGGAATCGTCGATCTGCGTATTCCATCAGCGGTTTTCCACCAATACTTTACCCAAATGGCCATTGGCCCAGCCCTTTCGCTTTTTGGCTCATAATGGTGAGATCAACACTATTCGTGGCAACCGGGATTGGGCTCAGGCCCGTAGTGGCAAATTTGTTACCCCCCTGCTCCCCGATTTGGCTGATGCTGCCCCTTTTGTAAACAGTGAAGGGTCTGATTCTTCCTCGTTGGACAACATGCTTGAAGTATTTCTGGCCGGCGGTATGGACTTGTTTAGGGCCATGCGTTTACTGGTACCACCTGCCTATCAAAATAACCGTACTATGGACAGTGATCTGCGAGCATTTTATGAGTTTAACTCCATGCATATGGAGCCCTGGGATGGACCCGCAGGCATAGTATTAACCAACGGTCGTCACGTGGCCTGTAATATGGATCGCAACGGTTTGCGCCCGGCACGTTACGTGCTCACCAAAGATGGTTTGATTACCTTGGCTTCAGAAGTAGGCATTTGGGATTACAAACCCGAAGATGTGCTTGAAAAAGGCCGGGTGGGACCGGGTGAAATGTTGGCTGTGGATACCTATACCGGTAAAATATGGCGCTCCAACGAAATTGATGATGAGTTAAAAAATCGCCATCCCTACAAAGAGTGGATAGAGAAAAATATCCGCAGTCTTAAGCCCATTGAAGAATGTGATGCCTCTCTTATTGGTGAGCGAGTTTTTGACGACAATATGATGGCCACTTATCACAAGTTGTTTAATTACAGTTATGAAGAAATGCAGCAAATCATCAAGGTGTTGGCCAAAGACGGGCAAGAAGCCGTTGGCTCTATGGGTGATGATACGCCTATGGCAGTAATGTCATCCAAACAACGTAATATGTATGACTATTTCCGCCAGCAGTTTGCTCAGGTAACCAATCCCCCCATAGATTCACTACGTGAAACCCACGTCATGTCATTGGCCACCTGTATTGGCCGTGAGCAAAACGTCTTTAGCGAAACATCCGCTTATTCACACAGGGTGAGGTTTGATTCACCCATATTGCTGTATACAGATCTAAAACAATTGCGAGAATATGATGCCGAGCATTATTATTCTGAAGTAGTCGAGCTTAACTATAAGCCTGAAGAAGGCCTAAAAAAAGCCGTGCTACGGGTATGTAACGAAGTAGAGTACCTGGTCAAAACTAAACGTGCAGCCTTTGTGATCCTCTCTGATCGCAATATCAAAGCAAACAGATTGACTATCCCGGCAGCTATGGCTGTGGGCGCGGTACAACGTCGCCTGATTGACAAATCTCTGCGCTGTGATGCCAATATAGTGGTTGAAACCGGCTCAGCTCGTGATCCCCACCACTTTGCTGTCCTGATTGGTTTAGGCGCCACCGCTGTCTATCCATTTTTGGCATATGAAACCATAGAACAAATGGTGGAGAAAGGTCAACTGGATATCACCGCTATGCAAGCCGTATTGAATTACCGTAAGGGAATCAATAAAGGCCTGTATAAAATCATGTCCAAGATGGGGATCAGCACGGTAGCCAGCTACCGTAGCTCGAAACTATTTGAAGCCATTGGTATTAACAGTGACGTCACTAAAATATGTTTCCAGGGTGTGACCAGTCGTCTTGAAGGTGCCGGGTTTGAAGATTTCGAGCAAGATCAAATCAACTTGAGCCGCATAGCCTGGCTGAAACGTAAATCTATTTCCCACGGTGGCTTGCTCAAATATGTACACGGTGGTGAATACCATGCCTACAACCCTGATGTTGTCACCAGTTTGCAAAAAGCCGTGGTAAGCGGCAAATACCAGGATTACCAGGTGTTCAGTTCATTAGTGAATGAGCGCCCCCCTGCCCATTTACGGGACTTGCTTGCTCTCAATGGCGATAGCCCGCCCATAGATATCGATGAGGTAGAATCTGCCGACAGCCTGTTTACCCGCTTTGATACTGCGGCCATGTCTATTGGCGCCTTAAGTCCCGAAGCCCATGAAGCACTCGCGATCGCCATGAACCGCCTGGGAGGTAGATCCAATTCAGGGGAAGGCGGTGAGGATGCCACGCGTTTTAATACCGAAAAGAATTCCAAGATCAAACAAGTTGCCTCTGGCAGATTCGGGGTAACACCCCATTATCTGGTCAATGCAGAAGTGATCCAAATCAAAGTTGCCCAGGGTGCCAAACCTGGTGAAGGCGGCCAACTACCCGGTGATAAGGTAAATAAGTATATCGCTGAACTGCGGTTTGCGGTGCCTGGGGTAACACTGATCTCCCCTCCACCTCACCATGATATTTATTCGATTGAAGATTTGGCTCAGCTGATTTTTGATTTAAAACAAGTCAATCCCCAGGCCTTGATTTCGGTCAAGTTGGTATCAGAGCCGGGGGTAGGCACCATAGCCACCGGTGTAGCCAAAGCTTATGCAGATCTGATCACTATTTCAGGTTACGACGGTGGCACTGCTGCCAGCCCTATGACGTCAGTTAAATACGCAGGCAGTCCCTTTGAACTTGGCTTGGCGGAAACCCAACAAGCCCTGGTGGAAAACGGCCTGCGACACAAAGTACGGGTGCAAACCGACGGTGGCTTAAAAACTGGCCTGGATGTCATTAAAGCGGCGATTTTAGGCGCCGAAAGTTTTGGGTTTGGCACCGGTCCTATGGTTGCCCTGGGGTGTAAATATCTGCGTATTTGTCACCTTAATAACTGCGCAACAGGCGTAGCAACCCAAGATGAGAAATTACGGGAAAACTACTTTATTGGTTTACCCGAAATGGTGATGAACTATTTCAGTTTCATCGCTCAGGAAGTACGAGAAATCATGGCCGGATTAGGCGTGAACAAGCTGGACGATCTCATTGGTCGTACCGAGCTGTTAAAAGTTTTGCCTGGTTATACCGCCAAGCAGAACCGCTTGGATTTAAGCCCTATTTTGGCAAAACCTAAGGAAGGAACCCATACCAAGCTGTTCTGTTCTCAAGGCACTAATGCGCCATTGGATAAGGGTGACCTGAACCTGCAAATTTTGGCCGATGCCAAAGCAGCGGTAGCAGCACAATCGGGATTATATTTACGTTACAACATTCGTAATACCGATAGATCCGTAGGGGCCATGCTGTCTGGAGAAATAGCCAAACAACATGGCAATCAGGGTATGAATGATACCCCGGTTCATATCGAACTAACCGGTACTGCTGGCCAAAGTTTTGGTGTGTGGAATGCGGGCGGCCTGGAAATGCACTTAATAGGTGATGCCAACGATTATGTCGGTAAAGGTATGACAGGTGGACAATTGGTTATCCATCCACCGGGCAATATCACCTTCGACCCCCATATCAGCGCCATCATGGGTAATACCTGTTTATATGGTGCTACTGGTGGCAAGTTGTTTGCCGCTGGTCGCGCAGGAGAGCGATTCGCTGTGCGAAACTCCGGTGCGGTTGCTGTCGTAGAAGGAACAGGAGATAACGCCTGCGAATATATGACAGGCGGCATAGTCGCCATACTGGGGTCAGTAGGGGTTAATTTCGGTGCCGGTATGACGGGTGGGTTTGCTTATATTCTGGATGAATTGGGTGATCTTGAAAATCGCATCAATCCTGAGTTGGTGGAAATACTGGGCATTGAAGATAAGGTCATCCTGTCGGAGCATTTGCGTGGGCTGATCAATCAACATTATGAAGAGACCGGCAGCGAACATGCAGCGAATTTGCTTGCTCAATTCCATGAGTTTTTACCCAAATTCCGCTTGATTAAGCCCAAGACCAGCGATGTGAAGAATTTGTTGGGACACATCAGCCGCTCCAGTGCAGAACTGCGCATTCAGGCTCAATAAGCAGAAGGACGAGAAACAGTATGTCTAAAAATGTATATCAGTTTGTTGACGTTGAACGGATCGATCCGCCAAAAAAGCCAATTGTGGTGCGTAAAGCTGAATTTGCTGAGATTTATCAACCTCTGAGTAAATCGCAAACAGAGGGCCAGGCTGATCGCTGCCTGGACTGCGGCAACCCCTATTGTGAATGGGAATGTCCGGTGCACAATTTCATTCCCCAGTGGTTGGACCTGGCTAATGAAGGGCGAATTTTAGAAGCCGCCGAACTGTCCCATAAAACCAACAGCCTGCCTGAAGTTTGTGGCCGAGTGTGTCCACAAGACAGACTGTGTGAAGGTGCCTGTACCCTTAACGATGATTTTGGCGCGGTAACCATTGGCAGTATCGAAAAGTACATCACAGATACTGCCTTTAAAATGGGCTGGCGTCCGGATATGTCAGGTGTTGTGCCCACCAATAAAAAAGTGGCCATAATCGGCGCCGGACCCGCAGGACTGGCCTGTGCGGATATTTTAGTGCGCAATGGCGTCAAACCAGTAGTTTTTGATAAATATCCGCAAATCGGCGGCTTGTTAACCTTTGGTATTCCGTCGTTTAAACTGGAAAAAGAAGTGATCTTGCGTCGCCGGGAAATATTCACCGAAATGGGCGTAGAATTTGTGCTCAATACCGAAATTGGTAAACATATTGAGTTCGAGACCCTGCTCAAGGATTATGATGCAGTCTTTTTAGGCATGGGGACTTATAAACCTATGCTGGGCGGGTTTGCCAACGAAAGTGCCCCAGGCGTCCATGAGGCGCTGCCGTTTTTAATCGCCAACATTAATCGTCAGATGAAATTAGAAAAATCTCCTGACGATTTTGTGGATATGCAAGGCAAAACAGTATTAGTGCTGGGAGGCGGTGATACCACCATGGATTGTGTGCGTACCTCTATTCGCCAGGAAGCCCTTAGCGTGACCTGTGCCTACCGCCGTGATGAACAAAGCATGCCAGGCTCGCGCAAAGAAGTGGTGAATGCCAAAGAAGAAGGCGTAGCATTCAAATTCAATTTGCAGCCTTTGGATATTGAGCTCGATGAACACGGCAACACCTGTGGCGTGCGCTTTGTTAAAACCGAAATGGGTGAGCCTGATGCCCAAGGCCGCAGACGCCCCGTGGTAATCGAAGGTTCAGAGCATGTGGTGGCAGCCGACGCGGTGATCATCGCCTTTGGTTTTCAGCCCAGTCCTGCTCCGTGGTTCGGTGATCATGGCATCATTCTTGATGAAAAAGGCCGTGTGCGTGCCCCGTCTAAAGGTAAATACCCCTTCCAAACCTCCAATCCTAAAATATTCTCCGGTGGGGATATGGTACGAGGCTCAGATCTGGTGGTCACGGCCATCTTCGAAGGTCGAGAGGCGGCAGAAGGCATACTGGATTACATCGGTGTCTAACTAAGCTGGCAAGCAGTAAAATTAAAAAAGGAGCCTCGGCTCCTTTTTTGTTGGCTGCCTAATGATGAGATAAAGACTTAACTTGGAGACTCAACCTCGTTGGCAATTTCACTTAAGGCCTGTTCGAAAACGGTTACTGGCTGGCCACCGCTGATCAGGTGTTTGTTGTTGATGATCACTGCAGGCACCGAACTGATGCCATTAGCCTGATACAAGCGTTGGGCGGCTCTCACTTCATCAGTATATTTATCAGAGAGCAAAATGGCAGACGCTTGCACCCTATCCAGGCCGACTTTTTCAACGACTTGTAATAATTGCGGGTGATCACTCGGATCGCCATTTTTTTTAAAATACAAATCAAATAAGGCCAGTTTAAGCTCGGTCTGTTTACCCTTATCTTCAGCCCAGTGCAACAAGCGATGGGCATCGAAAGTATTGTAAATTCTGCCGCCGCCACGGTTACCAAATTCGTATCCTAGATCTAAACCTCGTTGCTTGATCATGGCGCGATTTTGTTCACTTTGTTCAACGCTGATACCGTACTTTTCGGTAAGATGCTCCACTATATCCTGACCTTGTGGCGGCATATTTGGATTTAGCTCAAAGGGTTGCCAGCTAATATCCGCTTTAATCCCGGGGGACAAATTTCCTAACGCCTGGCTCAAGGCCTGGTAGCCTATAATGCACCAGGGACAGGACACATCGGATACGATATCGATTTTAAGGGTGGTAACCATAATTTGCTCCGGCTGGAAAATATCACACTGACCATATGATATAAGGAGCGACGGGCCATTTTCAAGTGTGATCCCCTGACGTTAGTTAAATAGTTATTACACACCGATTATCATTTTTAAGGCGCAAGCACATATACCCATATGGATTACTAAATACCCTACAAAATACATTGTTTGTTGCCCGGCACAGTCTACCCCTCTATAGTCACCAGTGAAGATGTATACCCGTCACTGGTGAAGCTGCAGCGTTGTTGGCTGCTCTCACTCACCCCAATCACTTAGACCATCTAAGCTCATGGGGCTGAGTTCCTTTGCCGCCTAGCGCCAACTTCAATGATTTTGGGTATATACCTGAGTGTCTTAAATTATGTTTAATAGGATGAAAATGCGACCTATCTACAAAATTATGGTTTTGTGCAGCGGCCTGATAACGTGGCACGTCATTGCCCAGCCCACTGATGATAATTTATCCGCGCCAATAACAGAGAACGTCTGCCCGCAGTTTTTTTATCAGCTGAGACTTTCCGAGGATGCCCGTTTATGTCACATTTTTGCCGATCAGCTGCCGGCGTCCCTTTCATATCATAGTGATCATTCACCTGCACAAACCCAAGCGTTTTATCTCGCCCAGATAACCCAGCCGGTGAAGGTCAGCAAAGTGAAAGACCGGACGGTGATAGAATATAAAAACCGCAATAAAATTATAGTGATATCTAAAGATGGAGAAGGTAGCCAGATAGATATACTCGTCACTGCCAACCAATAACCTACTCTGACCACCTTCTGCTTTGCGTTAGTTGCCACGGGTTCAATTTGGCACTGTCTTTGCTATGTCTTACCCAAGAACAGTCAATAACGTGTTTTGTCAATTTTTTGGCGGACACTTTTAGGAGCGGATATGGAACTGACAATTATATTAATGATGTTACTCATTGTTGTGGCTATAGGTGCGGTGAAGTTAAATGAGCCTAGTTTGGGGTTCCCGTTTAAAAAGAAAGGTACACTTTTCACTGCGGTTGAATGCAGCTTTTTAGAATTAATCGAAGAAGCAGTCGGTGGACAATACAGGGTCATGTGCCGGGTTAAGTTAAGTGATATTTTAGCCGTGCGGGAGAAAACAGATAAAAAGGCCTTTAAAAATGCCCTTAGTAGAGCAAATGGTCGGCAACTGGATTTTGTATTGTGTGCCAGAGGCGATATGACGCCAATGGTAGCCATAGATTTGGTGCACAGCAACGGTAAAGAGGGCTATAAAAGCCAGCGTGACTGGTTTGTCAGTGGGGCGCTGGATGCTGCGCACATTCCACATCTTAGAATAAAAGTTCGCTCAGGTTACAACGCACGGGATATAAGGGAGTGCATAGAACATAAGGTGGCTCCAATGCGTCCTAAAGCCACCAAGACACCCCTTATTCAAGGCACCGGTTGCCTAATTAAAGATCCCACTATAGCAACACGCCCCACTAAACCTTTAGGCCATCGTCCCATAGCCGCTTAAACAGACAGCTAACCATTTCGTACATGAATGACGAACATAAAAAAACCAGCGAAGTCGCTGGTTTTTTTAATCAGGCTATTTGTTTAGTTTTTAACAAACTCAATACCCATTTTTATATCACCACGTAAACCATCAAGCATAGCTTCTTTGGCTTTTTGCTCGAAATCACTCAACTGACCGTAAGATAGAATTTCTTCCACTCCGTTTTTACCTAAACGCACTGGGTGCGAAAAGAACTCGGCATCATCGCTGTTGGTTTCAACATAAGTATATTCAACCACATTGTCACCTCGCATAGCAGCTACCAATGATAAACAGAAGCGTGCAGCAGCTTGGCCCATAGATAACGTGGCAGACCCGCCACCGGCTTTAGCTTCAACCACTTCAGTACCAGCATTTTGAATACGGGTGGTCAGGCTTTGAACTTCTTCATCAGTAAATGAAACCCCTTCAACCTGTGACAGTAATGGCAAAATAGTGGTACCAGAGTGGCCACCAATAACCGGAACATGCACATTGGCCGGGTTAAGGTCTTTCAAATTACCCACAAAGGTTTCAGCGCGAATAACATCTAAGGTTGTCACCCCAAATAATTTATTTTTGTTGTAAACGCCTTTGGCTTTTAATGTCTCAGCAGCAATAGCCACTGTAGTATTAACTGGGTTGGTGATAATACACAGGCAGGCTTGTGGACAATGATCCGCCACACCATCGACCAAATTCTTAACTATTCCGGCGTTGATATTAAATAAATCAGAACGATCCATACCAGGCTTGCGCGGCACGCCTGCAGGAATAAGCACGATATCGCTACCTGTCAGCGCTTGTGCCAGATCATCTTTACCGAAGCCTTGCACCTTCACATCAGTCGGTATATGGCTTAAATCAACCGCTACACCGGGTACTACAGGTGACACATCATACAATGCCAATTCGGAACCAGCTGGCAATTGAGTCTTTAATAATAAAGACAGGGCCTGACCTATTCCGCCCGCTGCTCCTAAAACCGCTACTTTCATAATTATCTCCTGTAAAATGCTAATCAATTCGTGAACGGAACATTAATGCAAGGCTCACAAAAAAACAATCAATTGCTAATGTACATTCATTGCGGTTATGTATGTATGGGCAAATTGCTTAAGTTCAAGCGCTGAGGCAAAATAGCCACTATAACCAAAATCAATGGAATGGGACGGCAGCAGTAATTAAGTGAACCGCCATGAACTAAGTGCAAGGTCGGTTACCGATTGGAGCAAATGAGCCTAGCTAACAAGCAAACAGTTTCAAGGATAAAGGTTATATAACCAGAGGAATATATGGCAACTAATAAGCAAGAAGAATTGATCAAGGCGTTCAAGGATATATTGAAGGCAGAAAACTTTGGTTCACAGGGTGACATTGTTGACGCCTTGAAAACAGAAAACTTCGATAATATCAGTCAATCCAAAGTATCACGCATGCTCAGCAAGTTTGGGGCTGTGCGCACTCGCAACGCCCGGGGTGAAATGGTCTATTGCCTCCCGCCCGAGCTGGGCATGCCGACTGCCCGCAGTCCCCTGCGCCAACTGGTACTGGATATAGTGCATAACAACGTGATGATCATTATACGCACCAGCCCGGGTGCTGCTCAATTAATCGCCCGATTACTCGACTCTTTAAGTCAAAAAGACGGCGTATTAGGTACCATAGCCGGTGATGATACTATTTTTATTGCCCCCTCAGATATCACCAAAATTGAAGATATCCGCATGCGGGTAGAAGCCTTATTTGAAAACGTATAGCCCCCACTTTAGCTTAGGGCGCTTTTATATTCGTCCATACCAGGCGATTATCCGATGACGCTTTTTGCTTAAGCATTGTAGGCTATCTAACAACATGCTAATCAGCATAGAAACCGGCCCTGGACTGCCTAACTGATCGCCCGATCACTTGACTGCTTGAGTCATAAAGACGGCGTATTAGGCACCATAGCCGGTGATGAATCTATTTTTCACGTGCCGCCCGACTTCACTAAAACTGAAGATATCCCCATACCTGTAGAAGCCTTATTTGAAAACGTATAAGGCCTCAATAGATTGTCAGGGTAATTTTATATCAACCCATACCAGACGATGATCCGATGACGCTTGACGGTTTTTGATTAAGCGTTGCAGGACATCTTCACGCCTGGGCCAGAATACGCCACTGGCGATTACCTCACCGGCTTTTTTAGCTGGCAATACATAATCAGCGCGCATACGCCAAAATGCGGTGTGGCTGGCCCCGTGGGCATTATTCGCAGAATGCTGCTCACCACCTTCACTAAGGGGTATAAAGCTATTATTCACCCGCGGATGGCTGATCAAAGCCTGGATCGCCTCCTTGTGTGCGTCCCCCTCCTCGGCCGATGCGTTCAGATCACCCAGGATGACAAAGGCCTCGTCGTTTAAACCACCCCAAACACCCTTATCATCATAAATGTAGGCTGATGAATCTGTAGCGGAAATATAATCCACCCACAGAAGGATTTCATCGTGATTACGTTTACCGTTGCGATTTTCTGGTCCGTCAAACACCGGCGGTGTGGGGTGGCTGGCTAGAATATGGATGATTTCACCTTCTACCTTCACAGGTACATCCCAATGGGATTTAGAGGATAAGCGCAATACGCCTTTGGCTTCATTAGAATACCAGTCCAGACCTTGCGGGTCTTTGACTGTGCCTAGCAGGGCATTAGGCATGTCTTGCCACAAGAAATGCTGAAAGGTACGTACCCGGCTTTTATCGATGGGGTAACGACTCAGCAGCACCATGCCATACTGGCCGGGATACAAACCATAGCCAAAAGCGTCGCCACCACTATCTGTGACCTTACCGTTATGGTTGAGATCCACTCCAGAAGGGACGCCGGTATTGACGGGGCCAGTGTAATAGTAAGGGTAGTCAATCGGCATTGCACCTTGTTGGGAAACAGCCAAATAATTATGGATAAAGGCTTTTACGCCTATGGCATCATCCGCGGTGTAGTCAAATTCATTGAGTAAAATCACATCCGGGCGCGTGCGCTGGATGATCTCGGCTATATTACGTATTTGGCTATGCTCACCCGTTGCCAGATGTTGAAACAGTTCCTGCCCACTGGGCACTTCTTTGCCAGGCGTATAGTTACCGGCCTCCATGCTCACATTGAAAGTGGCAAAGCGTAACGTTTTACCACTGGCGCTAAATAAGGTTGTCATCAATAGAATTGCTATTATAAATTGTAATTTAGTCATGGTTCTCTTGTACCACATAAATAAAAAAACCGGCTACAAGAGCCGGTTTTTGGTGTTTCTAAAGTAAACGTTAGAAATTGTAGTTAAACCCAACACGCATTTGCCACAAAGAGGCATCGCCTTGGCGATTTTCTGGCGTCGTGTCAGCTACTTCAACTGTATTAAACGATACACGTTCAGCAATACCCCAATCTTCATTAATAAGGTTGGTGAGGTTGTCAATGACGAAGAATACGTTTGCGCTATGACCTTCGGTAAAAGCAGGCAATTGCTGACTTACTCTCACATCGACTTTGTTCCACCACGAACCATTTTCGCCGTTACGCTCGTTACCTATAGGCAATACATTGTTGCTGTCTAGGTAAGGCGTATAGTTGTATATTCCGTTAACATCATCTCTAGGAATAGTGCGGCTATATGGGCGGCCTGATTGAATCAATCCAAAGGCAGAGAAGGTGGTGTCATAACCATCTATATACTCAGCATCATAACTCAGTGCAGCAGTAAATCTGTGCTCAATGTTATAGTCAGACAAGCTAGATACCTGCTCTTGCGGGTCGGTGAAAGCACGATACTGATAGTTTGAAAATGCCACTGAACTGGTCATAGGCTGAACATCTTCTGCATGATTATACGCATAACCTGTTGTCAGGTTTATGCCATTATCCCATGACTTCATCAAACCAAACGAAAGTGTGTAAGATGTGCTGTCTTCGGAGCTATTGGTTAGTAAAAATGATGGAAGACGAACGCTGTCATAGATTGGATAACCTTCGTCATTAGTGCCAACTTTCTCAATATCTCCACGCAATACAATGGCTTGATCCTTAGTTATAGACACCAATAGATCGGCTTGTAATACGTACTCTTCTTCGGTTATGTGTGTTGCCCCAAATGATAACTTGGTTTCGGTAGGTATTTTGAAGTCAGGATCGAAGTAGTTGATTTCATTGTTATCACCTTCTCCGGCTGAAACCGCATCATATAACTCAGAAGGGACACCATAACCGGGTCCTGCTGGCATGCCTTCTTCAACACCTTTATAGACTACGTCGTCGTCAAACAATGAACGTGAACCATCGGTATAACCGAAGTTTCTACCCCGTTGACCAAACTGCAATACGTTGTTGTTAGAGAAGTTGTTTGAGAACCAAACATTAGGATTACCGCCACTGAAGACTCCTACACCACCACGTAAATCAGTGCTCTCGTCAACTGAATAGTTAAATCCGATCCTGGGTTGAAGCAAACCTACACCATCCAGGTTAGCGTTGTTTGCGAAACCGTAAGAAGCGGTAAAGTCTGTATTCTCAACTGGTGCTGAATCGGTAGTGTACCAGTCATAACGCAAGCCAACTTTCACTTTAAGATCGTCGGTAGGGTAAAATTCATCTTGGGCGTAGACAGAGTTTATCGCGTAGTCCCATGCTGCAGCAGCATCATTGGGATCCTGTGAAGGTGCATTATTGTAGTATATCGCTCCTGGCAGACCGGCTTCGAAAGAGTCGATACCACCGTAAAAACGCATTTCAGTTTCAGTATGCTGGACAAACACGTTAAATACATCTAATGCTTCACGCTCATAACCGAAAGTCAGAGTGTGATCATTATCAGTGATGTATTTACCACGTAAAATAAGCCCTGCAACATCATAGTTCAGATCGTTTGCTTGACGGCTATCGTCTCCACCGAGGTAAACATCAACATCTTCGCCTGAATCTGGGTTTTCGACAACAACACGAACTTCACCAAAGTTACTGCCACCAACGACACCGCTGGTATTTTCGATTGAAACTTGACGATTATCTACATCTAAATAAGACAAACGTAGTTCGGTTGAAAATTTATCTGACCAGTAAGAGTATAAAGACAACTGGTGCGAATTAAGCTCAGTACCTTGTTCATAAATGTGATTAAGCAGTTCAAATTCGTCTGAATCACCATCAGACGTATTCATAAAATAACCGTCATTGTAGTTATAGGTATAACTCATACGGTGATCATCATTGATGTTCCAATCAAGCTTGACCAATATTTTTTCATCTTCTTCAGGCAGACTTGTGGGTACCGGGCCTGGATCGTATTGATAAAGCTCATTCGATATACGAACAATTTCATCTAGATCTTGTTGACGAAGTTCTACTTCATTTATTGCGCCAGAACCGATAGTTCCCCGGGTAAAGATACTGTTACCTTCATATTTTTCATAAGACACAAAGGCAAACAATTTATCTTCTATTAGAGGCACACCAATGTTGAACCCATAACGCTTATCGCTGTTGCTAGGCACATTAATTTTGTCCCCTTCAAGGCTATCGCCTTGCAAAGCGTCACTTCCGTAATCAAAAAACACGCCACCTTTAATACTATTGGTGCCTGATTTGGTCACAGCGTTGATGTTACAACCTGTGAAACCCGTGTAAACCACATCAAAAGGAGCAATTTCTACTGAAACCTGCTCAATGGCATCATAGGAAAATGGCATTCTTACTGTAGGGTAACCGCTTGAACCTAAACCAAATGAATCGTTAAGCTTCACACCGTCGACGGTCAGACTGTTAAATCTATTACTTTTACCCACACATTGAACTGGATTAGAATCGCCACGGGTTTCGTCAACGTATACACGAGGATCCATGCGAATAACATCCGTAATATTACGGTTAATCGAAGGCGCTTTTTGCAGGTCTTCTAAATCAAAGGTCGCTGACGGGCTCGTTAGACCCAAAACACCAGATGAGATCTGGCTAGCGGTAACGCTGATGACTTCAATATTAGAGGTTTCGTCTAGCTGAAGTCCCACTTCAAATGCTTCACCAAGCTTTAAGAAAACTTCATTAACTGTGGTGTCTTGAAATTCGGTTGAATCTACAATGACCTGGTAAGGTCCACCAACACGTAAACCCGACAATGAGAAGTTACCATTGCTATTAACTACTACTGTTTTGCTCGTACCTGAAGGTACGTGTATGACCGTAACTTTAGTGCCTGGAGCAGGTGCACCTGTGGGTGAAGTAATGGTCCCCCCTATAGATGAAGTTGTTTCCTGTGCCATCGCCGCGGTTGACATGCCTAATGACATGGCAACGGCAATAGCGATGCTATTAAGCTTAGTTTTTCTTAACATTATGTGTGTTTCCTAAGTATTGTGGATAGTAAATTGTGTTTGTTATGCAGCTATTATTTTATTTTATTGTTGCAATCATATTACTGTGTTGACCAATAGTTAAACAATCAGACTAAATGGTCAATAAATTCCTGCCTGCTTTAAAATACCCAGAGTACTAACACGTAAAAATTGCAGCCTATGTTTTTGTTATAAGTAACGCTACAAATGTTTACGCACTCAGTGTGAACAATATTCACTAAATAAAAACCCCTTAATGATATTCATAATTTCTTATTGATAACTTTTAAATAACAAGGAGTTATGCTGATTAAATAAACTTACCTATTGCAATAAGTAAGACTAACTGGTCAAATCAAGGCAATAAGTAAAAACGAAGAAAATCGGTGTCATTCAATAAAGCAAAAATCTACAGAGGCATACTACCAAGTTTGATAGGCATATCGCTAATCTTAAGCTGGTATATTGGCAAAAATGACACGGAAATAAATAATTATCAAATAAGTAATTTAATTTCAGAATCAGCCGTCTGTGAGACCCATTCGATTAAAAACAGTGATACTTTTGTTGCTTTTATCACCGACCAAGCCATGGCCAACAAACTCTTATCGGCCTTGTGTAAGAATAAAGTCATCAATCGGCAATATGGCAAAGTGGAAGTACATTGGAGCCATAATGAGCAAAATATTATCCAATATGTGGGTAAAGGCATAGCCGATCTGGCCCTAGTTAAAGAAAACGTAATGCTAGCTTTCGCTGCCCAGGTTACTCATGGCTATCAGGTCGTGGCTAAATACCAAGACTACTCCACCTACCTAATCTCCCTGAAAGAAAAACCGCAACTCAACAAACAGTACTTGTGGGGCAAAAAATTAGGCCTTCTGGATTACCCCAGTAGTCGCTCCGGACATATAGTGCCCAAAGGCATGTTACATGAATTAGGTATTTTAGATGAAAATATAGAGATCATTTATGTCAATTCCCATGAAGCTTTACGAGACTTGTTAGCATCAGGAAAGGTAGACATCATCTCGTCTTTCTGGAAAAGCCAGGACGAAGAGCGTTTCTCTGCCAATTACATTACGCCCATCAAATCTAAGATAAGCGGTAGCAAGTGGTATTTAAAGATGGCCACTGCAAATACCGATCTGCTGTGCGACATTCAAAAATCATTGTTAAGTTTAGCCACCCAAACCCAGTCTGAATATTATAGCCAATTGCTGATATCGCCCAGTTACTGCGCACTTAACACCAGACCAGGGCCGAAACTATGAAGAGTAACCTAGGATGGGCTGGATTCTTTATTGTCTTGTGGCTGTGTTTTCAGCTCGCTTTCGGGGCCGGTCAGGGACTGCAGACTACAATCAATAGCGACGGTTTTATTGCCAGTATAGAAAAGCGTGTGGCGTTAGATTTACCCAGGCTACGCTTGGCTAATATGAGATTTAAGACAGTCGCCGATAATGCTTCCGTGCAAAAATACATCCTTCAGTTAAATGTTGCGTTAACGTCTCTCTCGTCAAGTGTTTATCTGAATAGTATTCAGGGGATCGCTATTACGGATCCAGTCAAAGGTGAAAACCTGAGCAGAAGTTTATACACCACAGATCAGCAAATAGAGCTTAAATTAACCCAAATTCCCCCTCCACTACTAAACAGACTAAACCTATATGCTCCTTTTATGGCATTACTTATTGTTTTACTCAGTTACGTTAGAGCCAATAAAGTCAAAACCCTCACAACTGTTAAGACTGAGGCATTAGCGCCCCAACCCGGTAAACTGGTCATTAATATGCGCGACAAATCGATTCAATACGGCGCCGACAACACCGTCATTGCCTTACCAAACAAACCTTTTTGTTTTTACGCTGCCCTTCTCGACTACTGCTTACAAAACGATACCGCCTGTTTACGCCACAACAATGATGTACCAGAAGAACTATTGCAGATCGCCAATAAGTATTTTTATCGCCTGATAGAACTGGGCCATACTAAACGCAAACGCCCAGACTTTGGGGCCAACCTGGACAAAACCTTGAGTGAAATACGCTCAGTGCTGGACGAGGTCTTTCAACACCATGTGCAGGCCAAAGAACTCTTTTATCCTCCTAAGGCACAAGGTGAAGGTTCACGTTCAAAAATGCATAACTATGCCCTGGCTAACAATGATCCCTTGCGGATTGAATTTATAGGCAGATAAATAAAAAATGGGTCTTATACCCATTCACCTTAATGTCTAATCACTCAGCGATCGATAATATTTGCTTAGTCGGAGTGTGAATTTTCCCGTTAGACTAATAAAGGGCAAGTAAATTTGGCATCGCCCTTCGGGAAGGTCTGGCAATCTCCTAGCTGCATTGTATTATATTGTGCGCATCCCTTCGCTACACCCTTTCAGGGCCGTCTTTTAGACGTTCAACAAGATTTGTTGGAACAAATCACAACAGCTTCAGCTGGCCTGCGAAGCAGGTGGCTACATGGATGTGGTAAATAAAAGCATTTCCGACGTTTTTGTAACGTCTATGAAAGCAACCAGCAGTCCTTTGTCGTTACGCTTTGCTATAAAACTTGCCAGCGCCTTGTGAGTTGATCACATATCAAGGAGCAATGGTATTACGCCTCACGTTTATAGTTATTGGAGTAGCCGCTAGGCGGCAAAATAAGTCAGCCCGTAAGCTTAGACTTACCAAGTGATTGAAGTGAGTGAGAGCAGCCAACCACGCAGTAGCTTCAAGAGAAACTGATATACAATTGAATAACAAAATGTTAAAAAACACACACAAAAACTTGACCAAATGGTCAATTAATCGTAATTTACTTACTGATAGCAAACTTTAGCCGTCAGACATAGGTGTTTTTTACAGCATGTCGTAAAAATAGCGGTAGAAATAACACCTGAAAACTGACTTTATAACGGTTCACTGGTATCTTTCCACCCATCTTGTTTTTATCTATTGTGAGTAGTATGTCTACCCCTCTCGTTATCGCTATCTCCGGAGCTTCAGGTTCAGGTAAATCACTGTTTACAAAAAATTTATTAAAAGAGTTTTCTGATGATGGTAAAGCTGTACAAATTCTTAGAGAAGATCATTATTATCGCGCTCAAGATCATCTGCCCATGGCGGAGCGGGAAAAAAACAATTATGACCACCCCAAAGCATTTGAACATGAATTGTTAGTTGAACACTTACAGGCACTAAAAAACTGGGAGTCGGTTGATTATCCCAGCTATTGCTACAAAACACATACGCGCCTGGCGCAGACTGAAAAATTAAGGTCAGCACCGGTGATCATTATCGAGGGTATTATGTTGTTGGCTAATCAACAATTACAGCCTTTATTCGATATTAAAATTTTTGTTGATACACCGCTGGATATTTGTCTGTTACGGCGTATGAAGCGTGATATTGCTGAAAGAGGCAGAACCCTAGAGTCGGTTGCGAAACAATACGAGTCGACGGTTAAGCCCATGTACCACCAATTTATTGCGCCGAGCCGTTTTACCGCAGACGTAATCATCACCCAAGGCGGTAAAAACCGCATCGCCCTGGATGTGATTAAATCCCACATTCAACAGACCTTGCTCTAACTGCTGTTCAAAAACGACAGCAATATAATAATAACAAGGAATTAAAATGATAAGTTTACTCGGCATTGCCGTACTTTTGATTATTGCGATTTTATTGTCTGCCCATCGCAAGTCGATTAATTGGCGTACGGTAGGAGGTGCATTTGCCATTCAAGCGATTATCGGCGCGCTGGTACTGTATTTTCCACCGGGTAAGGAGTTTTTGTTATCTTTAACGGTATATGTAAAAAATATCATTGAATACAGTCAGGTCGGCATAGATTTTATTTTTGGTAACGTGGGCAACAAGTCTTTAGGATTTATCTTTGCCTTTAATGTACTGCCTGTCATTGTGTTTTTCTCGGCACTCATTTCTGTGCTCTACCATTTAGGCATCATGTCCTGGATCATTCGCCTTATTGGCGGGTTCCTGCAATTTGCTCTTAAAACCAGTCGTCCAGAATCTATGTCGGCGGCCGCCAATATTTTTGTGGGCCAAACAGAAGCCCCCTTAGTCGTAAAGCCTTTTATTCCGCATATGACCCGCTCTGAACTCTTTGCCATCATGGTAGGTGGTCTGGCTTCCATTGCGGGATCGGTTATGGCCGGTTATGCGGGCATGGGTATCGAGATAAAATACCTGCTGGCGGCCAGTTTTATGGCGGCCCCAGGGGGTCTGTTGATGGCCAAAATAATCATGCCTGAAACTCAGGAGGTTAAAAACGAACTCACTGAAATCAGTAACGATGAAGACAAATATGCCAACATATTTGATGCCGCTGCCAGTGGTGCGGCTGCCGGTATGCAATTGGCCCTCAACGTCGGTGCCATGTTGTTAGCTTTTATTGCCCTGATTGCGTTGTTAAACGGCATCATTGGCTGGGCGGGGGGATTTTTCGGCGCCGAAAACCTGAGCTTTGAAATGATTCTGGGTTATGTTTTCCAACCTCTGGCTTGGACATTAGGGGTGCCATGGGATGAAGCGAATATTGCTGGCAGTTTTATCGGCCAGAAAATGGTGGTAAACGAGTTTGTCGCTTATGTGGATTTTTTAAAGTACCAGGCAGAGCTTTCGCCGAAGACCCAGGCCATAGTGATATTTTCATTATGTGGTTTTGCTAACTTTTCATCTATTGCGATACTCATGGGTGGCATTGGTGCATTAGCGCCTGGCAGACGCAAAGAAATTGCCCAATTGGGATTAAAAGCTGTTTTCGCCGCTACCCTGGCAAACCTGATGAGTGCAGCCTTAGCTGGCTTATACTTAAGCCTTTAGATTAAGGATTAGCCAGGACCTTTCATCCTGCTATCAGCAAATGAAAGGACTGCAGGGGACTCAATAGTACCTTTGAGCCCCGTTGCATCCCCATACCAAGATATATAGGAAAGAATATTATGCAATTGCTCGCAGTGGATTATTTAGCACCCGATGCCGACCAACAATTTGTCGAGTCATTACGACAAACTGGTTTTGGCGTTTTGAAAAATCACCCCATTGAACAATCTTCGGTGGCCCGTATTTATCGTAACTGGCAGAACTTTTTCAATAGTGAAGAAAAATACCAATACGCGTTTGACCAGCAAAGTCATGATGGTTTCTTTTCTACCAAAGTATCAGAAACAGCCAAAGGGTTTAAGAAAAAAGATATCAAGGAATACTTTCACTATTACCCCTGGGGTAAATGTCCGCCACAGTTAAAACAAGAACTGGCGGATTACTATAATGCAGCCAACAAGTTGGCTTCCGAGTTGCTGGGTTGGGTAGAGAAATACTCACCAGAACACGTTGCCAGCCTTTACAGCGAACCCTTGTCCGGTATGGCCCATGACAGTGATCAAACCATGTTGCGTATTCTACACTACCCGCCCCTGACAGGCAGCGAAGAGCCTGACGCCATCCGGGCTGCTGCCCATGAAGATATCAACTTATTGACTATTCTGCCCTCGGCCAACGAACCAGGCTTACAGGTTAAAGGCAAAGACGATGAATGGATTGATGTGCCCTGTGACTTTGGTAACCTGATCGTGAATATTGGCGATATGTTGCAAGAAGCCTCTGATGGATACTTTCCTTCAACGTCTCACCGAGTCATTAATCCACAAGGTGCGGATCAATCCAAGTCGAGGATTTCACTCCCTTTATTTTTGCATCCACGGCCAGAAGTAGTGTTGTCAGACAGACACACCGCCAAGAGCTATTTGGCTGAGCGACTCAAAGAGCTGGGTGTGGTTTGATTATCGTTCACCAGTGCATCTAATTTAAGTAACAGTGTCAGTGCAGTTTAGGCCGCGTAAGTAAAAAGACCGAGGTGATGCGCTCTGTGGTGTCATTTTCGCTGTGATAACGAGGATGATCAGCCACTGCCACAAATAAGTAGGGTATTTCAAGAGCGACTTAACAAGTCCATTTTTCCCTGGTATTTATCTTTTTCATTCAGACTCTGGGCAGTGCGTTTAGCCCTTTTTAAGTAATGTTGGGTGCGCTCTACCTCCCCTAACTGATAATAGGTTTTGGCCAGGGAAAAAAATATTTCAGCGTGCTTGTTATTTAATGCCAATGCCCGACGAAAATGATCCAGGGCGATTCGCCAATTACCTTTATCAAATTCCCGCTCACCTAAGTCCAGGTGATAGAAAGGGTTATCCTGACGTTTACGCTCCACTCTAGCGAGAATAACATCCGCTTCATCTGCTCTTCCGGTATAAGTATATAGATAGGCCAGATTTTCCCAGCCAGTCAGATTATCTGGAGCCATATTTAAGGCATGGCTATAGACTCTTTCAGCACCGGTATACAGACCTTTAAGGCGATATAAAAAACCCAAATTTACCCAGCCAGAGGAAAATTGAGGCTCCAGCTTTAAGGCCGTCGTAAAATACGCATAGGCACTGTCGAAGTCGTGTTGCAATAGCGCATCAGCTCCCTTGTTATTGTAAAACATGGCTAATACCAATTGCTTGGAAATGTATTTTTTTGGCAAGTGCGCCTTGATCGCTTGGGGATCAAAATCAACCTGATAGCCCTGAGTCGTAAAATAAACAGCATTGTTAGTGGAACGAGGCACAATTTTCAGATTAATGTGACCGTTTAACAGACTGATGCCGCCGCGCCTGGTCCAAAATTCTGGAATATCTATATCTTGAAAGCGCACAGAAAAACCTGCTTCACGGGCCAGAGCATAGGTCATAATAGATAGTGACAAGCAGTTAGCCGCCCTGTTACGAAAGGTTTCACTGGCGATAGTGTTCGCATCTCCCTGGTACAGCAAATTAAAATCCAGACGGTTAAATATACTGTGTGCCAGTACTTCCATTTTCTCTATAGGATCGTCAATTCGACCAATAGTGTCCCTGACATAATCTTTGCCATCTTGATCAAGGGCGAAGACTTGCTGCTGAGTCTCAATAGTGATGCTGGATGCATCTGCAAATGCCTCATCATAAAATAATTGTCCCCTTAGCTGGCTAATTTGCGGGGCGGTTTGGCAAGCTGTCAGCCAACATACGGCTAACAGGATAAAGGTGGGTTTCAGGTACGGCCTATTGCCACACATACTGCTTCTCCTCTCTAACACTCTGTTACGTTAGCTGGGAAATTTGCAGTTTGCTAGCTTTACCGCAGAAAAATTGCAACATTTCATTAACAATGACAAGCCTGTTGTATGGGTAAATATTAATACCTTATATACAACAATGCTTTATCACCAAATGTGCGATATTTTTTTAATTTACCTGATTGCTCTGTTATTCAATTATTAGTCGAACTAAGGTTGGCGATAGGATTATCTGTGGACTATTTACCCTGGATGATTGTGCTATCCAATCAATTTTGTGCTGCCCGATATACCCGCACAGCATCGGCTGTAAGCAGACTAGTCAGGGTTTCTTCGCTACCAGGGGCAAAGGCCTGGATTTGCGCAAAAAGCAACTCCATAGTAGCCATGGCATCATCCAGGGCGTTGTGGGCAGCCACAGCCGGCAGATTATAGCGGGCACGGCACACAGGTAATACCACGGCGTTAGGAGGTGGCGGACGCAAATGTCTGGTTAACTGATACAAGCCGAATCTTAAAGTATCCAGGGTCACTATAGTGGGCAACACTATACCCAACTCACCATAAACTCTGTGTAATATTGTCATATCAAGACCGGTGCAGTGAAATACCCAGATATGACTTTGCCCATAGCTTTTTAGCTTTTCTAATACCTGACGCACCGGCTCGCCCCGAGCGATATCATCACCGATTAACCCATGGATCACCGGGCTTTGATGCAGGGGTGCCTTAGTAGACACCACTTGATAAAAACAACTATCCAGCTTAATTTGATTACTTTTTCCTTCTATCCAGCCAATAGATAAAATTTTGGCCTGGGCTAAATCCAGTGAAGTGAGTTCCAAATCGATACATAAGAAAGGAATATCATCTAATTTCATTGCCAACCAATCATCTGCAATAGCGCTATGTGGCCATAACCAGTGATGAATTTTTTGCCAAAAAATCCTCAGTGCGCTCCCCATTTAGCCTAACCCTCCGGCAAACTTCAACAAGGCAGCTTGTTGGGTACGACGGATCACCCGAAAGGCTTCTTTTAGCTGATACTTTTCAATGGACGATAAATCCCCCATAGACAGATAGTTATCAGTCACATTGTTTTGTGTTTGATGTCGCCAGCGTAGCCTATTGAGCAACATCCAAATATCCCGCAAGTTTTTGATATCTTTACTCGATAACTGCGGATCAATTAATAAGCTTTCCAACCGTTGTGGAATAGACGGCATGGCCAAGCCTCTGGCCAGAGAATAAATCCGGACCAAATTATTGATAATGGCGACCCCGCTGTTTTTTAGATCAATACAATCTTTTTTGGCTAAGCCCTTCTTGTAGGTAAATTTTTGAAAGAGGGACAAGGGGACATTGCCATCACATGCATGTCTGGTTAAGGCCGCAAGAAAGCGCGATTGCTTAAATAACTCTACTCGCCTCTGATGCAGTTGGGTCAATAATTGACTGTTGCCCGAGACTGCCCGCACATCAAGAAATATATTACAGTTTAAAATGGCTTGGGGGCTGGGCTCATCCACCCAACTTTGGGCCGCTTTAAGGGTCTGGTCTACTGACAAACGCAATAATGGATTGCTGGCCATTATATTACCTGTACATAGCTTGATACCGCATTTGTCCAAACCACTGCACACATATTCAGCCATCTGGGCAAAGTATTTGGACTCTTGTTCATTCAGTTCACGAGCGAGCAACATGCCATTGTCCTGATCCGACCCCATGTTTTGGTCTTCTCTTGCCTGAGATCCATAAACTAACCAGCAATAATCCACTGGCGCATCACCATGTTGTCGCTCAAAAAAGGTGATCAATTTACGGGTCATAATATCTGTGGCTTGAGATAATACCTTCCCTGCAATATCAAAATCCCCTAAACGTTTAGCGTGTTTGGCAAAATAATGGGGTAACTGCCATGACAGCCGTGATAATTCGTACAGGGATGTCGCTTTAGATAACTCATTGATCAATAGCAATACATTGCTGCGTTGATGGCGGATCATATCAGTGGCAGTCAATATTCCAAGGGGTAATTCGCTATCTTTATCTATCACCGGCAAATGATGTATGTTGTGTTCTGTCATCATACACAGTGCATCAAACAGAGTCAGTTGGTGGGTTATTCTCACCGGATTAACGGTCATAATATGACTGATAGGTTGTTCAACATCAGCCCGTTTCGCCACCACTCTATTACGTATATCCCGATCGGTTATGATCCCTACCAAAAGTTGATTATCGGTTATCACCAAAGAAGATACGCTGTGATCGGCCATCTTCTGGACGCTGGCAATAATACTGGTGTGGATATCTTCACTTATTACACCACTAGATATCACTTCATGGATGGGTTTGTATAACCACATGGATTTAGAATCATTAATTTGTTCGCTATGGATCTGCTCAGCACTATAGTTAAGAAAAAAACTACCAATACTAGGCTGTACTTGCAAACACCAAGCAAACGATTCTGCCGGAATACAATAAACCAGCCCAGGACTGTCCACTTTTAAGCTGATACTGTGATCACGTTTGTGTAGCACATTTTCACAACCAAAATAATCGCCCTCACTTAAATGCCGCTCTGGCTCAGGGGAGTCTTTCACCGAAAATTGCCCACTGCTGATCAAAAATAACGCACCTTGTTGCTGTGTGAGGATCGTCCTGGCGTCTTGCTGGCTGATATAAGCAACCGTCAGCGAAGCAGCAAGCCTGTTTATAGCTTTTGTATCAAGTAAATCAAAAGGAGCTGAGGAGTGTAAGAACGCTAATGTCTGTTGGGGAATATGGTTCACAAACTCTCTCTTTTGTTCATAGCAAACGCAAAAAATAAAATTTAGCTAAGGCTATTTTAGCCTCAGATAGTTTAACCCATGAGACTTAGTTTAGGGTAATACCCAAGGGACCTCAAAATGCAGAGGTCACTTGGGTATATATAAAACTTTTGATATTACAGCACCATAAGCAAAAAAATGCCCGCAAAGTGCGAGCGTTTTGGTAATTACGTCAGCGCTTAATGTGCTGTCGCTTCACCCGCTCCTTTAGGATAACGTATGCTTTCAACCAACCTCTAAATATGGGCTGGGTCTTCCTTAGTCATTTTAAAGACCAGTACGGCTACGGCAAAATTCACCAGCATACCTATAGCACCAATCTTTTCTGGGGATACACCAAACCACCAGTTGTCGGCTATATTAGCGCCAGAATTAATAAATTTACAATAAATGATATAACTGGTGGTAAAAACAATACCAGCCAGCATGGCTGAAATTGCGCCTTTATCATTCATTCTCTTCATGAAGATACCCCGTATAATAACAGCGAAGAACGACGAGACTGCTAAGCCGAAGGCAAATGCTACCACCTGAGCCACAAATCTCGGCTGATTCACCCCAAAGTATCTTGCAATAACAATGGCTACCCCCGCTGTCAGACGAGCGTAAAATAATTCCTTTTTATCAGTGATATTTGACATTAAATTACATTTAAGTAAATCATGCGACACAGACGTTTAAATGACTAGCAACAGACCTGTAGAAGTGAAAAGAGCGGCAGCTATGCCTCAAGTGGGGGATTTGAAACCCGCCCGAAGGGAGATTAGGCAGAAAATCAGTGCTGCGTTACAACATTTGAAAAGGGAATACCATTTCCTGTGTGTTGTGCCTTGCCCTGAATTGATGCCTAAGCTCTAAACCGGCATCTTGAAGTCACTTGGCTATACGTTTTCGGAATGAGACAATGGTCTTACGTGCTCCGTGCAGTGAATTTAGCTGTGTTAATATTAGCTGATTGTTATAGATATCTGTAAATTTACCGTTAAGGAAGGTTATGGCAATAGGTTGGGTAGCACTGTCTATTATCTATTTAACTGGATTATTTTGGTTAGCTAAATGGGGGGATAGCAACACCAAATGGGCTAAGGCTATCAGCTCACACCCAGTCATTTATTCCCTGGCATTAGCCATATATTGCACTGCCTGGACTTTTTTTGGTGCGGTAGGTGAGGCTTCGCGAGAGACATGGGATTATTTACCAATCTTTCTTGGCCCTATTTTAGTTTACCTATTTGGCTATCGTTTCTTGCTTAAACTTATTCGCGTAAGTAAACGCCAAAATATCACCACTATCGCCGATTTCATTTCATCGCGCTATGGCAAAAGTCAAACCATCGCATTATTGGTCACCCTGATTGCATTATTAGCGACTATCCCTTATATCGCACTGCAGTTAAAAGCTGTAGGGGCGGCTTTTTTAATGGTTTCTGGGCAAAGTAATTCAGAATTAGTCATATTATTAGCCACTGTTTTTATTGGTTTATTTTCTATGTATTTCGGTACTAAACATACCGATGTTACTGAATATCGCCGCGGGTTAATGGTTGCGATTTCTTTTGAGTCATTGATTAAACTTTTTGCACTCATAGTGGTTGCCATTATTGGCTACCTGGCTTATGGCGATGAATCTACACCTTTATTGGCTGAATTTGGCACAGCAAAAGCGTTTGATAATATTTTGTCCTTCTCCTTTTTTGCCCAGACTTTAATGGCAGCAGCAGCGGTTATCTGCCTGCCACGGCAATTTCACGTGGCTATTGTTGATAACTTAAAACTCAGCCATCTCAAGACTGCGCGCTGGTTGTTCCCCCTATATCTGCTGCTCATCGCCGTATTGATCCCTGTTATCGCTGCCGCAGGTGATGCGATGTTTCAAGGCACCGCTCGCGAGCCTGATACTTACGTGCTCGGAATTGCTATTGCCAGTGACATATTAGCCATTAAAATGCTGGTATTTATTGGTGGCTTGTCTGCTGCCACCGCCATGATCATTGTGGCGACGCTCACCCTTAGCACTATGCTGACCAACGATGTCATTCTACCTAAGCTGTTGTCAGAGCATCGCTCACAAAGCACCCCTCCGAACTATACACGTCTCATTTTATTTATCAGGCGCCTAGTCATCGCCGCCCTTTTAGCGCTGGCTTATTTTTATTATCGGCAGATGACGGGCAGCCGCTCACTGGCCTCCATTGGCTGGATCGCATTTTCCCTGGTCATTCAGTTATTGCCAGCGATTATCGGTGGACTTTATTGGAAACGTGGTCATGCCCAGGGTGTGTATGCCGGGTTGATGGCCGGTATAGGCACCTGGATTTTGTGGCTTATGCTGCCGCTGATAAGTGACACAACCCAAGGAGTTTTGCACAATGACACCATTAGCACCGGTGCCATTTATAGCCTGCTTGCCAATACTTTAGCCTATGTGGTTTTTTCATTTGTTGCCGAGGTTCGCCTAATTGACCGTATTCAGGCCGAAGCTTTTGTTACCTCAACTGACAGCAAAGCCCGTCACTATAGTGGGCAATCGATTAATACCTCGGTTGAAGATCTTATTACCTTATTAACCACTTTTTTAGGTGAGAAACGCTGCCAACAGCTTATTACTGATTACCAGCAACGTAAAGGTAGTGAGTTAAGTCCGGAAACATCGCCAAAAGAAGATTTTGTATTATTTACTGAACGCGCCCTTGGCGGAGTAATCGGCGCACCGTCTGCCAAAGCATTAGTAGAAAGCGCCATTAGCGGTAAGAAACTTAATTTTGAAGAAGTGGTTAATTTTTTCGAAGATACCACCCAGGCCATCCAATTTAATATGAGTGCACTGTTTACCTCCCTTGAAAGTCTGGAGCAGGGGATCAGCGTCATCGACAGGAACCTGAATTTAGTGGCATGGAACAAAAGTTACTTACAGCTGTTTAAATATCCAAAACACATGGTTCGCGTTGGCCGAGCGGTAGAAGACCTGGTGCGTTACAATGCACAGCGGGGTGAATGTGGCGTGGGCAATGTGGAAAGTTTAGTGCAAAAACGTCTCGAACATATGCGTCATGGCACCAGTCATCGTTTTTTACGCCAGCGTAGCGATGGCCGTACCCTGGAAATGATTGGCACGCCCCTGCCCGGTGGTGGCTTTGTGACCAGTTTCAACGATGTTACAGAGCATATGGAAATCCAGCATGCCTTAAAAGAAGCCAATATCGACCTGGAAAACCGTATTCAAAAACGTTCGGAAGAAGTACAAACTATCAACACCGAGTTACACCTTGAAAACCAGCGCCGCGCACAAGCCGAACAAGCTTTGGTCAGTGCACGAAAAATCGCAGAAGAGGCCAATGCCAGCAAAACACGATTTTTAGCATTGGCCAGTCACGACATCTTACAGCCCTTAAATGCAGCACAATTGTATCTGTCTGCATTACAAGAAGTTCCCCTGAGTAATGATGCGACTAATATGGTCAACAAGTTGTCTGATAGCATTAATGCCAGCGAAGCCCTGATCGCCACATTACTGGATATCGCTCGTCTGGACCAGGGTGAACTACAACCCGAACTCACACCGATTAACCTACAAACCCTGCTCCAGCCATTGGTGGCTGAATTTGAGCTCCTTGCTGCACAAAAAGGGCTGCATTTAAAAGCCAGACTTGCCGACATATGGGTGACTACCGATCGTACTTACTTGTATCGTATCATTCAGAATTTCTTATCCAATGCTGTAAAATACACCGCCTCAGGTACGGTATTGCTGGCGGTGCGCAAACGTCAGGACAAGGTATTACTGCAAGTTTGGGACACGGGTCCTGGTATCCCCACAAACCAGTTGGACAAAGTGTTTGGCGATTTTTACCGGATTTCCGGGCAGCAACAACAAGGCGTGGGATTAGGGCTGGGAGTCGTGCGCCGTCTGTCAGAGAAATTACAAGCAAACTTGCAGGTCCACTCACGTATCAGGAGTGGCAGCTGCTTTGCGATCACCTTACCTCGTTGCCAGCCAGCTCAAGCCACTGCGCAACACAAAATCAGTAAAGTAGGATTCAAAAAGCTAAGGGTATTATGTGTGGATGATCAACAGCAGAATCTTGAGGCACTGCAAACGTTATTAACCAAATGGAAAATACATAGCCTGAGTGCTCAAAACGCGCAACAAGTTTTTGAACAACTGGGACATTTTACGCCGCAAGTGATTCTGATGGATTACCATCTTAACGATAGTCTGAACGGTCTGAAGTTAATAGCACAAATACGTCGCCAAATCGGTGTATCGGTGCCAGCCATTCTGATCACGGCCAATTACGAGCCAGGACTGACAGAACGATGCCAACAAGCGGCCTGCGCTTATTTAGCTAAACCGGTTAAACCTGCTAAGTTAAGGGCGCTGCTGCAGGCGGCGCAAGCTGAAGTTGCGAAGCAATAAGTACAGCCTGAGTACGATTGTTAATACTGAGTTTTTTAAAAATAGCGGTCACATGAGCTTTGACCGTGGCGGTAGCGATATCCAGGTTATATGCAATCTGTTTATTTAACAGGCCGTCGCGCATATAACATAACACCTTGTATTGAGCGGGTGTTAAGCTGGCGATCTTGTCCGCCAGCTTAGCAAATTCACTGTCTAACTCGACTTCATCAGAAGCATAAGATTCCGGCAACCATACATCCCCCTCCAGCATACTGTTTACTGCCTCGCCAATTTGCCCTGCCCCTGTGGTTTTTGGCACAAACCCCAAGGCACCAAGATTGATTACCTTGGAAATGATATAGCGATCTTCCAGGCCAGACACGACGGCCACGGGTAATTCAGGAAACAACTTGCGTATATGGATCAGACCAAATAGATCACCGCTACCCGGCATGTGCAAGTCGAGTAACAGTAAATCTATTTCGGGATACTGGTGTAACAACACCACCGTTTGAGCTAGATCTTCGGCTTCTATCAGTACCAACTCTTTGAAACACATAGATAATGCATGACGTAACGCATCCCGGTATAGGGGATGATCATCAGCAATCAGCAGTGTGATCATAATCGGCCTTTAGAAGTCATTGGTTTACTTACCTATTAAGTCGTTTATCGATTAGGCTATCCACTACACTGGGATCAGCCAGAGTCGATGTGTCACCTAATTGCTCATATTCATTAGCCGCAATTTTACGCAAAATACGGCGCATAATTTTACCTGAGCGGGTTTTGGGTAGACCGACAGACCACTGAATCAAGTCAGGTGTCGCAATGGGACTGAGCTCCTTACGCACCCAATTGGATACGTCTTTAGTCAGTGCGTCGTTCACTTCAACCCCTTGCACAGGCATAATATAAACATAGATCCCCTGGCCTTTAATATCGTGAGGGTAACCCACCACTGCGGCCTCTGCCACGGCATAGTGAGACACCAGCGCACTTTCTATTTCGGCTGTGCCCAATCTGTGACCTGAAACATTTAACACATCATCAACCCGGCCCGTGATCCAAAAGTAGTCATCTTCATCACGCTTTGCACCATCACCGGTGAAATAGTAACCCGGATACGTACTAAAATAGGTTTGTACAAAACGGTCATGATCCCCGTATACCGTACGGGCTTGTCCCGGCCAGCTATCTTTAATGATCAAGTTCCCTTCAACTGCCCCTTCGAGCTCTTTACCTTCACCGTCTACCAATGCCGGTTGCACCCCGAATAATGGATGGGAAGCCGATCCTGGTTTCAGCGATGTCACACTGGGCAAAGGGGAAATCATAATGCCCCCAGTCTCGGTTTGCCACCAGGTGTCGACGATGGGACAGCGTCCTTTGCCAACGGTATTATAATACCACTCCCAAGCCTCTGGGTTGATAGGCTCACCGACCGAACCGAGTAAACGCAAAGATTCACCACTCATTCCCTTAGCAGGAAAATCTCCATGGGCCATCAAAGCACGTATCGCAGTCGGTGCAGTGTACAGAATATTAACCTTGTGTTTATCAATAATTTGACCAATTCGACGTACATCAGGATAAGTCGGTACGCCTTCAAACATGACGCTTGTAGCGCCATTGGCCAAGGGACCATAGACAATGTAACTGTGACCTGTAACCCAGCCTACATCAGCGGCACACCAGAATACGTCACCTGGTTGATAATCAAAAACATATTTGTGAGTCATAGCGGCGTACAGCAAATAACCACCTGTCGTATGCACCACACCTTTAGGCTGACCGGTAGAACCTGATGTATACAAAATAAATAATGGGTCTTCGGCGTTCATCACTTCAGGGACACAATCTGTGCTGCAATCCGCGGTCAATTCATGCCACCACAGATCGTTTTGACCCCAGCTGATGTCAGCGCCAGTGTGACGAAACACCACAACTTTTTCCATAGTCGGACAATCGTGCTGGGCAAGTGCTGTATCCACATTGACTTTTAATGGGATATGTTTACCCGCGCGTAGTCCTTCGTCAGCAGTAATAAGCACCTTAGCCTGGCAGTTGTTCACTCTATCTGCAATGGCGTTAGGGGAAAAACCGGCGAAAATAACAGTATGGATGGCACCTATTCTGGCACAAGCCAACATCGCATAGGCGGCCTGGGGCACCATAGGCATATAAATGGCCACGCGATCACCTTTGGCTACACCGAGTTTACGTAAACCGTTAGCAATCTTCGCGACTTCGTCATGTAAACGTTGGTAGGTGATGATGTCGTGTGAATGAGGATCATCACCTTCCCAAATAAACGCAGTCACATTGCCACGTTTTGCCAAATGGCGATCTATACAGTTGTAGGATACATTTAATTCCCCATCTTCAAACCATTTTATGCTCAGGTTATGGCTATCAAATGAGGTGTTTTTAATTTTTTTTGGGAATGTAAACCAGTCAAGAGATTTGGCTTGTTCTGCCCAAAATACATCGGGTTGCTCCACTGATTGAGAATATAAACGCTGATATTCCTCTGGCGTAAGATGAGAGCCCTGTTTGGCGTGCTCTGGTACAGGATAGGTATTTTGCGACATGATGCCTCCGAAAAAAACTGAATATATAAATAAGAATACCTAATACTCTACCTGTAAGCAGATAAACCGGAATGGGACTTTGGTCGTATTACTTACTTACATTCACGCTACAGAACTATACAAGTGTGGATGTTAATTAACAATTATTGATATCTCTAGACTGGCACCACTTGTCAATAAAGTCGCCAAAAAATATTAAATATTTTTATATTTTTATATTTTTTGAATCAGATGCTGCTTTTAAAATTAGCATTTTCAAATACTTGTTAAGCAACACAGCCTGGCAACGATTCCAGCAGGCAATTATTTACCACCACGTGATCCCTTGTTCCAGTTTCATATTCGGCCCAGACGTAATAAACTCCATTTTATATGAAATTAGGATAAAAGTTGATGAAAATAGCCATATTAGGCGCCATGGATGAAGAAATAAGCCTTCTCCAACAATCTCTTGATAACCCCACCACCATTAAACATGCTCATCTGACAATACACTGCGGTGAACTTAAAGGAGCCCAGGTGGTACTCGTTAAGTGTGGCATAGGTAAAGTAGCAGCGGCAGTGGCCACCACTATCATTATTGAGCAATTTAAACCGGACTTTATGGTTAATACCGGTTCCGCAGGGGGCTTCGACAAGGAGTTGGAGATTGGCGATCTGGTCATCGCTAACGCCGTGGTACACCACGACGCCGATCTTACCCATTTCGGTTACGCTTTAGGCCAATGTGCTGGCATGCCGGAAACCTTTGTTTGTGATAGTCAGTTAATTGCGGCCGCAGAGCTGGCGGCCAATTCATTGGGTGAAGTCAAAACCAAGCGTGGCTTGGTGTGTACGGGAGACGCTTTCATCGGTAGTGATGAAGCAGCGGCTAAATTACTGAGTGATTTTCCCACTATCGCTGCAGCGGAAATGGAAGGGGTAGCCATAGGTCAAACCTGTCATTTACTACAGGTGCCGTTTTTAGTGATCCGCTCTTTATCCGACATTGCAGGCAAAGCATCAACCCTTTCATTTCAGGAATATTTACACCAGGCCGCCAAGCATTCCGCGATGCTGGTCATGGCAATGATCGCACAGCTCACCTCAGCTCAACGATAAGGTTTACGCAAGCTTGCCCAGTTTTTCACTCAGCATTTTCACTGTCCCTATGTTGCAGCCTATAGGGTTGCTGAGGATCGTCATGCTGGTTGAGACGCTGTGGGCCTGGCCTGAGACATTTCATCCGTTACGTTTTGCCCGACTGCTGGTTAGACGTATGGCCGTTAAGGTCCACCCGTGCATTGAGCGCAGTGAACTGCAACAGAAAATCTCCGGCAGCCTGACCATCTTTATGCTGCTCTTACCCTTGGCCATCATATTAATAATTTTTACCAGCATGGTACCATTCCCGCTATTTTTTGATGTCTTGTTACTATTGGTGGCATTACAATATCAAACACTGGTCAAATGCAGTCAGAAAGTGGCTAAAGCATTGAGCCAACAGAAAAAGGTGCTATCCAGAGAAGCCCTGGAACACATGGTTCTACGGGAAACTGAGCGACTGCCCCCCATTGGCATCGCCAAGGCCACTATTGAAAGTTTACTGCTGCGGTTTGCCAAACAGTATTTTAGTGTCATCTTTTATTATTTTATCTTTGGCGGGGTTGGTGCCTTGTGTTATCGATCGATTTACGAATTTTCCCATTGCTGGAACACTAAAATCCACCGCTTCAGATTATTTGGTTATGCTGCAGCCAAGATAATACGTATCATGCAGTTCATACCGGTGCGCCTGTATAGGCTGATATTTATACTGGCACAAAATATTAGCGGCGGACTTGCCGCCTGGCATAATGGCAGTAAAAACATGTGTAGCCATGTGTGGTTATTGACCATTCAAGGCGGCGCCCTCGGTATAGAGTTTAGCGGGCCAGCTTACTACAATGGCCAAAAAAATCGTTTCTGCAAGTGCACCGGTCAGCGTCAAGAGCGCTTTGAAGATATACAAAGCACTATCTATGCCGTGCAGCTGACCAAGATAGCCATACTGGCTATCTGCCTGTTAATGGGAAGTGTTCTATATAGCTGGAAGCCTATATGAGTCGCATGCTTTCATTGATTGGGTTTTTGATTCTGTTAAGTCTACCACTGGCGGCACAACAAAGGATCATCAGTTTAGCCCCCCATACCACCGAATTGATTTATGCCCTCGGGGCCGGAAATCGATTAGTGGCGGTAAGTGATTACAGTAATTACCCACAAAAAGCGGCAAAATTACCTTCGGTAGCCAACCATATTGGCGTTAATTTTGAGAAAATCATTCGCCTCAAACCAGATTTAATTGTCGCCTGGCAAGGTGGCAATAAACCCCAGGATCTAGCCAAGCTGGCCTCCCTGGGGTTTTCACTCTATCTTTCCAACCCCCAGCATCCCATAGATATCGCACAAGATATGCAAGCGTTGGGGGAACGCATAGGTAAAGCTGGCGCGGGTAAAAAACTCAGTGACGCTTTCATCACATCCCTTAATAGATTAAAGGCAAAGTATGCGAGCCAGCCAAAAGTGTCCGTCTTTTACTATCTATGGCCAGCGCCTATGATGACCGTAGGCAAAGAAGCCTGGGCCAGCCATCTTTTGACATTGTGCGGAGCAACCAATATTTTTGCCGACTCTGGCATTCCCTATCCACAAGTTAATATTGAACAGATCGCCCGCAGGCATCCACAAAAAATCATTGCAGCGATAAACATCAGTCTACAAGATGCTAGAACGTTCTGGCAAGCAAAACGTGGGGTAATTACGGCCCCCTTGGCTGTGGTAAATCCGGATGTATTACATAGGTTTACGCCCCGATTACTCGGTGGCCTGAGTAGTTTGTGTAAATTAATTCACACCAACTACGAGGTAAATGGGTACACTGGCAAGCCAGCAAACTGATTGAAACTTATCATTATCCGCACTCGCCATGAGTACAACATGCCAACTCAACGTTTGCCCAAACCCTATAGGCCGTTATATTATGATTATCACTCTGACCACCCCAGCCATGCTATTTCCTGCGATTTCCCTGTTGCTGTTAGCCTATACCAATCGTTTTTTAACGCTGGCTTCTACTATTCGAAATCTGGATCTTAGTCACGATCCAGAAAATACCCAAGCGCAAATCAATAATTTACGAGAACGTATCCAGTTGATAAAACGCATGCAGGAAGCGGGAGTGATGAGCTTTTTTCTGTGTGTGTTGTCTATGTTGGCTATTTACGCCCAGTATCAGGCTATAGGCGGTGCAATTTTTGCCGCAAGCTTGGTGTTGTTACTTTATTCGCTATTGGAATCTGTGCGAGAAATAAGGATTTCTGTTAAAGCCCTGGACGTTTATCTGAGCAACTTTAATTTACAACGGAAAAAGCACTAAAGGCCTTTTTTAGGAGTTCCTCGAGGAGGCTCAGCCCTCGAGGCATCTATTGATATACAACTAAGAAAGAAATTAACTAAGGGTAATACGGGCAAATTTACGTTTACCAACTTGGTATACCGCACTGCCTGCAGCGCTTAAAATCAATTTGCTGTCTGCCACTTTTTCACCATCAATTTTAACCGCCCCTTGCTTGATCATGCGCATGGCATCTGATGTGGAGCTAACCAAACACGCCACTTTAAGAAGATTAGCGATGGCCAAACCCTCAGCGGGCAAATCAAGGCTAATCTCTGGCATGTCATCAGGAATAGCATTTTTCTGAAAGCGTTGGGTAAAGTCGTGATGGGCTGCCTCGGCTTCTTCAGCGCTGTGAAAGCGCGCGATGATTTCTTTAGCCAAGATGATCTTGATATCACGAGGATTGGCCCCGTCAATGATTTGCTGCTTGAATTGGGCAATATCGGCTACTGGCCGAAAACTTAACAACTCATAATAACGCCACATTAATTCATCAGAAATAGACATGATTTTGCCAAACATATCATTAGGCGCATCGGTAATGCCAATATAGTTATCCAGGGATTTGGACATCTTTTGCACACCATCCAGGCCTTCCAGTAACGGCATCATCAACACCGTTTGCGGTCGTTGCCCTTGACCCTTTTGCAATTCTCGGCCCATAAGCAGGTTAAAACGCTGATCTGTGCCACCCAATTCAATATCGGCCTCAAGGGCCACTGAATCCCAACCTTGCACCAAGGGGTACAAAAATTCATGAATGGCGATGGGCTGGCCACTCCCGTAGCGCTTTTTAAAATCATCACGCTCTAACATGCGCGCGACTGTCTGACTGGCAGCCAGTTTGATCATACCCACCGAACCTAATTTCTCCATCCACTGGGAGTTAAATCGTATAGTGGTCTTAGCCGGATCAAGAATTTTAAACACCTGCTCTTTGTAAGTTTCGGCATTGGCCAACACGTCTTCTCTGCTCAGCGGTTTCCTGGTGATATTTTTACCAGTGGGGTCGCCTATCATGCCGGTGAAATCCCCAATTAAAAAAATAACTTCGTGACCAAGCTGTTGAAAGGTTCGCAATTTATTGATTAAGACAGTGTGACCAAGATGTAAATCTGGCGCCGTAGGATCAAAGCCAGCTTTAATTTTTAAAGGCTTTCCCTCTTTTAACTTGGCAATGAGCTCTTCTTCTAACAATATTTCTTGTGCACCGCGCTGTATCTCAGTCAATGCATGTTGCCAATCTGTCATTTGGGACCCTTTGTGAAATTAAATTTTAAATGATTTTGCTGATGCATTTTACGCCGCAGCGGCCTCTATTAAAAGTGCCACAGCGCATTAATCATAATCAGGTATAAAACTAAATCCGTTAAAACTGTACAAAAAACGCTCTTACCCTAGAAAATAAGCCTTAATCATTATATTGTGTAGATATCGTAGTTGTATGAGTTGCAAATTACCGTGGTCAAAAACACCTTTAAAAAATTACCCCGACCCCATAAATGGTTAGTGTCATCCATTGCTCTGCTAGTGGTTGTGCTGGCACTTTTTCCTTCTGATCGCGCCAGCGCAAGCCGAAATTCTGACGCCGCCTTGCTGGAAATAGGTAAGCGTTACGAGTTGCCTATCAACATCAGTCAAATCGCCCCCCTCAATGATGCCTCGCTGGCAGACGGTCCGGACTGGAAAATATTTCAGGTACGCAGCGGCGATACTCTGGCCAAAATTTTTAAGCGCGCAGGATTAACACCAAGAGATACCTATGATGTTAGCCAGGCAGGTGTGCTGGCCAAAAAATTACTGATGATTAAACCCGGTGAAATGGTCTCGGTGCAAATTGACGAAGACGGAGCATTTGTTGGGTTGGCCTATGGACTCAATCCTACAGATACCATGGTGATCAAAAAGCAGGCTAATGGTGAATTACTAAGTGCAGTGGATCACAAAGAAGCCGATATACGCCTGAACTACGCCCAGGGCACTATTAAAAGCAGCTTTTGGAATGCCGGGGTCAAAGCCCATTTGTCAGAGAACCAGATCATGAGCCTGGCGGCTATTTTTGGCTGGGATATCGACTTCGCTCTGGAATTACGCCAGGGCGATAACTTCAATGTTGTCTTTGAAGAAAAATATATAGACGGTGAGTTTGTCGAATACGGCAATATAGTGTCGGCCCAATTTACCAATACCGGTAATACCTTCACCGCTATTCGTTACACTGATGGTAACTTCTACACCCCTGAAGGACGCAGTATGCGTAAGAGTTTTTTACGGGCACCTGTCAGTTTCAAATATATCAGTTCAAGCTTTAAAAAAAGCCGTTTTCATCCTGTACAAAAAAGATGGAAGGCTCATCGCGGGGTTGATTATGCAGCCAATCGCGGCACCCCTGTTATGGCCGCTGGTGATGGCAAGGTAATCCGTTCGACTTATGATAAATTTAACGGCAACCATGTATTTATCCAGCACGGTGAAAAATACGTTACCAAGTATTTGCATTTCACCAAACGTAAGGTCAAAACGGGTCAATCCGTCAAGCAAGGAGATATCATAGGCACAGTGGGTTCCACCGGCCTGGCGTCCGGCCCTCATTTACATTATGAATTTCTGGTTGATGGTGTGCATCGCAATCCCCGCACAGTTTCCTTACCTAAAGCACTACCAATAGACAAGAAGCAACGCGTCGCCTTTGCGGTTATTGCCAAAGCCCAACTTGAACGGCTCAACAACAGTAAACGTATTATGTTGACCATGAATTAACCATTTAATATATACCCAAAGCCGTTGAAATTGCAGTCTCAGGGGGAGACAGATATAAACCTCAGAGAACACACAGGGAATAATTCTCTTTTTCTGTGACCTCAGTGGTGAATTTTCTTTTGATTGAACCAACCTCTACCCAAAGCCATTAGAGCGACAGCCCGGCGGTAAAGAAACTCAACCCCATGAGCTTAGATTGACTAAGTGATTGGGGTAAGGGTAGCCAACAACGCTGCTGCTTCAAGGGAAACGGGTATAACTGACAAGGACAAGCATGTCACAGCTATATATCGGTTTGATGTCTGGTACCAGTATTGACGGGATAGACGCAGCCTTAGTTGATTTTTCCTCTTTTGTGCCACGCTTAATCGATTGCCAGACCTATTCTTATCCTCAGGAACTGATAACTGAGCTGCATCGACTCTGCTTTCCTGGCGATAACGAAATAGTGCGCCTGGGCCACGCAGACAGGGCTGTGGCTGAAGCCTTTGCCAGTGCGGTTCATTCTTTACTCAAAACTAACGCTATTACCCCAGAGAAAATCGTTGCCATTGGCTCCCATGGTCAGACCATACGCCATATGCCTGACAACAAGCTGGGATTCAGTTTGCAAATTGGCGATCCCCACACCCTGGCTATCCAAACTGGCATAGACGTCATTGCTGATTTTCGCCGCAAAGATATCGCTTTAGGGGGACAGGGCGCGCCTTTAGTGCCCGCTTTTCATCAGGCAGTGTTTGCCCACAGTGAACAATCACGAGTGGTGGTTAATATTGGTGGCATTGCCAATATAACCTATCTGCCAGCGGGCAAAGGTGCGGTGGTTGGCTGGGATACTGGTCCTGGTAATACTTTGATGGATGCCTGGTGCAAGCTGCACACCGGCCAGAGTTATGACGACAAGGGGCAGTGGGCGGCACAATGCAAACCGGATCTGATTTTGCTGCGCAGTCTGTGCTCCCATCCTTATTTCACCCACCCCCCCCCTAAAAGTACCGGCCGTGAGCTTTTTCATCTACAGTGGTTGGAGCAGCACATAGCCCAATGCCCCCATCAGCTGGAGCCAAAAGTCGTCCAAGCCACACTCGTAGCGTTAACCTCACACACTATCGCCCAACAAATAATGAATTTTGGGGATGTGCAACAGGTCTACGTCTGTGGTGGAGGCGCACAAAACGAATTTCTAATGACGTGCCTGAAAACTGATCTACAGCAGTGCGAGCTCGATACCACTGAATCCCTGGGGATCCCCCCTGATGAGGTTGAAGCCATGGCATTTGCCTGGTTTGCTTGGGCATTCAAGCATAACGTTAGCACAAATTTACCCAGTGTAACCGGGGCTAAACGTAGTGCAAAACTGGGGGTTTATTGCCCCCATGATTAAGTATTGATAAGGGATCCCCTGGTGAAAAAAAACAATCGTCTGCTAGACAGCACTGACTTGGATATCCTGGCACTGCTGTACCAGGATGCACGCCTCACTAACAAGGATATCGCACAAACCGTAGGCCTTGCCCCATCGTCCTGTTTAGAGCGGATAAAAAGGCTACAAGCCGATGACATCATTCGCGGAGCATTATTAGATGTGGACCTCAATGCCCTGGGCGGCCATATACAAGCGGTGATCTCCGTGCGCTTGTCAGATCACAACCGCGCTACGGTAGATGGTTTTGTAAAGGATTTATTGCCTTTACCCGAAGTATTGAGCGTATTTCATATGGGCGGTGATATAGATTTTTTGGTCCATGTCACCGTGGCTGATTCCAGCCATTTACGGGATTTTGTCTTTAATGCCATTACCGCTCGAGGTGAAGTTAATCACGTCGAAACGGCTTTGGTCTACGAGCATAGAACCAGCAATAGTTTACCTAATTTCTAAACCTGCCTGTTGCGAATAACGGAACATGTTTTTGCACTGATGTGCATTTCAACCTGTGGTTGCTGCCACCTTTGACGCTAGTCTAAGATGTGAATGACCACGGTTATAACTCAAAATACTCAGTAAAACATTTATACAGCT
>JBKEFM010000008.1:0-43638 GCA_046709505.1 Paraglaciecola sp. | reverse complement strand
CAGGGGCATAAATTCCAGACACGCAAACCACCCAAGCGGTCAGGGGCATAAATTCCAGACACGCAAACCACCCAAGCGGTCAGGGGAATAAATTCCAGACACAAAAAAAGCGCCTAAGCGCTTTTTATTATTTTAAGCTTCTGTACTGATATTAAGCTAGCGCTTTAATCTGTGCAGACAAACGGCTCTTATGACGAGCAGCTTTATTTTTATGGATCAAACCTTTAGTTGCCATACGGTCAATCAAAGGTGTTACTGCAGTGTATGCAGCTTGAGCAGTAGCTTTATCGCCAGAAGCGATTGCAGCAAGTACTTTCTTTAAAGATGTACGTGTCATCGAGCGACGGCTAGCGTTATGCTGGCGACGTTTCTCAGATTGTAGTGCACGTTTCTTAGCAGACTTAATGTTAGCCAAGTTGGAAACTCCCAAAAAATTCTAGTCAAAATTCAAGGGTGCGGATTTTGCCTACCCCTTGAGGCTTTGTCAAATACTTTTGTGTATTAAGTGTATGGCATTTGCCTATGTTTTGGCTTATACCAGCTTAATTGCTGGGTTAATGGGTAACGTACGTCGTTCTATGGGCAAAATGAAATTTTCCATATAGGGTTGGTTACCTGTCTTGATTTAACAAACGCGGGGTTTTGACCATCAACACTTCTAACTGATTTGGCCTTAGCGCATAATACACAAAAATTATTTGCTAAATGTATTATCCCCCTAAGGAAGCCAAGTGTCGAATCGATTATTGAAATCGGGATTAATTGTCAGTTTTATGACTTTTATCTCAAGAGTGTTGGGCTTGGTACGGGATGTGGTAGTCGCTAACCTAATGGGAGCGGGTGCCTCCGCGGATGTGTTTTTTTTCGCCAATAAGATCCCTAACTTCTTACGTCGCTTATTTGCCGAAGGCGCATTTGCCCAGGCCTTTATTCCGGTATTGACCGAAGTACACCATGAAAATGATAAATTGGTATTGAAACAGTTCGTGGCTAAGGTCTCCGGTACACTGGGGCTTATCGTTACTGTGGTGACCTTGTGCGGGGTAATAGGGTCTCCTATTGTGACTGCGCTGTTTGGTGCTGGCTGGTTTATCGAATACCTTAACGATGAACCACAAGGCGCTAAATTCGAGCTGGCATCCTTGATGTTGAAAATCACTTTCCCTTATTTGTTTTTCATTTCACTGGCTGGGCTGACAGGTGCCATTCTTAATACGTTAAATCAGTTTGCTGTAGCTGCATTTACCCCGGTGTTACTTAATGTAGCCATTATCGGCTGTGCGCTGTTTTTTGCGGACAGTTTTCAGGATCCGGGTTTTGCGTTGGCGTGGGGAGTGTTTATCGGGGGGATTTTACAATTTGCCTTCCAATTACCATTTTTGTACCGCGCTGGATTATTGGTTAAACCCCAATGGGGATGGTCAGACCCTAAGGTAACGAAAGTGCGAAAATTGATGCTTCCTGCTTTATTTGGGGTCTCTGTTGGCCAGATAAATCTATTGCTCGATACGTTTATCGCCAGTTTCCTGGTTACGGGTTCGATCAGTTGGTTGTATTATTCAGATCGTTTATTGGAGTTTCCTCTTGGGCTGTTTGGTATCGCTATTGCGACTGTGATTTTACCGACGCTGTCACGTAATCATGTCCGCAGCGATTATAAAGCCTTTAGTGCTAATATAGACTGGGCTTTAAAAATAATTTGTCTGTTGGGCATTCCTGCTGCTGCTGGTTTGATGATTTTGGCTGAGCCCATGTTATTGGTATTATTTCATCGCGGTGAGTTTACGGCTATGGACGCGACCCTAGCTTCTTATAGTTTGATTGCCTACGCTACTGGTCTGTTAAGTTTTATGTTGATAAAGGTCTTAGCCCCGGGGTTTTTCTCCCGCCAGGATATTAAAACCCCCGTTAAATATGGTATCTGGTGTATGGCAATGAATATGGTGTTCAATTTGATTTTTGCCATTCCGTTTGGTTATTTAGGTTTAGCCATTGCCACCAGTCTGTCGGCAACCTTGAATGCCGGGTTACTCTATGCCAAGTTACATCGATTAGACGTGTATCGTTTATCGGCCAGTACACTTATTTTTCTGGCTAAAGTGTTGACGGCGACTCTTTTGATGTCTGCGGTCTTAGTTTATTTCAGGCCGGCTATGGAAAGTTGGTTGAATTGGTCGCTGAGTGAACAAATTCTGCACCTTGGTATTATGATAGTTGTCGCAGTTTTAGTGTTTTTAATCAGTGGCTTAGTGCTTGGTGTTCGACCAAGACAGCTTAAGTCCAGCGCTGTTGGGTAAAATTAATCTATGCACAGCTTATAACGGGCTGTAACTCTGCGCTTAGTTCGTTATAATCCTTCGCTTTAAATTTGGCCGATATATTGTCGGTGCCCATCGCAGCAGGGGCATTTACGTTTACAGAGGGATAGGGTGGAATTAATTCGCGGTTTGCATAACCTTCGTGATAAACATCGGGGTTGTGTATTGACAATTGGCAAGTTTGACGGAGTCCATCTGGGTCACCAAGCGGTGCTAAACCAAGTGATTGTAAAGGCTCGGGAGCTAGGTTTGCCTTCAACCGTGATGGTGTTCGAACCTCAGCCTGAAGAATTGTTCAACCCCACCGAGGCTCCCGCACGACTGAGTCCGTTAAGCGACAAATACATTCAGCTTAAAGCCTTAGGGGTCGACAGATTGTTGTGCATCAAGTTCGACAGAAATTTTGCCGCCTACAGTGCAGCATATTTTGTTGAGCAACTGCTGGTGGGTGATCTGGGCGTCAAGTATTTAGTCGTGGGTGATGACTTTCGCTTCGGTAAAGGCCGGATAGGGGATTTCGACATGCTTCGCGATGAAGGGGTAAAATGTAATTTTGCTGTTGTCAGTACGCAAAGCTTTCGAGTAGAAAATTGTCGTATAAGCTCAACAGCGGTGCGTGATGCCTTGCAGCACGATGACTTTATGTTAGCTGAAAAAATGCTAGGGAGACCATTCACCATCTCAGGCAAGGTGTTACACGGTGACAAAAAAGGGCGCACTATTGGCTTTCCCACCGCCAACTTGTTGTTAAAGCGCTGTAAGACCCCGATCAAAGGTGTGTTTGCGGTACATGTCATTATAGGCGGGCAATATTATGCGGGGGTGGCGAATATTGGCAGCCGACCAACGGTAAATGGCCAGCGTTCTCAACTTGAAGTGCATATATTTAATTTTACAGGCAATCTATATGGTCACTTCATCTCGGTGGCAATACGATCAAAATTGCGCCACGAGATCAAGTTTGATTCATTCGAACTTTTGCATCAACAAATACAACGTGATGCCCAGCAAGCTAGACAGCTGTTGGGTGTTAACTAAAATTTAATAGTGATCAACGACGATTTTTGGATTTAGCAATCAATGAGCGATTATAAACATACTTTGAATTTACCTGAGACTGGGTTTCCCATGCGTGGCAACCTGGCTCAGCAAGAGCCTAAAATGTTACAGCAGTGGACTGAAAAGCAGCTGTATCACAAAATTCGTGCGGCTAAAAAAGGTAAGCCCTTTTTTATTTTGCATGACGGCCCCCCTTATGCCAATGGCGATATCCATATTGGTCATGCGGTAAATAAAATTCTTAAAGATGTGATTGTCAAATCTAAAACCTTGTCCGACTTCGATGCGCCTTACATCCCGGGTTGGGATTGCCATGGCTTGCCGATCGAATTGATGGTGGAAAAGAAAGTCGGTAAGCCCGGTAAGAAAGTCACCGCAGCACAATTCAGACAAAAATGTCGGGAATATGCAGAAAAGCAAATCGCCGGGCAAAAAGCCGATTTTATCCGTTTGGGTGTGCTCGGGGAATGGGATAAGCCATACAAAACTATGGATTACCACAGTGAAGCTAACATTATCCGCGAGCTTGGCAATATAGTGCGCTCAGGTCATCTCGAAAAAGGCTTTAAACCAGTGCACTGGTGCACGGATTGCGGCTCAGCCCTGGCGGAAGCCGAAGTGGAATATCAGGACAAAGTGTCCCCCTCCATCGATGTGCGCTTTGCTGTATCAGATGAACAAGCCTTTTTAGACAGTTTCGATACCCTTGAAAATAATGGCGGACAGGGTACTATTTCCGTGGTTATCTGGACCACAACGCCCTGGACCTTACCGGCCAATCGCGCGGTAGCACTTAACTCAGACCTGGAATACAGCTTGGTGCAAGTCACGGGTGTAAATGGCCCAGAGCGGTTATTGCTAGCCACTGAGTTGCAGTCTGAATGTTTACAACGCTTTGGTTATAGCGAGCATCAGGTATTAGCGGTATGTGTAGGCCAAGCCCTTGAAAACCAGCACGTTAAACACCCTTTTTATGATTTCACTGTGCCGCTGATCCTCGGTGATCATGTCACTATAGATGCAGGTACAGGCTGTGTGCACACAGCCCCGGGCCACGGTGTGGAAGATTTCACCGTCGGGCGAGGTTACCAGCTTGAAGTAGCCAATCCTGTAGGGGCCAATGGTGTGTTTGTTGAAGGCACTGAATTGTTTGCCGGTGAATATGTATTTAAAGCCAATGAGCATATTGTTGAGGTATTAACTGAACGCGGTGCGCTGATGCATCATCACAAGTACACTCACAGCTATCCCCATTGCTGGCGTCATAAAACTCCACTGATATTTCGTGCCACCCCCCAGTGGTTTATCAGTATGGATAAAAATGGCTTACGTGATGCTTCCATTAAAGAAATTCATAATACCCAGTGGATCCCCGAGTGGGGTGCGAGTCGAATTGAAAGCATGGTAGCGGGTCGCCCAGACTGGTGTATCTCCCGTCAGCGCACCTGGGGTGTGCCAATCGCTCTTTTTGTCCATCAAGATAGCGGTGCTTTGCACCCTGACACCGATGCGCTCATCGAGAAAGTCGCAAAAGAAGTGGAGTCAAAGGGGATTCAAGCCTGGTGGGACATGGACAGCCGCGATTTGCTGGGTGATGATGCCGATACCTATGTGAAAGTGCCTGATACCCTGGATGTGTGGTTTGACTCAGGTGTCAGCCATTATTTCGTGGTCGACCAGCGAGAAGATATCCCCGCATCAGCGGATTTATACCTGGAAGGCTCGGATCAGCACCGTGGCTGGTTTATGTCATCGTTGATGACGTCAGTTGCTACCACCGGACATGCCCCTTATAAACAAGTTCTCACCCATGGGTTTGTCGTTGATGGCAAAGGTAAAAAAATGTCCAAGTCGTTGGGCAATACTGTTGCACCGCAACAAGTAACCAACAAACTGGGTGCCGATATTCTGCGTTTGTGGGTAGCATCAACAGATTATCGTAGCGAAATTGCTGTGTCGGATGAAATTCTTAAACGATCCGCAGATGCCTATCGGCGTATTCGTAATACGGCGCGTTTTTTGTTGGCTAACTTGAATGGCTTTGATCCTAAAACAGATTTGGTGCCCTTTGAAAATATGGTGGAGTTGGATAAATGGGCAGTGAGTCGTGCCAACACTATTCAGCAAGAAATTATAGAAGCCTATGAGCAATACGATATGCTGGCCGTTACCCAAAAATTAATGCATTTTTGTTCCATTGAAATGGGCAGTTTTTATCTGGATATCATTAAGGATCGCCAGTACACAGCTAAAGGGGACAGTGTAGCTCGCCGTTCTTGTCAAAGTGCCCTCTATCATATTGTTGAAGCACTGGTGCGCTGGATGGCACCGATCATGAGTTTTACTGCCCAGGAGTTATGGCAAGAAATGCCATGGCAGGAAGATGAATTTGTGTTTACTGGTCGCTGGTATCAAGGGTTAAGCGCGCAACACGAACAGACCCAATTTAATGATGCATTTTGGTTACAAGTGATGGCCGTTAAAGATGAGGTAAACCGTAGTATTGAGCAGGCCAGAAAAGAAGGCACGATTGGTGGCTCCTTACAGGCAGAAGTTAAAATTTTTGCTAATCAGGACATCGCCCAAAGCCTGGCAAAGCTGCAAGATGAGTTACGTTTTGTTTTAATTACCTCCGCTGCTACAGTAGAGCAAGTGACTGAGGCGCCAGAAAACGCACAAGACACAGCTATCCCCGGTTTATGGTTATATATCGTTGCCTCCGAAGGTAAGAAATGCGCTCGTTGCTGGCATTATAGAGAAGATGTGGGTAGCACAGTTGCTCATCCTGAATTATGCGTTCGCTGCGTCACCAACGTCGATGGTAAAGGAGAAAATCGGGCGTATGCTTAATCTATTCAGACAAACGGGCCTGCGTTTCTTATGGCTATCGGTACTGGCTTTTGTGCTCGACCAGCTAAGCAAACATTGGATAGTAGCCAATCTTGAGCCTTATCAAGCGATCCAGTACACGACGTTTTTTAATCTGACTCACGTTTATAACTATGGTGCAGCGTTTAGTTTTTTAAGTGATGCAGGCGGTTGGCAACGGTGGTTTTTTACCATCATTGCGCTCGGGGTCAGTGGCTTGCTCTTGTGGTGGCTCAAAGAAAGTAGCCGCAAGCAGGTGCTTTTGCCCGTGGCATTTTCGCTGATTTTGGGCGGTGCTCTGGGGAATGTTTATGATCGCATGATCCATGGCTACGTTATAGATTTTCTGGTGTTTTACTATCAGGATTGGGTCTGGCCAGCCTTCAATGTGGCCGACAGCGCCATATGTTTAGGCGCGATGTTGTTGATAGTTGATATGTTTACCAGCAAGGATAAAAAATATGACTAATAATTCTCAGGTTATTGGCGAAAATAGTGAAGTCGTGTTGCATTTTGATTTAAAGCTGACCGACGGTTCCGCTGCTGACAGTACGCGAGTGACCAATAAACCAGCCAAGTTACGCATAGGCGATGGCAATTTGACTCCGGGCTTCGAGGCGTGTTTGATGGGCCTGTGTCCGGGAGATAAAAAATCCTTTACCCTTGAACCCAATGAAGCGTTCGGCCAGCCCAATCCGGATAATATTTATTATATTGATCGGAATAAATTTAGTGCTGATACCCCCGCCGAGGAAGGCATGATCATGGGGTTCTCCCAGCCCGATGGCAGCGAGTTACCGGGTATTGTTCGCTCAGTAGCGGGAGACTCAGTCACAGTTGATTTTAATCATCCTTTGGCGGGTCAAACGATTACTTTTGATGTAGAAATTATATCGGTCGTTTGAGTTCTGGTTCAGTAAATACCAAGCTTTTATCACTGATTAACAGGAAAAATTATGCAAATTCATTTGGCTAATCCCCGTGGTTTTTGTGCCGGCGTCGACCGTGCCATCACCATAGTCGAGCGCGCTTTAGAAATGTTTTCTCCACCGATTTACGTGCGTCATGAAGTGGTTCACAACAAATTTGTGGTGGACAGGTTAAATGCTCTGGGCGCTATTTTTGTTGATGAACTCGGTGAAGTGCCCGATGACAGTATTGTCATATTTTCTGCTCACGGGGTTTCTCAGGCCGTGCGCGGGCAAGCTTCCGCGCGTGGGCTCAAGGTGTTTGATGCTACCTGTCCCTTGGTAACCAAGGTGCATATGGAAGTTATGCGTGCCAGTTCAAAAGGAACTGAATGTATATTGATTGGCCACCAGGGACACCCTGAGGTGGAGGGGACGATGGGACAGTATGACAACGCCAAAGGCGGTATATATCTGGTGGAGTCTGTGGCTGATGTGGCAAGTCTAACCGTTAAGAATAACAAGGCGCTGTACTACTGTAGCCAAACGACCTTGTCGGTTGATGATACCGCAGATGTTATTAATGCCTTGCGTGAGAAGTTTCCTGCCATTAAGGGACCCCGTAAGGATGACATTTGTTATGCGACCCAAAATCGTCAGGATTCGGTACGGGAGTTGTCTGCCGATTGCGACGTGTTGTTGGTGGTGGGAGCACAAAATAGCTCCAATTCAAATAGATTGCGTGAGCTGGGCGAGAAAATAGGTGCCAAAGCCTATTTGATCGCCGATGCCGGCTGCATCGAACGACAGTGGCTGCATGGCGCGCAACATATAGGCGTAACTGCAGGGGCATCCGCTCCGGAAATATTGGTACAGGGCGTCGTCGAGCGGCTTAAAGAGTGGGGGGCCCTTAGCGCCATCGAGCGCAGTGGTCGTGAGGAAAATATTGAATTTGCCGTCCCCAAAGAGTTGCGGGTAAGGCAAATAGTCTAGGGTCTGATACCTTTATTCTTAAGTCGATAACCTTTGTATATTTATAGTGCGCTAAACTATAGTTTCATCTGTAGCATAAAAGGCGCTCTCTTATTTCTACTTTATCTTTGCAGCAAACTCTAATCTTAGCGCCATCAACGCGCCCTCAGGTGGCGGGATTTGGTATGGTAGAAGTGTTGGTGACCCTCTTTATCCTGTCTATTGGCTTACTGGGAGTGGCTTCCTTGCAATTTGTGAGTGCATTCTCCAACGCCGATGCCCTTAATCGTAGTCAATCGTTACTGGTGGCCCAGCAATTTGGTGAGCGGTTACGCGCCAGCGCCAGCCTTTCAGCTACAGGAAGTGGTCTTGTGGTACACAATGACTACTTCAAGCCCGAACTATACAATTTTGCTAATCTGAGTTGCCCGGACGGCGGCACACCTGAGCAATGTTATTGTTTAGCCTTACCGGCTACTATCCCTGATTGCCAGTCAACTCTATGCAGTGCCGCGCAGTTTGCCGTATTTGATACCTATGAAGTGTCTTGTGCTGCTACTTCTGCTAATCCTATTGTCAAAATTGGTTTGAGTTGTGAGGACAATAATCCCCTGGATGGAGATTTATGCAGTGTAGGTTCCCGCCAGCGCATCATTCTTTCCTGGCCAATTGAAAATTGGCAGGGTAATCAAGGTATTCTTAATCCTGATTGCAACGTTGACCAGCCAACAGCTCATGCATGCATTATTCTGGAACCCACGTTATGAGGCCTGCTGTGAATCGTTCAATAGGGGCCCATGGTGGTTTCAGTCTGGTCGAACTGATGATTGCCCTGACCTTGGGATTGATGATATCCGGGGCAGTCATTCAGGTAATGGTCAGCACCAGTGTCACTGAAAAGTTAAACCGTTCTGTGGCGTCGGTACAGGAAAATGGCCGCTTTATTATTGCCCGGTTGCGCCAGGAAATCCTAATGACAGGACGTTATGATCTCCTGTCAGTGCAATTAAATCGAGATGTGGATACGGTGGAAGAGGCGGCTTTTGTACAAAATCATCCTATTCTATTGCCCAATGAGTTTGCACTGCAACCTGACTTAGGTGCGATGCAAGGCATTAATGGCGCCAATGATACGCTGGTGGTGGGATTTCAGGGGAGTACAGACTGTCGGGGTAGTCATTTAGGGTACCCGCCAGATACGGAATTTTATGTTATCAATCAGTATTTTGTCGATGATAATCAGCTTAAATGCCGGGGTTATGATGGCCGGGTTGTACGGGGGAAAATACCCCAGAATATGGCCGTAGATAATGCTGCCATCACTTTACTCGACGATGTGTACAGTTTTCAGGTGCTTTATGGCATCACCAATCACGGGGTCAATGGTGATCATTCAGCTAAACCTGTCCGTTATGCCAGGGCCGACGAACTGGCGGCGGAAATTGCCAATAATAGCCAAGTGGTGGCTGTGCGTTTTGCTCTTTTCTTAAAGGGTGAAGGAGCGGTTAAGATCGATCCTAAACCCAGAGTGAAACTGCTTAATGAGCAAGCCATTGTCGCCAGCGAAGAGGGATTGTTTAAACAGTTCGAGACGACTGTCACTCTTAGAAATATGAAAAATTTTATGCGGAACAGAAAATTATGAAACAAGATGGTTTAGTCATGGTATTTGCGTTACTGGTATTGATGAGCATTACGGTATTGGGAGTGGCTTCTGTTTCCAGTAGTTTGCTGCAGAATAAAATGGCCAGTTCGTTGCAAACCCAAACCATGGCATTTGATGCTGCCGAGGCCGCTATAGCTGGGGTTATCTTTGAGTCACAAGACAAGATTTTGCTAACTAACCCATTACTGGACGATCCGTTGTCAGATGCCATACAGGGCGTGGCCATTGATCTGCAAAATCAACAGTTAAGTTGTTTGGATGATGTGACATGGACCAATCGCCAAGTCACAGCTGCAGGGTTGGTTGCGGGTAGCCAGCAAACGGCTAATGGCGCTTATGCCAGCCGGCCACCTATAGATAGCTGGTCACGCACCGCTTATGTGCGCGAACAAGCTTGTATGGGCTCAAGTAATGTCATTGGCGGGAGTCACATAACCTGTCATATATTTATTATCAAAGGATGTGGTCAGCAGCAAGGCAGCCCGTTGATCATCGCCAATAGTCTAACTGCCGCGGTGTTTGCCCCCGCGTCACAGTAGTGAGAAATATTATGATATTAGCGCGCATAGCAGCTCGACTCGGGGTATTAGGTTGTTTATTGGCTTGTTACATAGCACAGGCTGATGATTTGGAAATCTATATGGGCACTGCCAGTGAGCAAGTCAAATATGATCCCAATGTATTATTTATTATGGATACTTCGGGTAGTATGACTGCCACTGATGAAACCTCAGAGTCTAGGATGCTAAGGGTACAAAATGCCCTTAAAGAGACATTAGGTTCGGTGACTAATATTAAAGCAGGATTGATGCGTTTTTCCGATCTTGGGGGACCAGTATTGTATCCGGTCCGGGCAATCGATGCGCGGGTTTCGCCTGAGTTAATCGTGCCTATTATACTGGGTAGTGACGATGCTCATGAAATAAACTCCGTGGTCAATTTGAGCGCGAATGTTTTAACCCACTCCCAAGGCACTGACACTGTTACTACTGGACTGCGTTATCAAAATATCAACGTGCCCCAAGGCGCAACAATAACCAGTGCCTATTTACGATTCACCTCAAAAAGTTATAACAGTGCCGCCACCAGCCTGGTATTTAGTGCTGAGTTAACGCCTCACTCAAGTACTTTTTCTAGTGGTAATAACAATATTTCTTCCCGCAGTAAAACGTTCAGTGAAGTCACCTGGGACGTTGGTAATCAATGGCCAGCCTCAGGGGAGTCTGTGGCTACGACAGATTTTACGTCTGTTATACAAGAAGTGGTCGATCAACCTGGCTGGTGTGGGGGAAACGCCCTGAATTTATTGATTACCGGTACGGGGTTAAACACCGTCAGTGCCCGTACTAGCGAGGCTTTTGAGCAGGGGGGCGGACTGTCGCCCCAGTTAGTTGTCGTCTATGATGATGCAACGGCCACCGGGTGTGTACAAGGCGGCCTGACCTATCAAATTGACTCACAAAGAAATAATGCTGAAGAAACATCTAGGGGCTCTCAGTCTACCGGCACTGAGCTAACGATGAATGCCTCAAGTAATGAATATCTTGGCTTGATTTTTAGTCGTATCGCGCTGCCTCAAGGGGCTGTCATTAGTAATGCTTATCTGGAATTTACCGCCTACGGGAATAGTTCATCCAGCTCGGCATCCTTAGTGATCCAGGCTGCCAATGAAGCTAACCCGGACAGCTTCACAAGACGGTATCCCAGGTTCCTATTGCGCGATAAGGCAAAAACCACAGCAGTGACCTGGAGTGGCATCCCCACCTGGTTTTTAGACCGCAATTATCGTAGTCCTTCAGTGAAAAATATTGTGCAACAATTAGTCGATCGTAGCGACTGGCAGCGTAATAACAATATGTTGTTTATTTTATCAGATTTTGTCGGTAATCGCGGTGCCTATACCTACTCGGGTAAACCGTCAGGCGCGACAAAACTGATCATTGAATATCAGGGCCAAGCGACACCGGGCAATACGTCAACCGTACGTGAGCATCTGATCAGCAAGGTCGATGAACTTAGCGCCAGCGGCTATACGCCTATAGTGGATACGCTTTACGAAGGAGCACTATATTATGGCGGCAAAGGAGTTGATTACGGGTTAAGCCGAGGCGATTACTCGGTCAGTAGTACGGTCAGGCGTAATACTCGCGTCAGTCACAGGTTGTCTTACAGTGGTCTGGACGCTGAATTACCCCCTGGGTGTGAAGCCGATAATTTAAGCTCTTCAGACTGCATCGATCAAACTATCCCCGCTGGGGCGGTGTATATTTCACCTATTGTGGATCGCCAATGTCAAACCAATAATCATATAGTGCTGTTGTCTGATGGTGAGGCGAACAGCAATCATAGCGTTGGGAAAATTGAATCTCTGCTCGGAGTTTCTTGTACCGGCAGTGGAGGCGAGAAGTGCGGATTGAGTCTGGTTAAAAATATAGGTGATACTGAGGATTCAGTCATTGATAGCCGGGTCGTGACCCACACCATAGGTTTTGCTGCCAACGCCCAGGCGAATAGTTTTTTAAATCAGTTGGCGTTACAAGGTGGGGGCGGTTTTTATCAAGCAGAGAATAGCCAAGAGCTGGTCAGCGCATTTCAATCTATTTTGAAAACGGTTAAAGATGTCAACGCAACCTTTGTCTCTCCAGGTGTGGCAGTGAACCAGCTCAACCGTTTAACCCATAAAGACGAGTTGTACTTTGCGTTATTCAAACCTGCTGAGGGCAGTGTATGGCCAGGTAATATGAAAAAATATAAAATCGATGGTGATACGATTTTAGATAAAAATGGCTTGCCAGCGATAGATGATGGAAATGGATTTTTCGCCGAAAACTCCCATAGTTATTGGTCTGTGTTGGCTGATGGTAATGATGTGCGGCAAGGCGGTGCCACCAGCCAAATGGATTTGGTACGTAATATCTATGTATTTAATGAGCCCGGTAATATCGCAAATAGGGGGAATATATTACATGAAGATAATAACAGCATCACCCAACAACAGCTGGCAATAGATACATTGCCCGATGCTGATACTGTGCGTTCAAATTTGTTGCAATGGGTAAGGGGGGTGGATCTCAAAGATGATGATGGCGATGGTCAAACCGATGATGTGCGTCTACAAATGGGAGATCCTATTCATTCCCAGCCAGCAATTGTTAATTATTCGCTAACCGATAGCGCCATTTTGGTGGCCACTAACCAAGGCTTTTTACATTCCTTTGATTCCCAGACAGGCGATGAAAATTTTGCCATCATTCCAGAGCAATTACTGGCTAATCTCCATGGTTTTTATCGGGATACATCCAGCCTTGAACATATTTATGGTCTGGACGGCGATCTGGTATTACGCCACGTGGATGGAAAAACTTACCTGTATCTAGGTATGCGCCGGGGTGGCAGAAATTACTACACCTTTGATATTTCAGGTAAAACTACACCAATTTTAGTCCATCAAATCCAGGGTGGCAGTTTGGGTTTTGAAAAACTTGGGCAAACGTGGTCACGACCCACTCTGAGTAAAATTCGCCTGGGGGAAACGGTCAAAAATGTGATGATTTTCGGTGGTGGTTATGATCCTGAACAAGATGATAAGACAGTACGCAGTGCGGATACAATAGGCAATGCGGTGTTTATTGTGGATGCAGACAGCGGAGAGCTTATCTGGTCAGCAAGCAATAGTGGTGCTGACCTGCTCCTGCCTGAGATGCAATACAGTGTTCCGGCACGGGTGTCGGTTATCGACCGGGATAATGATGGGTTTGCCGATCATATGTATGTGGCTGATTCGGGAGGGCAATTATTTCGCCTGGATATCCACAACGGCAATAGTGTGAGTACATTGGTCAACGGCGGGTTACTGGCCAGTCTGGGGGGCGATACGGCTGAGCAAAACAGACGTTTTTATTATGCACCCGATGTGTCAGAGATCAGTATCGGTGATCAGCATTTCTATGCTGTGGCAATAGGCTCAGGTTATCGTGCCCATCCGCTGAACGCCCAAATTAACGACAGCTTTTACATGCTTAAAGACTTTGGCGTATTTAATCTGGACGAGCAGGGTCATTACAGCTTGCCAGCGGGAGGCTTTACCAGTAATGATTTATATGATGCCACTGACCATTTGCTTACTTCAACTGACAGCACTGAACAGCAATATGAAGCTGAACTATTTGCCTCACGAGCGGGTTGGTTGGTACGACTAGCCAGCGGCGGGGAGAAAGTACTGGCATCGCCGCTGATACTGAATTATCAGGTATTTTTTACGACTTATTTGCCTGCCACAGCTAATGACAGCTTATGCGCGCCACCCACAGGCAATAGTCGAGCTTACCTGGTAGAACTGATTAATGGCAATGCTGTTGTGGATATCGATAACGATGGTGAAGGGGAACACACTGACCGCTACGCGCAATTAAAGCAAACGGGCATTGCTTCGGATACCAAAATTCTTATTAAGGATATCGTGCAGCCTGTCGTGTGCCTAGGTACCGAGTGTGCATCAGCTGTGATTGAAATAGATGATGAGGGCAATGAAGTGGCCTGTAGCTCGGCCTTTGAATGTCTGTCGCAGAATATTTATGGGCGCTTCGAAAGGGTGCAAAAAACCAGTTGGAAAACGGAAACTCAAAGGCAAAATGATGAATAAAAACGTGCAGTTTCCTGTCTCCAGACAAGGTGGATTTTCATTGCTGGAATTGATGATCGCGGTGAGTATTGTGGGGATACTTACCATGATCGCCATTCCCAGTTACCAGAATTATTTGCAAAGTAGCAAGCGCAGCGCTGCACAGGCCGATTTAATGGCTTTTGCCGGTACTATGGAGCGTCATAAAGCCGTTAGTTTTAGTTATGCAGGCGCTGCAGAGGGGGGAGCCGATATAGGTAACCCTGCTATCTTTGCCCATCACTCCCCGGCCAGTGAGCCCGCTGCCAACAAACAATACGATTTATCCATAGAAAGTGTATCTGCTGCAGGAACTCGCTATCGACTCAAGGCAACACCTGTTACCGGTAATGATGGCTCGCTATATGTATACAGTGACGGGCGCAAGGCCTGGGATAAAAATAATGACGGTAACTTGGCGAGCGAGGAATATTGCTGGCGTTGTTAATATCAATGGCGGCGAAGGAAAATCTAGCTACAGCTTAACGAGGTACCATCGGTGTCTTCATCGATCCCGTTGTTATCGTTGTCGGTACTGGTTTTAACTCGTCCTTGCAGGCTGATCAACAGAGCTCTGGCTTGAGTACTGTCGTCTGCATCAGAGCAAAATAAAATTTTGGCAGGGGTATTGGTAGCACCATTGGGTAAAAATCTCAGAGCATTGGCAGGACCTGTGACAATACTGGGTTCGCTTACCGCATTTTTGGCCACCAACAATTCTTCATTGTCATTTCGTATCCCGTCTGCATTGCTGTCTACAAACACTATCTTTCCTTGCTGCCAATTATTGCTACAGGTCGCAAAATCATTTGAAGGGCACAGGACGGTGTCAATCTGTTGATCGATAGCATGGCTGCGGGCATATTGCACCACACTACTAAGCTCGTTCATCTGAGCGGTAATACTATTTTTGATTAGAATATCTTGCATGCTGGGTGCTACAGTGGTGGAAAGCACCCCCACTATACTGACTGATATCATCAGTTCTATAAGGGTAACACCCGTCTGTTTGGATAATCGTTGCAAAGTACACTCAACCTGTTAATCAAAGATAATAGCTTACACTTATTGACTTTTTTTAAGGTATGTACAAGCATGCTTGAGTATCAGGGGGGCTTTTATAACCAGCAATTTTGAGGGGATTTTATCATAGATTGGTTAATGGACAGTGTTGTACATTCCCTATCCAGGGTTTGGCTGTTGATGGCTATAGCACTGACGGTGAAGGTAACAGCGGATATATTTTCCACGGTGAAGCGATAGTATTGACTGCTTGGTATACCTAACTGTAGGGCAGTAGCATATTTGGGCTGGGCAATACGATAGGCCTCCTGTTGAATATGCAATTGTAACAATTTATTGATGCCGTCACCCCGGCGACTATGATGGATCTGGCTTTGGTAACTGGGCACAGCCAACATAATAATGATGCCAATAATGGCCACTACTATCATCAATTCCAACAACGTCACGCCCTGTTCCGTTTGGGTCTGCATTTATTTGTCTCTTATCTTTCTAGCAAATTGAACTATATTTATAAACCCGAATGACTGAAGTCGCCATGTCTATCAACTTAATTCAGTTGATAGACATCAAGTGGCCAATCAGCGCTGGTAATGTATTAATCTGGCGCAGGTCGCTGAGGCGGATTGACATGGAAGATAAATGAACGCGCAACATGGTATGTCTTTACTGGAGCTGATGGTGACTATTTCAATAACCTTATTATTGGTCACCATTGTTACGCCAGCCTGGCTGACCACCAACAATAATCTGCAACTCAAACACGCTATCGAAGCCAGCTATTTTCTGATGCAGCATGGCAGATCATCCGCCATCGCCTCCGGACAAGATATTTTTGTGACATTCAAGCCAGGGCCTCACTGGTGCCTGGGGTTAAACGCAGGCGGACCCTGCGAATGTGCAATAGCCAATAGCTGTCACTTCAATGCACTGGATATGTCAGTTTCGCAACAGGATTTTAGCGCCGTATCGCTGATCAATCTGCGTTTTGGTGATGACGCCAGTGCCGTATTCGATAGTGCGCGGGGCATCGCCATGGGTAATGCTGGTTCTGTGATCTTTAGCGACAATGATACGCAGGCCAAATTAATTGTCAGCAACATGGGTCGGGTCAGAATATGTGTTGTTCAGGGCGGACTTGGAGGATATCCATCATGCTAATCTATCTAAGACAACAAGCTGGCAGCGCTCTGGTGGAGATGATGATTGCTATGGTGCTAGCCCTGTCGTCCTTATCTGCGCTGTGCTCCTTTGTCGGCTATGCGGTGGGTGTAAACGCCCGGTTACTGACCAGTTCAAGGCTAAATGAGGACGTTAAGGTGGTCAGTGCCTTAATGATCACAGATATTTCTCGAGCGGGCTTTGATGGACTCAGTAGTCAACGGGTGACCGACCCTGGGGGAAGTGAGCACCCCTTTGTTGACTCATTGGCTCTGTCCGCTTACCCAGGGGAGTCACCGAATAGCTGCATAACGTTCGCCTATGATCGCAATCATAATGGGTTACTTGATACTCAAGATGGCAATGAGAATTATGGTTATCGATTGCACGACAACGCCATTGAGATGCGAGTAAACGGCGCGGCTTGCGAAGCCGGGGGCTGGCATGATCTTACCGATAGCCAGATGGTGCGCATTTCCAGTTTGCAATTTACGCTGCACAAACAGCAGGTAGACACGGTTAGTCAATCACGGGTGGATCTATTGCTGGTGGCCAGCTTAGTCAATAACAGTGATATTTCCCGGCAGGTAAATATTCATTTTGTGGTCAACAATCATGACTTGTAAGTTCACCACCAATGATCGGCACAACACTCAACGTGGGGCAATATTAATTGTCAGTGTCACGTTGCTATTGACCCTTTTGAGTCTGGCAACCCTGCATACCAGCAGAGTGAAATCTCTGGAATATAAAATTATTCTCAATAACCAAAATTATATCCAGGCAATGGCTGTGGCCAAAGGGGGACTAGCTTATGGTTTCACCCTCGCCAGACAGGAAACCAACTGGCTGGGGGAAGCGAAAAACCTGACACTTGGAGTCTATGGGCGAGCGAGTGTGACAGCAGTATTTACACAAATCCCCAGAAATACTCTGATGTTGCAGTTAATCACTATTACGTCTAAGGGCTTTTCCAATGATGGCCTGGCGCAAGTGACGATAAGTGAGCAAGGGCTGCGTGTTCCTATCGTAGCCGTAATCCCGCCTGCGCCGCTTATCAGTGCAACAGGATTAACTGAGGATATTGCCTTGCAGCTTGCTGCCAATCCAAACGGCGGTGGGGCAGGGGTGCCTATTTCTGTGTGGACAGCAAACCAAAATAACTTATCTGTCAGCGATGCCCACAGGTGCACCTTACAATCTTTTGATGAACAGCGTTGTCATCTTGATAGCTACCCCAGATTGGGGCAAACCGGTTCAGACATCGTTGATGACGGGATTAATTTCCCCCCAGATTTACTTAAATATGTGTTTAATATTACCAGCGAAGACTGGCCATCGCTTAAAGCCAACGTAGATCTGAACGTGAATAATTGTGCTGAAGTGCTCTGGCAGCAAGCTCGTAGTATCTGGGTTTCGGGAGATTGCAGCCTGAGCTATGGTCAAACTATTGGCTCCTCTGATGAACCCGTGGTGCTGATTGTTGAATCGGGTAATCTGTTTATGGCCAGCACCAGTATTATTTATGGCTTAGTTTTAATGTTTCGCCCCTCTGCCACCTTAAATGCCTATGGGGTTAGAATGGAAGATCGCGCTTATATCTACGGCTCATTAATCACCAATAATTCACTGGATGATGCACTGAGTACTATTCGTGTTCGCTATCATTTAGGGACGTTAAACACGCTGATGCGGGATAAAGAACTGCAACGTTTGGCTCGGGTACCGGGCAGTTGGCGAGATTTTTAAGGGATGAGAAATCTCGGTTTTAGTTTGCTTGAAGTGCTTGTGGCCAGTGTCATTATGCTGCTGGGTGTGACGGGCTATGTGACCCTGCAAAGCCAATATATACGCTTGGACAGTAGTCTGAATATGCGTCAGCATGGGCTCCATCTTGCTCAGGAAAAACTGCAAGATTTACAGATCTTTGCCGCCCTGAATTCCCAACAAGGGATCTCGGCTTACAATGATATCGTTACCGACAGAGGTGGCCATATTGCTTCGGGGAACGTTGCGGTGACACTGAGTGCGCATCCCGGCCATGAAATACTATTTTCCAGGCATTGGCAAGTGACTAATCGGTATTTTGTCGATACGGATAACAACGGTATCCCTGACAGTTGGCTGGATCAAGGTTCCCCCAATTTACCGGCTATTTTGCCTGTTATCGCCCCCCAGAAACACGTCTTACTGACGGTGGGTTGGCAAGGGGACCAAGGGGATGAGCGGGAGGTAACGTTAAGCAGCTATATATCACCGGTTTCCATCGGTACAGGCGCGCACATTGATAACCTTGACCTAGGAACGCAAACTCGCCCCCAGGTTAATTTCATCCCAGTGCTGGCAGCGGAGAATGTCTCCCTGGCTCTGACATCAGAGCAATTTATGCAAACCACGTCGCCTCAGGTGTTGCTTGAAGGTGAAAATGTCACGGTTAATTTTTCCCATACCAATTTTGTTGAACGCTTACCTATTCGCCTGGCGCAACAAAAACAAAATAGGGTAGTGGTTGGCTGTCAGTGTGCCCTGAAAAACCGTGATCAGGGCTTGACCCCAGCCATGATAACATTAGAAGGAGACCGGCAAATGGTTACGCCAGGACAATGGATAACCAAATGGACAGGGGAACCTGTTAATATGCAACAACCTGGGCAATGCGCCCAGTGCTGCCGGGATCATCATGACACTGATGCTATGGTAACAGCAGATACCTATTATCGGACCGAACAAGGTATGGCCCACAAACATTATACCCGCTTACCAGACGCCACCTATCGCCAGGCGTTGAACCAGGGTGATAAATACCAGGAAGTTTGTCATATTAAGCTGTACGACGGGTTTTACCATTTATTTGCTGACGTGCAGTTAGTGGCACTGACTGAACTACCTCCGGGCCACCTGGAACAGGAAAATGAGCGCAATCTTTATACGCAGTTCATTAAGCGTAAAATAGCGGCCGCACTTTCTGGCGAAGATCAGCTTGTGGAATTAAGCCCAAGAGCTTTGGTTGGTCATTTGGCGGCCTATCAATTTATCGCTCTGGGTTTGTATATCGAACGCCTGACAGAAGTGGATAGGGCTCGCCTGGTTAGGTTAAGAGAAGACAATTATCAGAATTGGCTTGCCTTGACCCCATTTTTTGATTTGAATGTGACCTTGTTAGCTAATTGGGCCTCATCTGATGAAGATGTCGCCAGTGTAACCCAGCAAGCATTACAAAACATAGACGATGGGGGGCAAGATTATTATACTGGTTATAGCAGGGGATTGGTTCAGGGACTTAGTGCTGGCAACAGTTATATTAGTGCTACATTGGCCACTGGCAATGCCGGGCTGGTGGGGGGCTATCCGCTATCACCTTCAGACGCAGTGCAGCTGCAAAAAGGCGATGGGGTAAATTTGACTATATCTCCTTAGAGAAGGCTTCAGCTAAGGTTATTAAAAAAGACTAAGCTTTTCACAAATAATGTCGGTATTTCAGTTAAAAATTAATTATCATAAAACTACCCAGCAACGGTGAGAAAAAACATGCACAAACAAGCTGTTATTGATGAGATGCGCGTTAAGCCACAGATTGATGTGGAGTATGAAGTCACCCGTAGGGTGAATTTTATCAAGATGCAATTAAAAGCGTCAGGGTTAACAACGCTGGTACTAGGCATTAGCGGTGGTATAGATTCATGCGCTTTGGGACGCTTGGCACAACTTGCTGTTAATCAATTAAATGAAGAGCAGGAGCGGGTATATCAGTTTGTTGCCGTGCGAATGCCCTACAAGGTGCAAGCTGACGAAATGGATGCCCAGGCCTCAATTGATTTTATTCAACCGAGTCATTCCTTGTCTGTTAATGTACAGCCTGGAGCCGATGTTATTGATCAGCATACTTGTGCGGCTTTGGCCAAAGCAGGGTTGTTACCTGACAACGTAGGTAAACAAGATTTTGTCAAAGGCAATGTTAAGGCTCGAACCCGCATGATCATTCAATATGAGATTGCCGGAATGCTGGATGGACTCGTGTTAGGCTCAGATCACTCGGCAGAAAATATTACCGGATTTTATACCAAATACGGTGATGGTGCCTGTGATCTTGTACCCTTGTTTGGATTAAATAAGCGTCAAGTGCGCCAGTTAGCATTATATTTGGGTGCTCCAAACCATTTAGTGCATAAGGCGCCTACAGCAGATCTGGAAAATCTGGAGCCGCAAAAATCTGATGAGTCGGCTTTAGGTATGAGTTACGATGACATTGATGATTTTTTGGAAGGCAAACCAGTAGCAGCAAAAATTTCTCAGCGTTTACTGGATATCTATAGCAAAACTCAGCATAAACGTGTTCCTATTCCCACTATATATGATTAACAGCCTTACTAGGAGAACGAAAACGTGAAGAAAATTGAAGCCATTATCAAACCCTTCAAAATGGATGACGTGCGCGAAGCGCTGGCTGAGGTCGGTGTCAGCGGTATGACAGTAACTGAAGTAAAAGGTTTTGGTCGCCAAAAAGGGCATACTGAGCTGTATCGCGGTGCTGAATATAACGTGGATTTTTTACCCAAAATCAAGCTTGAGGTTATACTTCCCGACGAACAGCTGGAATTGGCGATAGAAGCCATTATGAAAACTGCCCAAACCGGTAAAATTGGCGACGGCAAAATTTTTGTGTATGAGGTTGAGCGAGTGATCCGCATACGTACCGGAGAAGAGAACGAAGAAGCTGTGTAAATACTTAGCGCGCAATTTATAATACTAAGGGGGACGTTTACTCGTCTCGCCCTAGCATTATAATAGTAATAGTGACAAAACTAGTGCTGGTGACCACATCCTTCTGGGGTATGGGGGTGGCCATGTGCAATCTCTTCTTCGCTTGCCAGACGTACATCCAATACTTCCACATCAAAGGTCAGAGTTAAACCAGACAAGGGATGATTACCGTCGACTACTACCGTGTCTTCGTCAACATCCAGGATCATCACCGATTGCTCTCCTTCATCAGTGGTTGCGCGAAAAGTCATACCGGCTTCAATTTTCATACCATCAAACATAGACTTAGGGACTTCTTGTACTAGCGTCTCTTGACGCTCACCATAGGCTAGTTCCGGCTCTACATCGAGAATGAACTTGTCACCTGCTGTTTTACCTTCAAGGTGGTCCTCCAGGCCTTGAATTAAATAATGACTACCTTGTAAAAACTCCATAGGTTCACTTTCTTTGGATGAGTCGATTTGATTTCCATCCGCAGCGCTGACGGTAAAATGCATAGTAACAACTGTGTTTTGTGAAATATTCATAAATGATCCACTTTTTCGGTGGCGAATACTCAAAGAGTATTGGCCATTATAAGACATAAATATGCGGGATTATGCTAATGAATAGGGTAAATTTTGTACGGTAAATACACTATCCGGATGACTTTTCAGGCGCATAACTGAACCAATAACGGTGTCATTGGCGACGACCGCCAGTAGCCAGGTTTGGGAATTTAGTTGGGCGGCCCGTAACACTGTGCCGCCTTTGCGCCAATTGTCTCCTGCAGGAGATTCCAAAATATCTCCCGCAACAACAGATGCGGCTTCCTCTGCTTTGAGAATAACGGCGGCACGTTTATTTTTACCCAAAAATTTGGTGCGAGCCACGACCTCTTGACCCATATAACAGCCTTTGTTGAAGCTGATACCCTCAAGAGCTTGCACGTTCATCATTTGCGGCACAAATTCATTGCTGGTGGACTCCTGGAGCTGCGGGATCCCGGCTTGGATATCGAGTAGCTCCCAAAGGCTAGTATCTGCCAGTTCTTGGTCATAGTGATCAACTACTTCCTGAGCTGCCTTAGCGGTAAGCACTAACATATATCTCTTTATAGGGGCTTGGATGGCCATGACCAATCCCTGGGCATTGCTGACTGTTTGCCTATCCCCTGTGGGGAGTTGTGTGAAACGCTCTTCGATCAAGCTTTCCAATTTTTCACCGGCACCGGCTAAACACACCCAATCTTCACTGATAGACAACCCAACTTTGGCAAACACAGCATATTTCTGCAATTGGACAAATGAAGCCATGAGGCTTTCTTTATGGCCGATTAACAATGCTGACTCGCCAAATTGGGCAGCATAAAAAATATTCCAGGCCTTGCCCTTAAAATCACAGTGGCATCCCAGTAAGCTCTTATCCCCACTGAGTTCTTGCATATCTGCTGTGACTTGTCCTTGCAAATAGCTAATCCTTTGTTCGCCATCAACTTCAATGATCCCCTGATTGGTCAGGCGGGTGAGAAAGTTTTCAGGTAGTTGGTTGGCATTATCGATTTGAGACATAGTGATAGAAGTTCGCAACAATAAACAGTATTTGTTAAAGGATATAAGGCTGATAATTTATTTAGCAAGCATAAGTGCAAGATTAAACATATTGCCGTTGGTATTAATGAGGGCAATGGGTAAACTCGTGTTAAAATAATCGCAAAATTAAATCAAAGGATTAGTTATGTTCACCAAGCAAAGATACGCCCGTCTGAAATGGGCATGCCGCAGGGGTATGTTGGAGTTAGATGTGCTTTTTATGCCATTTGTGGATGAAGGGTTCAATGACTTGTCTGAGGCAGATAAAGAAATATTTGAGCGTCTTTTAACCAGTGATGATCCTGATCTATACGCCTGGTTTATGGGGCACCAGGCGTGTGAGGACAAAGATTTTAAAAGACTGATTGAGCACGTTTTGCATCGTGTCAAAGTATAGAATTGAATTCGTACCTTCACGTATTCAATATTGGAGCTTTGCCGTTGGGGTTCTAGTGTTAATGCTGTCCATCTATCTGTGGCAGCAAGACATAATGCCTTACCAGCCACTTTTTCAAATAGTGTGTATTGCTCTTTTAGGGGGGTATGCCTGGCACTTCTGGCGGCAAAACGTCAGCCAACCACAGCGTTTTGCGGCTGTGGTTTCTTACCAGGGAGAATGGACTTATTTAGATCAACGGCCACGTTCTAATTGGCTGCTTAGCCCAGATTCGAAAATAACCAGTCTGGTCTTGTGGATACACTTACAGCCAAAATTAGTAGGTGAGCCTTGTTGGCAGTGGGTATTCAGGGATCAGGTGAGCGAGCAGGATTATCGTCGCTTGTGCCGCTGTATTGTGTGTGCAGCGCAAACAAGACACTAGCTTAAGCGGCCAAACGAAATAACCGCTTGGACGTTAGTGGCCTTCAACCGATATATAGCGCCATGGCGAAGATTGAATCTTTATCGCTGTAAAGCGAGGCAGGGGTTAAAAATCAGTTATGTTGGTAAGGGAGAAATATCCATTTTTTTCAAGATTCAGCGAGGCTCAGACGCAAGTCACTCCTGTGTGGTAATATCAGCCGGTGCAGCGCCAAGAGCTTAGGCGCTTGGCGGTGATTTAGGTTGTTGCCATGCCTTGTTATCCTGTTACTTTGCAAGTGACCATAATTGGGTGTATCTCCCCATAGAATATGCAGTCATGGGTACATTTTTACATTGTACGACTAGATGACAGCCGTTATACCCGAACTAATGTAAACTGGGCATGAGCGCTTATTCGTTATCTATACGCCTGACAATGGAGGGTTTAGGATTAGCCAATAATTCAGGGTAATCGAGATTGTAGTGCAGCCCCCGACTCTCTTTGCGCAATTGGGCACACTTCACGATGAGTTCGGCCACGGTTAACAGATTACGCAATTCAAGTAGGTTATTGCTTACTCGAAAATAGGAATAGTATTCGTCCACTTCCTGTTTGAGCAAATCAATACGATGCTGGGCTCTTTCCAAACGTTTGTTAGTGCGCACTATACCTACATAATCCCACATGAAAAGTCGCAATTCATGCCAGTTGTGTTGGATAATTACCTCCTCATCGGAGTTGCCTACCTTACTTTCATCCCAGGGATGAATCGGTTCATTTGAGTGACTTTCGCTAAGACGCTCGGTGATGTGCTCGGCGGCTGCGTGGGCAAAAACAATGCATTCGAGTAATGAGTTACTGGCCATGCGGTTGGCACCATGTAGCCCAGTATAAGCCACTTCACCCATAGCATAAAGATTGTCTAAATCGGTTTTCCCGTCGAAATCCGTGACGACACCACCACAGCTATAATGGGCCGCAGGCACAACAGGTATGGGCTGTAGGGTGATATCTATACCCAGTGAGCGACATTTGTTGTAGATATTGGGGAAATGCTTTTTGATGAAATCAGCAGGTTTGTGACTGATGTCTAAATACATACAGTCTGCACCCAGACGTTTCATTTCAAAATCTATGGCTCGGGCCACTATATCCCGTGGCGCTAAATCTCCCTGAGGGTCAAATTTGTGCATAAAAGCCGTGCCGTCCGCGTGGCATAAAAAAGCGCCTTCGCCACGCAAAGCTTCACTGATCAAAAAATTCCCTGCTTCTGGGTGAAACAGACAGGTGGGGTGAAACTGATTAAATTCCATATTAGCTATGCTGCAACCAGCACGCCATGCCATAGCGATACCGTCACCACTGGAGACGTCAGGATTTGACGTGTATTGATAGACTTTACTGGCACCACCGGTTGCCAAGGCAACAAATTTTCCTCTTATGACTTCTACCTGTTCCAGATTTCGATTCCACACATAGGCCCCGAGCAATAAATTGGGTGCTTCGGCGCTTCTGATTAAGTCCACTGCGTTGTAGCGTTCAAATAGATGGATGTTAGGGTGTTGTTTAACCGCTTCAATCAAGGTGACTTGAACTGCTGCGCCAGTGGCATCTGCAGCATGTAAAATCCGCCTATGACTATGGCCGCCTTCACGGGTAAGATGAAATTTCTGCTCGCCGCTGTTGTCACTAACCTGATCGAAGGGCATACCAAAATCGATTAACCATTGCATGCATGTCTTGGCGCGGGAGGCGGTATAATGCACCGCATTTTCATCGCACAAACCGGCCCCGGCTATTAAGGTATCTTTTACGTGGGATTCGATGGAATCATCTGCGTCAAAGACCGCTGCTATGCCCCCTTGGGCATATTTAGTCGATCCTTCTGCTAAGCTACTTTTACTTAGCACAATTATTTGGCAATGTTCTGCAAGTTTTAGGGCCAGGCTTAGGCCAGCTGCGCCGCTGCCAATAATAAGTACGTCACAACGATGTTCAAGTGATGAGTGCATAAGGTAAACTAAACCCGAAAAGTCGATAATTAGCAGGCAATACTAATTAATGTATTTAAAAATACAATGGATTATCAAATTTAACTGACCATGGCCTCTTAAACATAATGCCTGGAGTCTTTATTGACTTTATTTCGCAAAAAGAAAGAGATAAAACGAACTTAATGTAATCAGCACGGTCAATTGTAGTGCTTGCATGAGCCAAGGTAGTTATTTGTAGCAGGAGTAGTGGCTCGAATGAGCGAGCAGTTAACAGATCAACAAATTGTTGAAAAAGTGCAACACGGAGATAAAAATGCTTACGGGCTGTTGGTGATTAAATACCAACACAAGGTTGCATATTTGGTTTCACGATACGTGAAAAACTCTGGAGACGTTGCTGACGTAGCACAAGAAGCCTTCATTAAAGCTTATCGTGCATTACCAAATTTTAGGGGGGACAGTGCTTTTTACACTTGGCTATATAGGATAGCGGTAAACAGTGCGAAAAATTATCTGGTTTCCCAGAGCAGGAAACCACCGGCCAGTGATGTCGATGCAGAAGACGCAGACTATTATGATGGCAGTGATGCGTTGAAAGAGAACAACTCACCGGAAAAAAGTTTAATGTCGGATCAAATGGAGAAACTACTATTTGCAGCGATGGAAAAATTACCTGATGATTTACGTATGGCCATCAGCTTGCGGGAATTGGAGGGGTTAAGCTATGAAGAGATTGCTACCGTAATGGATTGTCCTGTGGGTACAGTTCGCTCAAGGATTTTTCGAGCGCGGGAAGCGCTTGATAAAGTTATTCAACCCTTATTACAGGAATAAATAATAGGGGGCTGGCACGAACAGCCGCAAAAATAATGACAATTGGATAGTCGGAACAACAGATATTTGAGATAAATGTTTATTTCGAATGAGAATGAATTTAAGCGTATATTCAGGAACCTTGTTATATGTCTCAAAAGATTGAAAATTTGTCTGCCTGGGTTGACGGTGAATATCAGCAACATCAGTTACTTGATGAACTGAAAAGCAGTGAACTTCTGGCGCAAAAATGGCAGCGTTATCACTTGATACGTGATGGTTTACGTAAAGAGTTACCGGAACAACTCAATTTTGATATTGCGGCAAATGTTGCTGCAGCGATGGAATTTGAGCCTTCGATACTGGCACCCAAGAAGTCCTGGCGAGATCTACCCTTGATGACAAGTGTGGTACCCTTTGCTAAACAGGGCGGTCAGATGGCTGTCGCTGCGTCGGTAGCGGTAGCTATGATTATTGGTGTGCAGCAGTTTAATCAACCAGAACTGGATCAACCCTTTAATTCTGCGCCGTCTATCTTAGGTATTCAAGGCGGATTGTCTCCTGTTAGTCTAGAGCAAACCCGGACCTTACCCCGTACTGATGTTTCCGAGCAAAGACGGGTGATTAATGCCTATTTAAATGATCATAAACAGCAATTGCGATTTAAGGCAGTACCACTTGAAGAACAAGCCGATTCAGTACCACATAAGATCAGTCAGCAAAACGACAACGTTGAAAACACGCCGCAAAAATAATTTGCGTGGACCGCTAAGACAGATTTTATTAATTTGTCTGTTGTCTTTTGGTGTCGCGGTTCATGGCAATGAATTGCAAGATAATGGCGTAAAACCCTATCCATCCGATAGTGCCCAGGCCTGGCTTGACAAGATGTCTGATGCCCATTCTACGCTTAATTACAGTATTTCCTTTGTACTGCTAAAACCTGGGGTGGATTCACAACCTTACCTGTGGCGCCATGGCGTGGATAGCAACGGCGAGATAATGGAGCAGCTGAACTTGCTTAATGGTCCAGGACGCGAAGTTGTACGCATTGGCAACAAAGTTAGTTATTTTGAACCCAATGTCCCTCCTTATTCTTTGCAGTCATCGGTGATCAACGGTCCTTTTCCCAGTGATTTTTTTCAACAGCCAGAAGAAGTGAGAGCGAGCTACGATTTTGTGATGGTTGGCCGTAGTCGAATATCCGGGCGAGCTGCCCAACAGATACGTGTGGTGAGTAAGGACAAAACCCGCTTTGGCATGAATTTATGGTTAGATCAGGAAACAGGCCTGATGCTGAAACTCAATCTGGTTGATCTAAATGGTCAACTGTTGGAGCAAATTCAGGTGACGGCCTGCCAAGTTACCGAACAACCAGATCCTTTTTTCGCCAAAATCGAACTTGCGGTATTGCCAGATGTATTGAAAATGCGACCGCCTCATGACAACAAACCCATATGGAATATCAGTTATTTACCCGTTGGCATGATAGAAATAAAACGTGATGTACACCGTTTACCTATTACCGGCCAATCTGTTGAGTATGTGATGTTAAGTGATGGATTGGTGGATGTGTCGGTTTACATGCGTGAGGCGCAAAATGACGGATTGAGTCAGGATATTTTGTTGCGTCACGAATCAGATACCCTGTTGACCCGCAGTCAGGGCCCACTTAATGTCACTGTAATAGGCAAACTTCCACCAAAAACCGCTAATGATATCGCTAATTCTATTCGTTTAGCCCCGAATTATGATTGAAGAAGTCGGTACCGTCACTGCCATCGAATTAAAACAGGGCAAGCGCTATGTGTGTATCGAAACACAGGTTAAAACCACATGTGGTGTTTGCCAGGCCAAAGACGATTGTGGTACGGGTGTTGTGGCCCGAGCTTTCTCCCCTAAAAAAGAGCAACTTTGGTTACCCTGTGATCAGGCTGTAGAAATTGGTCAGGATGTAAAATTAGGCATTCCGGAAAACCTGTTATTGGGGGCATCTTTGCTGGTATATATACTACCTTTAATAATGCTTGTTTTGTCATCAGTAATGGGTTCTTTACTCCTTAAATCTATGGGTATCGACAGTGAAGGCGCATTAATTTTACTGGCGTTCTCAGTTGCCACGGCCAGTTTTTATGGGGTAAGGCTGTATTTGACTCGTTATAGCCAACAACGCTTCGAACCAAGCTTGCTGGCGGTGTTACCCAAACAGATAAATTGTCTCGAAATTTCTGTCGCCAGGCAGTAAAATCGCTTATTAGCAAAAATTATGCATATCAGCCGAGTTCTTTATCGCAAATTGGTTGATAAAACTGTAAAATCCACATCTATTTAATTTATTTGTTCCCCCTAATTTCCTTGAGCACCTATCCGCTGCTTGCAAAATTATCCTTAGGGCAGGCAAAAGTACTAGGTACATTTAAAAAATTTATGCAACATAAGCACATACGTAACTTTTCAATAATCGCGCACATCGATCATGGTAAATCTACACTGTCTGACCGTTTGATTCAGCACTGTGGTGGCTTGAGTGAGCGGGAAATGTCTGCTCAGGTTCTCGATTCAATGGATATCGAGCGCGAGCGGGGCATTACCATCAAGGCCCAGAGTGTCACCCTTAACTATACAGCCAAAGATGGGGAAACCTATCAACTGAATTTTATCGACACGCCCGGACATGTGGACTTTACCTATGAAGTTTCACGCTCCCTGGCAGCCTGTGAAGGAGCCTTGCTGGTAGTAGACGCAGGGCAAGGTGTAGAGGCGCAAACGCTGGCTAATTGCTATACGGCGATAGATTTAAATATGGAAGTGGTGCCTATCCTCAATAAAATTGATTTACCCCAGGCTGAACCCGATCGGGTGGCAGAGGAAATTGAAGATATTGTGGGCATAGATGCAATTGATGCAGTACGGTGCTCGGCGAAAACCGGGATCGGCATAGAAGATGTACTGGAAGTTATTGTCAGGCGTATTCCGCCACCGGTTGGCGATGTTGATGCCCCCCTACAAGCTCTGATCGTGGATTCCTGGTTTGATAACTACCAAGGGGTGGTATCACTGGTACGCATCATGGAGGGACAACTACACAAAAATGACAAGATAAAAATCATGTCTAACGGTGTTATCCATCAGGTCGACAAAGTTGGTATTTTTACGCCCAAGGCCACCGAAACCGGTGTTCTGCGAGCGGGGGAAGTTGGTTTTATTGTTGCCGGGATCAAAGAGATTCATGGTGCCCCAGTGGGTGATACTATTACTTCTGCCCGCAATCCTACGGACAAAGCTTTACCGGGATTTAAAAAAATCAAACCCCAGGTGTATGCTGGCCTTTTTCCTATCAGTTCAGACGATTATGAAGATTTTCGCGATGCCCTGGCGAAATTAAGCCTTAATGATGCTTCGTTATTTTTTGAGCCTGAAAGCTCCTCGGCATTGGGCTTTGGTTTCCGCATTGGTTTCTTGGGCATGTTGCACATGGAAATCGTTCAGGAACGCCTGGAAAGGGAATACGACCTGGATCTCATCACTACTGCGCCCACAGTGGTCTATGAAGTGGTGACGACATCAGGTGACACCATTTATGTTGATAATCCATCCAAGCTGCCACCAGTCAATGCTATTCATGAAATTCATGAACCTATAGCTGAGGCTCATATATTGGTGCCCCAGGAATTTCTGGGAAATGTGATTACCTTGTGCGTTGAAAAGCGCGGTATGCAGACCAGTATGACCTATCATGGTAAACAAGTAGAGGTAACGTATGAGTTACCTATGGCTGAAGTCGTCATGGATTTCTTCGACAAGCTCAAGTCTACCAGTCGTGGCTTTGCATCACTGGATTATAATTTCAAGCACTTTCAAGTAGCGGAAATGTCCAGACTGGACATTATGATCAATGGCGAGCGCGTCGACGCATTGGCCATGATAGCCCACAAAGATCACGTCCAGACACGTGGCCGCCTGTTAGTTGAAAAACTCCGTGAATTGATCCCCAGACAAATGTTTGATATTGCTATCCAGGCGGCCATCGGCAATCAGATTGTTGCCCGTAGTACGATCAAACAGTTGCGTAAAAACGTTATCGCCAAATGTTATGGTGGTGATATTAGTCGTAAGAAAAAACTTTTACAGAAACAAAAAGCGGGTAAAAAGCGTATGAAGTCAGTAGGCAATGTTGAATTACCTCAAGAGGCTTTCCTGGCTCTCCTTAAGGTTGGAAAATAAATGGCAAATTACTTTTCGTTATTCCTGGTCGTGCTAACCGTCTCTTCAGGCCTGATTTGGCTGGCAGATTCATTAATGTTCGCACCCAAGCGTAAAGAACGTATGGTGGTAGCGCAAGACGGTTCCCATGTTAGCGGACACCCTGAAGAATATAGGCTGCCCTGGCTGGTCGATACGGCTCAGCAGATATTTCCTGTTATCGCCTTTGTACTGGTTTTACGTTCGTTTTTGTATGAACCCTTTCAAATTCCATCCGGCTCAATGATGCCAACCCTATTGGTGGGTGATTTTATCTTGGTTGAGAAATTTTCATATGGGCTTAAAGATCCGGTTGTACGGCATAAATTTTGGGATCTTGGTACACCTGAACGAGGTGATGTGGCGGTGTTTAAATATCCGAAAAATCCCAGTCTGGATTACATAAAACGCGTGGTCGGTTTACCTGGCGACACGGTTATCTATCGGGACAAACAGCTGTTTATCAAACCTTCTTGTGAGCAAGCAGGTAAATGCGCTCCCATTGCCCCTGTTGAGCTGAATTTCGAAAGTCGGGGAGATGCATTTCAGAGTTTTATGCCGCTTGAGAAATACCAAGAGAAGTTAGGTGCTTTAACCCACGGTATCTACCGCACGGCAAGTAACATCAGTCGTACCAACGATTATTATCAACAACCTGGCACTCAGGCTGATGAATGGATAGTACCTGAGGGGCATTATTTCATGATGGGCGATAATAGAGATAACAGTCTTGATGGTCGTTTTTGGGGTTTTGTACCTGATGCAAATCTGGTTGGTCAGGCGGTCGCAATCTGGATAAGTTTTGAATTTGATCGGGCTCCCAGTAGTTGGGTACCTGGCTGGATCCCTACTGGCGTGCGATTTAATCGTATAGGCGGCATAGTTTAAATGCAGTTGATTGATCCATACAAACCTTTGTATACCAAGTTGGGGTATACGTTCGCCAATCCTGCGAATTTGACCATAGCGCTTACCCATCGCAGTGTGGGTGCCAAACATAATGAGCGTTTGGAGTTTCTTGGCGATGCAGTGTTAGGTTTGGTTATTGCCAAGGTATTATTTGAGCGTTTTCCCAAACAACCAGAAGGTAATTTAACCCGCATGCGGGCCAGTTTAGTTAAAGGTGATACCCTGGCTGAGGTTGCCCGAGAGTTTGCTTTAGGGGAGCTGTTATTGCTCGGACCGGGTGAACTAAAAAGTGGCGGTCACAGGCGTGACTCTATATTGGCTGATACGGTAGAAGCAATAATAGGTGCCATTTATTTAGAGGTTGGTATGCAAAAGTGTGAACCCCTTATTTTGGCCTGGTTTAGCCAACGTCTGGATGCATTGGATCCCGATGTTACCCCTAAAGACGACAAAACCCGCTTGCAAGAGTACCTTCAAGGTAGACAGTTGCCTTTACCTGAATACGAAGTTACGGATATCAACGGTAAATCCCACGAGCAAACCTTCACTGTTCAATGCAGTGTCACCGGCCTTAGTTCACCAATATTGGGAAGAGGAAAAAGTCGCCGCAGAGCAGAACAAAAAGCGGCCAAACAAGCATTTGAGAAACTAAAAGATGTCTGAAAAAACCTATTGCGGAATGATTGCCATTGTTGGCCGGCCGAACGTTGGAAAATCTACCTTGCTAAATGCCCTACTGGGGCAAAAAGTTAGTATTACCTCCCGTAAACCACAAACCACTCGGCATAGGATCATGGGTATTGATACTCAGGATAACTACCAGGCGGTATATGTGGATACTCCGGGATTGCACATTGAAGAAAAGCGGGCTATAAACCGTTTTATGAATCGAGCAGCCTCAAGTTCCATTGCTGATGTGGGCTTGGTGCTATTTCTGGTCGAGGGCACCCGCTGGACAGATGATGATCAAATGGTATTAACCAAGATCATACAAAGTGGAGTGCAATGCTGGTTAATAGTCAATAAGTCTGACAATGTCAAAGACAAAGAAACCATGATGCCCCATCTAAAATGGTTAGGTGAGCAACATAATTTTCAAAAAATCATGCCAATTTCAGCAAAAAATGGCAAAAATGTGAATGAGTTACGGGAATTGGTTAAGCAAGATTTACCACCCAGCGAGTTCTATTTTCCTGAAGAGTATATTACCGATCGTTCGAGCCGATTTATGGCAGCAGAAATAATTCGTGAGAAATTGATGCGTTTTACCGGTGACGAGTTGCCTTATTCAGTCACAGTGGAAATTGAGCAATTTATGCTCGCCGACAATGGCATATATCGAATAAATGGTTTGATTCTGGTTGAGCGAGACAGTCAGAAAAGTATGGTGATAGGCAAAGGTGGACAGCGTCTGAAAACCATAGGCGCCGAGGCCCGTAAAGATATGGAACATTTGTTTGATACCAAAGTTTTTTTGGAGCTGTGGGTGAAAGTAAAATCAGGTTGGGCTGACGATGAGCGTGCTTTGCGCAGTTTGGGCTACGGTCAGGATTAGATTTTTAATTTGTACCCAAGTTACATTAAAATACTCCTGTCACTTGGGTACATAAGTCTTTTAGGAGCGTTGCTGTGCAACCATTAAGTAACATCAGGCGTGAATATAGTCAGGCTAATTTAAGCAAAGCTAACCTGAGCAGTGATCCTTTTGTGCAATTTGATCGCTGGATGGTTGAAGCTGTTGAGGCCGGGCTGAGTGATCCAACTGCTATGACTATTGCTACTGTTGATGCAGCAGGCCAACCTTCACAGCGTATCGTGTTATTAAAAGATGTGAGCCAACAGGGATTTGTATTTTATACCAATTTAGCCAGCCGCAAGGCACAGGATATAGGGGCTAACAAGCAGATATCCTTGCACTTTCCCTGGCATGCATTGGAGCGGCAGGTACTTGTAAGGGGCCGGGCACAGATGCTGGAGCGTGAAGAAGTGGCCTTATATTTCGCTACGCGCCCCAGATTAAGCCAGCTTGCTGCCTGGACATCCGCGCAAAGCAAGCCTATTGCCAATCGTGAAGCTTTGCTGGCTAGATTTGAAAAAATCAAACATAAATTTCAAGATGATGACATCCCCGTGCCTGAATTTTGGGGCGGGTACCGAGTGTTTCCCCAAGAAATCGAATTTTGGCAAGGCGGAGACCACCGGTTACACGATCGGTTTGTCTTTAGCAGGCAGTCAGAACAGGATAAAGACTGGACCATCCAGCGCCTCATGCCCTAGCGTCCAAGGATCGCCAATTTGATTGACAGCCACTGCCATCTGAATTTTCCCTGTTTCGCTGAGGATTTAGCTGTCATCTTGTCTCAGTGTCAGGCGAATAATATTCGCAGGATAGTGATCCCGGGCACTCAAGCGGCAAGTTGGCCAACGTTGATCTCTCTCAGTCAGTCATCACCGTTATTGGAATTTTCCTTAGGTCTACATCCCTATTTTCTCGAGGAATATGCCGAGGATGATCTGGCGTTGCTGGATCAACTCTTAACTCGCCACCGCCAGTGTGTTGTGGCAGTGGGAGAAATAGGTCTAGATAACACTCTCAACACTTCTTTTGCTTTGCAAGAACACGTTTTTGTCCAGCAATTGCTATTAGCCCAGAAGCACCAGTTGCCGGTTATTATTCATCATAGGCGTTCTCATAATCAGCTTATCCGCGCACTAAAAGCACATTTACCCAGTAAAGGCGGCATCATTCATGGGTTTTCCGGTAGCCTATACGAGGCGCAAACTTACCTTAATATGGGATTTAAATTGGGGGTTGGCGGCACGATTACTTACAGCCGCGCTAGCAAAACCCGCAAGGTGTTTAGTCAGTTACCGCTGAGCAGTTTAGTGCTTGAAACCGATGCTCCGGATATGCCATTAAAGGGCAAGCAGGGACAGAGAAACAGCCCAGTATATTTACCTTTAATCCTTTCTGCCTTGCAACAGTTACGTAATGAAAGCGACGAGGAAGTGGCTCAAGCCTGTGAAAAAAATACCTGGGATATATTTGACCTTAATTAATTCTTGTGTGGCTTAAGGTGGCGTTTTTGCTGTTTTAGCATAATTGCGATAACGAAGCTTGTAAAAGGCTCGGGTCAATATTAATGCACCACAGGCAGCTAACAAGATAAACATTTCCAGTTGTTGGCGAAGTTGACGTTGATAATCGTTGTGATAGGCCATCACTTTTTCGGCGCTGAGCATCAAACGCACATAGCCGTAGATTTGTTGACCGTTTTGTATGTCTTCGAGAAATATCAACGGCAGCGCTTGTTGCCCCTGGTAGTGACTTATAAGGGGGATGTTGTCCCCTTGCTGTTGCAGTAACTGACCCGTTTTATCATGGACTGCAATGCTTAGTACATTGGGATCCGCCACCCATTGCTGCAATATGCTGGTTAATCCGGCAGAATCTTTGTGAATTAATGGTGTAACGAGCACTCTACTGGCTAACAGACTTAAACTATTACCCAATTGATTTGCTTGTTTGTGATGCCAGTTATCAACTTGTTCATTACTAAGCAACCACACATTAATAAAGAGCAGGCTGATGATTGTCGCTAGCGCCAGATTCACAATACGTTTTACTATCGAGTAGCGGCTGTGTGTCTGTTGCTCAGCTGAAGGTAAGAATTTTTTTGCCATATTCATATACTGTGACAATAAGGGAAGCCAGTAAATTTGCCAAGGTATTTTGTGTTTCCTGGGATAAAATAGTACTTATTTCGGCTATCGTTCATTTGTCCATTAACTTTATCGCCAAAACAGGTTTATACCTAGGTGACTTCAAGTTGCAGGTTCACAGCTTAAGCAGGGAGTCAGGGCACAACGGGCAGGGAATAGCCTCTCTTTTCAAGTGGTGTAACGCCACACGGGTTTTCTGTCTAAGCTCCTTGGGTGCGGGTTTCCCCCACCCCCACCACTGCGTTATTGGCATTGGACATAGGAACGTTATGCCACAACACAAATATCTGGTATTTGACGATTCGAATTCCCGCTCAACTCGGCATTTTGGGGTCACTTAGGTATATACTCAATCAAGTGGCAGCTAGGCAGCCAAAGAGCTCAGCTGCATAAGCTTAAAGGTACTAAGTTCAACCGCGGTTGGCGATAGGGGTAGTGATAGCAGCAAACAACGCTGCAGCCTGATGAAAGACGAGTATAGAACTGAAATATTAATCAGTAATGGGGGCATCAGCCGTTGAAACCCAAGATGGATAGCTATATCTTATGCCGGATATATGTTTGTTGATTATAGGGACATTATGATATCTGTAAAAAATTTAATTAAGTCGTTTGGCCACTTCATTGCGGTAGACGACTTGAGTTTTGACATCCAGCCCGGCGACATTGTGGGATTTTTAGGGCCAAACGGAGCCGGCAAGTCCACCACCATGAAAATGCTGACTGGCTTTTTACCTCCCACCGGGGGTGAGATTACCATTTTCGATTTACCCATGGCCTCAGCGTCAACTGAATTACAAAAGAGGATAGGTTATCTACCAGAGGGCGCTCCTGCCTATGGTGATATGACGCCTTATCAGTTTCTTAAATTCATTGCCGAAATTCGCGGTTTTAGCGGTGAGGAAAAACAGCGTCGCATCCTTGACGTCGTTAAACAGGTGGCGTTACAAGAGGTCATTAATCGCCCTATAGAAAACCTGTCTAAAGGTTTCAAACGTCGAGTGGGTCTTGCCCAGGCTTTGCTACACGATCCGGATATACTGATCCTGGATGAGCCAACCGATGGTCTCGATCCAAATCAGAAACACCAGGTTCGGGAGCTGATTACCCAATTGGCCAAAGACAAGATAGTGATTATCTCGACGCATATTCTGGAAGAAGTTACAGCAGTGTGTAATCGCGTAATGATCATCGCTAAAGGTAAACTGTTGTTTGATGATACCCCATTGCACTTGCAGCAACGCTCTCGTTATTACCAGGCAATTACTCTGCATTTTAGTTATTTGGCCGACATTTCTGGTTTGGCAGAACTCGATGGGGTAGCTGAGATGGAAGTGGCGCAAAAAACCGGTCATGTCACATTGTTTCCCGAACCAGGACAACAAATATTGCCTCAGGTTGCGGCCCATGTACAACATCATAAATTGCCTGTTGATACCTTGTTTATCGAGCAAGGGCGACTGGATCAGGTGTTTCGGGATATTACCCAGGAGGTTACGTCAAGATGAGTCATGTCAGTATTTTATTTAGACGGGAATTTGCTAGTTTTTTTGCCTCTCCGGTTGCCTATGTATTTATCGGCATTTTTTTAGTGCTATCAGCCGTATTTGCATTCTTTATCGGTAATTTATATGAAAGGGGTCAGGCGGACTTGTTACCTTTTTTTAATTTTCATCCCTGGTTATACCTGTTTTTGGTGCCTGCCATAGCCATGCGTAGTTGGGCAGAGGAACGCAAGAGTGGCAGTATTGAGCTTTTGATGACATTACCTATCAGTACCTGGCAGATCATGCTTGGCAAATATCTTGCTGCCTGGGTAGTGTTGGGATTGGCATTGCTGTTAACGTTTCCTGTGTGGGTAACGGTTAACTATTTAGGCGAACCGGATAACGGTATTATCCTGGCTGCTTATCTGGGCAGCTGGTTAATGGCCGGAGGTTTTTTGGCTATAGGCATGTGTATGTCAGCGTTAACTAAGAATCAGATAGTGGCCTTTATTCTGGCCATTGTGGTGTGTTTTTTGTTTGTGGTCAGTGGCAGTGGCATAGTATTGGATTCATTTAAAGGTTGGGCGCCGTCTTGGGTACTCGACACCATAGCGTCATTTAGCTTTCTTAACCATTTTGAAGCGCTCGCCAAAGGGGTGATCGCCCTCAATGATGTTGGTTATTTCTTGCTGGTTACCCTTAGCTGGTTATACGCCGGCTTGTTGATTATTGAACAAAAGAAGGCTGACTAGGCATGAGCAATAAAATTACTATCTGGGTCAATATGTTCTTTATCGCCGTGCTGTTTTTCGCCCTGGTGTTCCTCAATAATCAGTTATTAGCACCTTTTCGCCTGGATTTGACTGAAGATAAGGTGTATTCCCTTTCCGATGGCAGTAAAAAAATACTCCAGGAAATTGATGAGCCGATTAATTTGTATTTTTTCTTTTCAGACAAAGCCAGCAAAAACATGACCGGTTTACGCAATTATGCGACTCGTGTGCAGAGTCTGCTTGAAGAATACGCCAGTATTGCTAATGGTAAAATTAATTTTCAAATTTTGGATCCACAACCTTTTTCTGAAAAAGAAGATACTGCCAATCAGTTTGGTTTGACGGCGGCTAATATAGGTGCGGCTGGCGAAGCGGTTTACATGGGACTCGCTGCGACCAATGCTCTGGATGATCAAAAAACAATTGCCTTTTTTGACCCTCAGCAGGAACGCTTTCTGGAATATGAAATCAGCAAGTTAATTCATCAACTAGCCCAACCTAAGCAGGTGAAAGTCACCTTGCTCACCGATTTACTCGTCGGTGGGGGGCAAAATCCCATGACAGGGGCATTCGATCCTCCCTGGACCTTTTATGCCCAGTTAGAGCAACTTTACGTGGTGGAAAAAATCACCAGCAATGCCAGCGAACTCCCTGGTGATACAGATGTATTGATGGTGGCTCATCCTAAAAGCTTAAGTGATGAGCTACTGTTCGCTATAGATCAATACTTGATGGGGGGAGGCAAAATGTTGGCATTTGTTGACCCTCACAACGAGTCTGATCAGATGGCAATGTTTGGCGGTGATACTTTGGACAGCAATAGTTCCAACCTGGGTTCTTTGTTTGCGGCCTGGGGAATCGAATTCAGCGCTTCGCGAGTATTACTTGATGCCATGGCGGGATTAGATATTCGTACTGAGGAGGGCGGAATTGCCCGCCACTTTGGTTTTGTTGGGTTAGGCAAGGAGCAGCTTGATGATAAGGACATAACCACCTCTAATCTTGATGTGATAAACGGTGCATCTTTTGGCGTTTTTAACAAGCTGATTTCCAGTGAAGTACGCTGGTCTCCCTTGTTTCACTCTACTGTTAATGCAGATTTGTTGAATGCTACCCAGTATGCCTCTATCCGAGCGCCGCAGGACTTAACCAAGGATTTTCACAGTACTAATGTGCAGTATGCATTGGCAGGGCGTATATCGGGAGAAGCGAAATCTGCTTTTAACACGGCCCCGGAAGGGCTCGGGGGAGTGAAATTTAAACGTACCACCACAGATCTTAATGTCATAGTGGTAGGTGACACCGATCTGCTGTCCGATCGGTTCTGGGTACAACAATCCGATTTTTTTGGCGAAACCATTACCACGCCATTTGCTAATAACGGTGATTTTATCACCAATGCGGTGGAAAACCTGGGTGGCAGTGACGCCCTTATCAGTATCCGCAGCAGAGGAACTTTTGCCCGGCCTTTTGACAGGGTTGAAAAGCTGACAGTTATTGCCGAGGGGAAGTTTCGTGAACAAGAGCAACTGCTTCAACAACAGCTGGCTGATACTGAAAATAAATTACGCCTACTTCAGGAGCAACAAGGTGAAGGTGGTGCTTTGATCATCACGGTGCAACAGCAGCAAGCCATTGACAATTTTATGACTCAGAAAATCCAAATCCGCAAGGCCCTCAGAGATGTTCGCCATCAGTTGGACAAGGATATAGAAAATCTGGGTAACGGGCTGAAATTTATTAATATAGTCGCGTCACCCTGGTTACTGATATTGTTGTTGATGTTTCTTGCCCGGGTATTACGCAGTAAATTCAAACAAGCCAAATCCTCTGGAGCGAAAGTGTGAATAAGTCATTATCAATTCTGGTCTTTTTAGCGGTTTTAGCCGTCGCAGCTAGCTATTGGGTACAACTGACTGAAGTCGTGCCCCAAGCCGACAAAGCACCTTTATTGCCAGCACTGAATACCCAGGCCAACGATATTACCCAGATTGAATTAAGCAATGCCTCAGGGGTGTTATTTGAGGCTAAGCGTATCAACGACCAATGGTTAGCAACGGTTCAAGATGATCGGGGACAGGTCATTGGCCATTACCCGGTAGCAAAAGATAAGCTTGGGGCCCTGGTGTTGGCGCTTGCTGAGGCGAGGCAGATTGAAGCCAAGACTGCTAAGAAAACTAATTATCATCGCCTGGGTGTACAGGATCTAACCGCTACGGATAGTTTGGCCACATTGGTCAGTTTACGTAGCGACAAGTTGAGCTGGCAAGTGCTTGTGGGAAATCATGCCGCCGTTGGTAATGGTAGTTATGTACGTTTACCCCAGAATAAACAGGCCTGGTTAGTGGATAAAAATCTGGAATTACCGTTAACGAATAATGCATGGTTAAAACAGCCTGTTTTACCCTTTGAGGATGTAGCCTTTTCTAAAATTGCTCGGGTAGACCAGACCCCCTGGTTAATACAACGGGCGAATGATAAGGCTCAGTTTACCCTCGCCAGCATGGCCCCGGATAGCCAGTTGAAATATGGCGGGGTATTGGAGGCGATGGCCATCAATTTGGCTAGCCTGAATTTTGATGAGCTAATCACACCCCAGACCCTGCAATGGAATAACTTTACGGACACAGTTGAGCTAGACGTCACCACCTTTTATGGGCACAGCTTCACTGCTCAGTTAGCGAAAGATAACGATAAGGTTTATATGCGCTTTAGCAGTGCATTGACGAAAGATTACTGGCTACAGTGGATATATGTCATATCGATTTTTTCTGCTGAGCAACTGGATAAAACTCAAAACGACTTCTTAATGCAAGCTCAGGATGACAAACCGGATAGCATAATACCCAGTACAAGGGCTGTCGATGAAGGCGAGTCGCCTTTTTAGTTATGCAGGCGAGACATAACCTCTTGCCAATAGCTGAGGCCTAACCCTCTGGCTTTAGCTATATTGTTGTCAGGTATCGATTCCGGGCTGGGGTAGGTACGTAAAACCCTGTTGATACTGCTTTCACGTAATATATGTAATATGGGGTAGGGCGCCCTATTGGTGAAATTGGCCGGATCGTCCATTGCTGCATCGGCAAAACAATAATCAGGGTGAAAGGTTGCCAACTGATAAATGCCGCCATACCCGCCTTGTTCAAGTAGCGCATTGGCTAAATCGACCAAATCCAGATAATCATCAAATAAGCTAAAACCTTTATTGAAAATAATTAATGTGGTTTCCACTTCATTGTTACTATCCAGTCGCGCCAATTCATCAAGTAGTACTGATAAGGCATGCTTATTGTCCTGCTCGCAACTCACCAGATAGCGAATACTATTGCGTTCAAATTCCCGTTTAGCAAAAGGACAAAAATTAAGGCCAATGATGACCTCTGCCATCCAGGTGCGGATGACCTGGATGACTGGCTCAGAAGGGGACGTACTCATTTTGAATGATATTTAATATAGGCTTCAAGGGTGTTTTCAAGCAGGCTTGCGACTGTCATTGGCCCGACTCCACCTGGCACGGGCGTTATCCAACCGGCACGTTTTTCAGCCGAGCTGTATTCCACGTCCCCAATCAGGCTACCATCAGTTTGTCTATTGATACCCACATCTATTATGATAGCTCCTGGCTTGATCCACTCGCCCGGTATGAACGCTGAAATGCCTACCGCTACGACTAACAAATCGGCCCGTTGCACATGGGACTGCAAATCTTTGGTAAACTTATGGCAACTGGTGACGGTACAACCAGCGAGCAACAATTCCATAAACATGGGACGGCCGACTATATTAGAGGCACCTACTATAACCGCGTCCAAGCCCTTTATGGGTCGTTTGGTTGACTCAATAAGGGTCATTATACCCTTAGGTGTACAGGGTCTCAGAGCCGGAATACGTTGGGCAAGACGGCCAATGTTGTAGGGATGAAAACCATCTACGTCTTTATGGGGGTGAATGCGTTCTAAAACTTGTTCTTTATCTAGTCCGGCGGGCAAGGGTAACTGCACTAATATGCCATCAATAGCCTCATCGGCATTTAACCTATCAATCAATTCTAACAAGTGCTGCTGAGAAGTCGTTGAGGGCAAATCAAAGGACTTTGAAACAAACCCCACTTCTTCACAAGCCTTGCGTTTATTGGCCACATAAACATGAGAGGCTGAATCACTACCCACTAAGACCACAGCCAGGCCTGGAGGGCGTTTACCGGAAGATACAATAGACTGAACATGTTCGGCCACATGTTGACGAACATGTTTAGCGATTAATTTACCATCAATTTTTTGAGCAGACATAGGAAAGAACAACTGAAAGGATTATTGTATCTATTGTCACATAGTGCGGGCAGCTCAGGCAATCGGCCTATTCATAAAATTCGCTATTGTGATAAATCTGCTTGCTCAGAATACATTTCTAAACAAAGATAGGCGGTCTTATCAGTAACAATGTAACAATCAGGACAAGATATTTTGAATTTATCGGCAGTTGAAGTTTTCGGCTATTGTGCCTCAGCCATCATTGCATATTCACTAACCAGGGATTCTATCGTTAAATTACGCTGGTTTAATCTGTTCGGTGCTTCATCTTTTTGTATCTACGGGATCATCATTCAAGCTTACCCGGTAGCCATCCTCAATGGCTTTATCGCCTTAACCAATATCTTCTTCTTACGGCGTATCTTATTTAATGCGCAGCGCCAGTTTTCGATTTTGGCAGTAAGTCGTCCGTCTAACTATGTGGATTTTTTCCTGGATTATCATCGGGAGGAAATCAAGCATCTTTTTCCCCGGTTCCTTAAGGTCGCAGCTGCACCGACAAGAGACTATTATTTTCTTACTGAGCGCACAGAGGTCGTCGGCATGTTGTCCGGTTATCAGCAACAAGGGGGAATATTTGTGGTTGATTTTGATTTTGTGATCCCCGCTTATCGAGATTGTCGACTAGGGCACTTTACCCTGGGACATGATCAGCAGTTGGCAAAACAATTTGGTTACCAGCACGTAATTGCCCTGGCAGACAGTTATGAGCACGAAAATTACTTGACTGCCATTGGTTTTACACCGAAAAAAAATGGGCGTTGGACATACGATGCCCGACGCTAATAGTTGATTGACAGGAGTACCATGAAAAAAATACCTAATGAAACCCAGTTACTTAAAAAAGCACTGCAAGTTGGTGAGGCCTATGCGAAAAATCGTGGATATCAAACATTTTCAGAAACTGATTCGGCAAAACAAAAAGTCGAATGTATCTACCGTTTGCTGGTAAATGACAAACTAGTTACCCCTTTAGCAGCCGATGGCGAAGATTTATTAAGTATGAAACACAAATTAGCGATATGGCTGCGCAATAAATTGCCACCGGATCATCCGCTGCGAACTGTGTGATTTAGTAAAAAAGGCGATTTCTGTTTGAATTACAGGCAAACTGCTAAAAAAAACAGCACTCGTCATCTTTATTTAAAAAAGCATTTGACGAGGCAAAAACATGTGGTTAATATGCGCTCCTCGTTTAGAGACAGAGAATATCTTTACGAGTTAAGACGGTGAGTAGCGCAGCTTGGTAGCGCACTTGGTTTGGGTCCAAGGGGTCGCAGGTTCGAATCCTGTCTCACCGACCATCTTCTCTTTTGCTGTAAAGGTTTCACCTAAGCGCCTGTAGCTCAGCTGGATAGAGCAACGGCTTTCTAAGCCGTGGGTCGCAGGTTCGAGTCCTGCCGGGCGCACCATTAGGGGCTTCTGGCCAGTAAATATAATAACATTGGTGGGCGTAGCTCAGTTGGTAGAGCCCCGGATTGTGATTCCGGTTGTCGTGGGTTCAAATCCCATCGTCCACCCCACTCGCGGGAGTGGTGGAATTGGTAGACACGCTGGATTTAGGTTCCAGTGCTTCACGGCGTGAGAGTTCAAGTCTCTCCTTCCGCACCATATTTA
>JBKEFM010000007.1:0-43883 GCA_046709505.1 Paraglaciecola sp. | reverse complement strand
TACCACCGCCAGTCGAGCACCCACCCGCGATTCAACAGTGGAACCTGATGTCAATGGCGATGCAGGGAGGTGAAGCAGCAGGCATGGCTCAGTTAAATAGCTATCTGTTTGATACTGATCGTGTCAAACACTATAAACAGACCCGCAATGCCCTTGATGATTGGGCCAGTTCCAGCAAGTTATCTTTTTGGTTAGCCAACGGCTGTGTGTCAGTAAAAACGGTGTATACTCAACTAATGCGTTATGAAGAACAAGAAGGTGCGAATGACTCCACTTACTGGTTGTTCTTTGAGTTGTTGTGGCGAGAGTATTTCCACTGGTATTTAGTTAAGCATCAGGCAAGACTTTTTGCGTTTTCAGGGGTGAAGCAGATCCCGCCACCGACGTCCTTTAACCAGGCACGTTTTACCCGCTGGTGTGAAGGCATGACCGACTATCCCATCGTTAATGCCTGTATGGCCCAGCTTAACCAGACAGGTTATATGTCAAACCGTGGCAGACAAATCGTGGCCAGTTGCCTGGTACATGAACTGGCTTTGGATTGGCGCTATGGCGCAGCCTACTTCGAGCAACAGTTGATAGATTATGATGTGGCCAGTAATTGGGGAAACTGGCAATATTTGGCGGGTGTGGGGGCCGATCCAAGAGGCCATCGTCGCTTTGATTTACACAAGCAAACTGAAATCTACGATCCACAGGGTACCTTTAGGCAAAAGTGGCTCAGCATTGCACAGCCATAACTCTCCCTTAAACCTTTTTGGGGTCAATGTGGTGTGGCTAAAACGTGATTTGCGCTTAAGAGACCATGAGCCCCTTTTTCTCGCTTCTGGAACCAACACTCCCGTGCTACTGCTGTATATCATCGAGCCTATGCAACTAGAGGACCCCCATTACGACCTGCGTCACTGGCGATTTATTTGGCAGTCTATTGAAGATATCAATCAACAACTAAGCGCATATAACGCCCAAATTTTAGTGTTACAGGGAGAGGCAAGCGAGGTATTGACCCGGTTAATGACGGTATGTTCCATCGAACATATTTTCAGTCACCAGGAAATAGGCTTAAGTAATACTTTTGCGCGCGATAAGGCTGTGAGCCGTTGGTGTGATGAACATCAGGTCCCCTGGACAGAAACATCCTATGGCGCTGTGGTACGAGGCCTAAGCGAACGACTGAACTGGGAAAAAAACTGGCAGCTGCAAATGCGTATGCACTGCTTTGACCGCCCCCTGAGCGACATTCACTTTGTGTCTGCACAGCATGGTGTTTTTAACCGGTTTGAGGTTGATATTCCCCTATTATGGCAACAGCCCAATAAGCAATTTCAGCTAGGAGGTGAGAAGCGAGCCTGGCATACCTTGCACCATTTCTTTACTGAGCGCGGCAAAGACTATGCCTACGTCATATCAAGCCCCAGTAAAAGCCGCAAAGCCTGCTCCAGAATGTCGCCCTATTTGGCTTGGGGTAATATTAGTCTGCGTCAGGTATATCAATTTACCCTTGGAAATTGGCAAAAAAAAGGTTGGCGACGATCCCTAGTCGCTTTTACCTCCAGATTGCATTGGCATTGCCATTTTGTGCAAAAATTTGAAAGTGAAATCGACATGCAATTCCGACCGGTTAATCGGGCTTATGAACACTATCAATACAACGAAACAGCTGAAGTCCATAAACATATTCTGGCCTGGCAACAGGGGCAAACCGGTTTTCCACTCATTGATGCCTGCATGCGCTGTTTGCAGCAAACGGGGTATATTAATTTTCGTATGCGCTCCATGTTAGTGAGTTTTTTATGTCACCAACTTGATGTCGACTGGCGCAAGGGGGTGACGCATTTAGCCAGGCTATTTTTAGACTTTGAGCCCGGTATTCATTACCCCCAGTTTCAAATGCAGGCAGGTGTAACGGGGATCAATTTAATCCGCCTGTACAATCCCGTTAAACAATCACAGGAAAAAGATCCACAGGGCATTTTTATACGCAAATGGCTACCTGAGCTGAGCGAGTTACCCAATGAATTGCTTCATCAGCCCTGGACACTGACACAGATGGAACAACAGATGTATGGTGTCACAATAGGCCAGGAGTATCCTGAGCCCATAATAGACTTGGAGCAAAGTGCCAAAACAGCCAGAGACAAGTTATGGGCATTTCAAAAACGGGATGATGTTCAAGCTCAAGGCCGCAGAATTATCAAACGCCATACCTTGCCCAATAGACCCAAGACTCGCTAGCAGTAAAAGCAATGCCCCCCTATTTCATTCCTTTTTTAAAGCCCCTTTACAGGCTTTAGAGCAATATTTCACTTCGTCCCAGCATCTTGCCCATTTCTTACGCCAGGTAAAAGGGCGCTGACAATTCAGGCAGTCTTTGCTGGGTAACTCAGACTTTTTCATGGTTATCGAGTGCTTTAAAAAAAATCTGACTGTCTTGCTTGATGGTGCGTTTTTTGTCGTCAGTCATTTTATTCAGTGTACTGTACGGCATGTTTAGGCGCGGATTTTCACCCAGCTTATCTTTATTCCTGTCGAGAAAATCCCAGTATAAATAGTTAAATGGACAAGCCTGCGGCCCGGTTTTTTCTTTTACGTTGTAGTGGCAGTGTTGGCAATAATTAGACATTTTATTGATATAGCTACCACTGGCGGCATAAGGTTTGCTGGCTAACAACCCACCATCAGCAAATAGGATCATGCCCGTCACATTCGGCATTTCTACCCACTGGTAGGCATCGGCATAGACGATCAAAAACCATTCATTGACTTCATCCGGATGCAGGCCTGCCAGTAAGGCAAAGTTACCCAACACCATAAGCCGCTGAATATGATGAGCGTAGGCATTGGCGTGTGTTTCTTTAACGCACTGATGTAAGCAGTTCATATGCGTATTACTGTCCCAAAAAAATGCCGGTAATGAACGGCTCGCCTGGAGAAAATTTTCCCTTTGGTAAGCGGGCATTTTTAGCCAGTATAAGCCCCGTACATATTCACGCCAGCCTAATACCTGGCGAATAAAACCTTCAACGGCATTAAGGGGGGCGGCATTGTTGCGATAGGCCTGCTCTGCCAGTTCAATCACTTCTTTGGGTAACAGCAAGCCGCAGTTAAGATAAAAGCTGATGTGGGAATGATAGAGCCAAGGCTCACCTTGGCGCATAGCATCCTGATAATCACCAAAGTTTGCCAGGCGCTGAGATACAAATTCGGCCAATACCACTAATGCTTGTTCCCGGGTCACAGCAAAGTGAAAATTTTCCAGTGAGCCAAAATGCTGGCTAAAGTGCTCATTAACCAACTCAAGAACGTCCTGGGTTATGGTATCTGCTGCAAAAATTGTAGGCTTAGGTACCACAGGATTTTTGCCTAGAGCCTTGCGGTTAGCGCTATCAAAATTCCATTTGTCACCCACGGGTTTTTTACCATCCATTAAGAAATGCCAGGCCTTGCGCATCTCCCGATAGAAAAATTCCATACGCAGTTGTTTACGCCCTTCTGCCCACTGAGCAAAGTCTTCCAAAGTAGCTAAAAACCGACTGTCCTGGAGGATTTCAACCTCTATTCCCAGCTTATCTTGCCAACTTTGCATGTCTTGTAATACGCGATATTCACCGGGATGAGTCAGGATGATCTTATTGACTTTATGTTGTTGGCAAAAGTGCTTAACTTCGCCAAATAGGCTGCCTTTATTGGCTGGATCATTATATTGACTGTAATGAACCTGGTGCCCCAGGGTAGTTAATTCATTAGCAAAATGGCGCATGGCTGAAAACAAAAAGGCGATCTTTTTTTTGTGATGTTTAACGTAAGTGGCCTCAGTGCGCACTTCTGCCATTAACACCCAGTCATTGTTTACATCACTGTGTAAACAAGCATCCTGCAGACTGGCCAAAGAGTGACTCAGTTGGTCCGCTAAAATCAAACGAAGGGTACTCATAGCGTAGCCGTTACTCCTGCTGGTTGTTGATTGGGTGTCAGCACACTCTTGTGCCCTTAAAAAGGGTAAATTCAGGCACGAGGGAGTTGCCAAGCTTAAGCCATAATGACGTCATCAGCCAAAATACTCCTTTTAGGTAGGCTTTGTGGACATGCTTTGTCGACTTAATCACCTTGTTTTTTCAAACTGTAGTGTCCTATTACTCCTCTGTAAAGGACATTAAAAAGGACAACTGAAAACCATCTATGCCGCCCTTTTCTGCCAACAAAGCGTTCTTTGCTATGGCGCAGGTAAATAAGCTTTGCAAAAATAGTATACGCCCAAGCGTTTCGAGTAGATCATATAACAGCAGTCGCTTTGTGCTTTATCATGATCCGAACTTGCCTTTGGCCTTCAATGCGCTGCCTCTCACTGTCCCTGAGGTGTAATGGTCAACTAAATATAAAAAAGCACAGGATAGCGTCAAATGATCCGTACCATGAGCAGGTAAAATTTGTTTGGTAGTGAACCAGATGAATGGCTTGTGCGTATGTAGTTCTATGAAAAAACTATCGCCATACCCCTGTCCCATCGACATCTCACGCATTATTGAGATGGCCTGGGAAGACAGAACTCCATTAGAAGCAATCGAAAGACTGTTTAATATCAATCCAAACCAGTTGGTGCAGTTTATGCGACGTGAGCTTAAAGCCGGATCATTTAAGGTGTGGCGAAAACGTATGAATGGCAGGCAAACCAAACATCTGGCTTTGCGTCCTGAAGGGATTATTCGTGCCTACTGCAAGACCCAGTATAAGCATAAATAATGAACACTCCATTGAGACCCAAGGCACTCTTCCATTTTTTTTGACTGGCGCTATTCAAAAAAACGCAAGGGAAAAACACAAATCAGGAACTGGCAAAGACTCGAGCGGGTTATTGGCATGTACCCAAGGCCGTTATCAATTAAGTGCTGTAATTAAGATCGTTGCACATATTTAAAAATCGGCGACAAAGCCAGCTTGCACAACCCCGGGATACACTTTTTGCCTGAAATTTTATAAAAAATGACATTTATTGTCCTCTTACCCGAACTGAATTTGCTAATCGAGGCGTAAATGACGTAGTTTAGCGTTTTAATTCAGCTCTTTTACAACAATATAGGGTGCTTCAAACCCCATCCATATCGTATGGAAAAGCTTAATCGCCCCCAAGGAATACTATGTCTGGTTCTGTTTTATCGTACCTGCATCAAGAATGGTTATGTATGCAAAATCAATATGATAGCTACGAAAAACACTCTCTTATCATCAAGTTAGTAGCATTGATATTATGCCCAACATTATTGTTTATTGCCCATATTGGCGCCTGGTCCATCGTCTTTGCAGGCATGCTTTGGCTGCAAGACGGCATATGGAAAACCTATCAGAACAGGATAGGCGAACGCTTGTTAGTGCTTGAGAAAGCAATAGCCCAAGGCCAAGAACATCAGGCGATGCAATTTAACGCCAATTGGCTACAGTCTCGCCAGGGCAGTGTGGATTTGCTAAAAGAATACATTGGCCAAGCGGGTAAACCCACTGTTGCTTATCCCCACATTTTACTCTTAATTTTATGTATAGCGAGTCTTTATGTCCCTTGAATCTGAACATTATATTATTGCCTATGGCAGTTTACTTAGCCACGACAGCCGTTCTCGTTTTTCTGGTATCAACTGTCAGGCTATCCCTGTGTTGCTTCGAGGGTGGCGCAGGGCGTGGACAACACGGACATTGCACCAACAACAAACCTGTTTAAGCGCGAAGGCTGATATAGAGGGGAGTTTTAACTGTGCATTGCTGCCCATTGAGCAGATCAGTCCCGAACTCGCTAAGCGTGAGCAGGATTATGAGTTTATCCAGGTGCATAGTAGCCAACTGAGCTTGCTTAAAGACGACCAGCAAAAAACCACACACAAACAACTGGCCAGCAAAAATGTATGGATTTGCCAAAACAAAAAGAATGAATCGGCAAATTCTCATTATCCTATTTGCCAAACCTATGTGGATACCTGTTTAGCTGGCTGTTTAGAAACGGGCCTGAGTGATTTTGCGTTGCAATTTTTACACAGCACTATGGGTTGGGACTCGGGTTGGATAAATGACCGCCATACACCTCGTTATACCAGGGGGGCCGACACAAACCAACACAGTCAGCAATTAATCGATCACGTTTTAGCCCAAGCTGATTTGTTGCAATTTCGTACAGAAAACTAGAGTCATACTGTGCTAATTTTACTTTTCATTTGGTAAATAATCCTGCCTGACTGCAATTTATCGGCAATAGTGGCCACATAGACTTGAGGATGTCCCCTACCTCATAAACCGTGGCCCGTGGCCCGTGACCCGGTGCAAATATATAACGAACATAGTTATGCCATGTTGTTGTAACAACGCTCAACATGACTGGCTTACCCTATAGATTATAGGACCTTATCAGGTAGTGTATAGCGTGCACTTGCTACACATATCAATAACAAAATTGTCAAAATATTACGCTCCGTAATTGACGAATGGCTGAGAAAAATCTGTTTAAATATGGTAAAAAACAGAAAAGGGATAGGTGATAAATATCTGACATTAGCCCCTTTATTGATACGCCAACTAGGTAAATATGGAAAATATAAACTGACATCTCTTTGGATCTTTTCATGGGGCAGTCTGCTGCGCAAAGTTTACAAAAGGTTTGTATTTTTGACGACCGTTACTTTTTTGGGTGGATAACCCCACTACTTCGCCCAAAAAATAAATCAGATCAAATGACCCGTCGATTGAACTCAAAGTGTATTACGCTCACTCTCCCTCTGGTACTTAACAAAAAAAGCCAGATGTCAGTTTTTTTAACACCTGCCGATAACAGCAAAAAAGGCCGTAAAGCGAACTAACTAGCACTATGTTATTCAACAGTTAACTCCCGTACATTTTTATCATGATAATGACTATACCAATCCACCTTAATATCTACTCACTCAGCGATCGATAATATTTGCTTAACCGGAGTGTGAACACTCACTGTCTGGGGGTAAAGCGTAAGTAAATTTAGCATCGCCCTTCGGGAAGGCGCTGGCAAGCTGCATTTTATTGTGCGTATCCCTGCGCTCCACCGTTTCAGGGCCGTCTTTGGGACGTTCAACAAGATTTGTTGCAACAAATCACAACAGCTTCAGCTGGCCTGCGAAGTAGGTGAGCCACATGGATGTGGTAAATAAAAACACTCCTGACGTTTTTGTAACGTCTATGAAGGCAACCAGCATTCCTTCGATGTGACGCTTTGCTATCAAAATTGCCAGCGCTTTGTGAATTGATCACATATCAAGGAGCAATGGTATTCGATATGCCCAAATGACCTAAAGTCGATATTTTAAATTCTGGGCCTATCTTTGATCAAAACACAGTCAGATTTTAATCAGCGTCGCTAAAAAAAATAGTTTTTTCAAGTGCGTAATATCAGACATCACTGAATAATAATTTAAGCAAAAAAACACACCTTACTTGCTGGTATGGCTTATACCCCACACCTCCAAGAATAAAGGCTTTGTAACCATATTAGTGCAATAAATAGAAATCGGCATGATTACCTGCTTAGCAAAACACGACTGTAATTTTCTATTCGGTTCTCAAAAGTTTAACCATCACGGAAATCATCAAATGCGGTGTCTTTAAGCATCCGCATCTTGACCTTGGTAGGGACTAATTTTTAGCCCTTAATGCATAAGGTAACAAATTCGTGTGTCAGAATATTTTACAAAAAAAATATACTCACCTTTAAATTCATTTTGAATACATTACAAGTTATTGAATACATTACACATTTAATTACCGGCTTGATTCATGCAGAAATCGACTGATGACTATCTTTTTCAGTCATTACCTTTCAGATTTTTAGTTGACGGATTAACAGGAATATTATATGACGTTTAAATTTATAATGGCGGTAGCATTAATCGGGCTGCCAAGTAGTGTTGTTGCGAACCCTATATTCAGTGATACTTGCGGTATGTACGATAGAGAGGCAACTTTAGTGGGTGCGGCACAATGCGCATATGCACCGACGATCACAACCCCTGTCTTTGACCCTGATGGTTCGTTAAAAGTAGCAGACATTGCCTATTTTTATGGTGGTGGATGGGAAAATGCCGGTGAACTTACTGCCAATGGCAGTGATCATTTTCTCACTGCTAGCTCAGATGAGGGCTGGGATAGTATACCCAATAGTGGAGATTGGGCCATTGATCCCAGTTTTTGGAATATATACACCAGTGCGGTAATTTCCATGCATATTGGTGCTGGAAAATTTACTCCTGATAACTGGGCGTGGCTTCTTGTGGATGGCTCACTCGGTGGTATGACTACTGATACGAGTATAGATGGTTGGTCTCTTTCTGAGACTAATGCACAAGCAAAAGGTGGTGGTTTATCAAACATAAAGTTGTGGGGGGCAAATAGTGTTATTACACCCATTACACCCATTACGCTTATTGCTGTATCTGAGCCGGCCGCCCTTGGTTTGTTATCCATTGGACTGTTAAGTCTGGCTGCTATACGGCGTAGAAAAAAAGCTTAATCGCGATTTATAAATCCCCTGTATGAAGCAGATGTTGTGGGGTGAATTTTTAGCTGGGTGCCGGAAGAATAAATACCTTTTTATCCGCACCCGTTTAGAACTTGCAGTGAAGCAGGCTTTTCGCTAACTCATTAATGATTCTGCAAAGTCATAGGGGTCAATCAATAAATTTGAAGTCTCAATTCCCATCGTTAGCAAACAGCCCGGTCGTAGGAGCCGCTTTGCGACTTTTATTCTGCAAATACTTACAAAACTGGGCTGTTAATGTTTTTCTTTTCAAGGTCGGTAAAGCAGTATTAAAAGCTGTTTCACAGAGTAGTAGTGGTATTTTTTAACCGGAATATTGTGTGTATGGGGGGAGCGGGAATTGAGGAATAGGGCATAAATACCTGACTTTATTGCTTAATTAGTATAAAAAAATATTTACGCTGGCTATCTTATTCGTATGTTTCGACTTTAACCATAATCTGAATAACCGATCCTGGTTCATAAGCTTTTTATCTTATAGCATGTACCTACAACAAAATCGCGAACGCTATTTGAGCGAAAACTGGTTATTAAACAGGTCAAAATTGTACAAGGCCCTGTCAATTACGTCTGCTGCTAAATTTTGCAGTTCATTGTTCACTTTGAATATTCATAAAATAACCACTCATGATCTTGCCATGAGCCTGTACGCTGTTAAATAACAGAATAAATCCCGTAATCTATACACAGAAAATCAAGATATGATAAGTCAGATAACACCCTACAAACAGTTTTTTTAGTCCTGTATATAGCGTTGATAAACGAATGGGTTATGATAGAAGACAAAACGTAGGTAAATACTCAAACAGAGTGTGAAACACCCATTTGAGATACACAGTAGCGGTTGTTAATCCATTAATTATCTTTGGGAACAACTAACGTCGTAACAATAATCCCACCTAAAACAACTATCATGGCTAGACACTTCTCGATACACTGATTTTTTGACTCAAGATTACATTCTAATGACCACGCCTTTCTCCTACACAACAACTTATATATTAGATAAAAGCCATTTTAGTGAAACCTTTGATGAATCTGTTACTGCAGATAACGCTAAAACGGTATATTTAAAATCTATTATATTAGCGCTTTTGGGCTTGGCTATTATCCTTTTTACAGACATCACCCCCTATATAGCCTGGTTTATTATTGCCCTGGGTGCCCTGGATGTTTTAAGTATACGTTTTCGAAAGTCTTGGTGGTTAGCCAGGCAATTGATCAGTAAAGCGGCAAATTCTGAACTGACATTAACAGTGGATGAGAATGGCGTCAGAAGTAAATCTTTTTATATTGAAAGTAAAATTTTATGGACTGAAGTCAAAAAAATTGAACAAACAGCCCAAGGTTGGCTACTTTATCATGGCGCCGGAAAAAATTATTTATCTGGTAGATGCCTATCTGAGACTGCCAATGAATTTATCAGTGCACAAGCATTGTTGAAATCTCACTGATCAAGCCATGGTTTTCATCATTTTTGAGGCCAGTTAATAACCCCCCCTTTTAAGCGCGCCACTATTCCCCCCAGTTATATGATTCAGTCATTGCGTTACCGTATTATAAAATTTCCTATTTATTTACTGATGATGAGGCTGCGACGAAGTCCCGGTAAGTTTTTAGTTTTGCAACAGCAGGTTTGGCTGCTTTGCGCATACGATTTAACACTTTCAACTTATCGAATTGGTAGAATTTCACTCCCTGCACCAGTTTTGAAAAACCGTCAAGGCGTTGATTAAGCATCCAGTCTTTTAACCCCGGCTCTTTTGACCAAAAAAACTGATTCATCATATTTCGATAGGTCATCTCAATCCAATCTTCTACTTTATTTGGCAGAGGTACGACTTTACTCAGTTGATTTTTTTTATCATTATCAAGGTAGGTAACCTCAATATGAGCAATAAATGCGGCACTAAAAGTAGGTTGATAGGCTCTAACCATTTGCAATTTGATAGTATCACCCTGAAAAACAGGCTCAACGACAAAGTTAGTGAGCGCACTGGCGGTGCAGTCAATATAAAGACTCTGTGCCTTAGGGGCTTCTGTGCCCAGGGCACATACTATTTGTGTGGCGGAAAGCTTTAACACCCGACCTTTGCGTATAATATGTTTGATGCGTTTAATTTGTGCTAATTCAGCCTTCGAGATCGTCGCACCGTGAAACATTTGTGGCAACACATCCGGGTCGAGACGCAAAAACACCCCAGCTTTTTCTAACCGCAAAAACATATCTGCAATGGAAGTAGACTCGGCAATCGCTTCCAATTGTCCCGCTTGTGCACCAATAGCGTCGGCAAAAAATTCGGCCGTAGGTTGAGCGGTTTTACGATCAATAAACCACGCATCTCTTGGCATATACCAACTGATATTCTCAGGTTGAACTTGGTTTTGTAACAACCATAAACACGTATCTATAGCGGTTTTTCCGCCTCCAAGCACGGTGAAGTATTTAAATCCATGTTCAATCTTATTCAGAGTATTAGGTAAAGCGTTTGGCGGTATCATGGTCAGCCCATGTTCAATCTCAAACTGGGGTTGATGGGTAGCTGGAATACTGGTTTTGTAGTACGTGCTATCGACCAGTTTAGTCTTATACAGCACGTTAAATTCACGTCCCGTAATAAGATGTTTAACCCGCCCGTCACCTAAGTATTCACAAAGAGGAAAGTACTGTACTCGACCGCTGGGAAGCAAAGTGTCACGCATTACATTGTCATAATAAGCTTGTACTTCTGCCCCTGTGGCTAATTCATTAAGCCCCTGATTTAAACCAGTATGATCGATTCTTCCGTTACTGAGCTCTTTTGAATTCACGCCATAAAATGAGGATGGCTGATGCAATGTTACAAATGAGTAAGCGTCAACCCAGTGTCCTCCAGGCTTGTGACGGTTATCAATGATGATAATGGTCGCGTCAGATTCACCTATTAAGGTATCAACAAAAGCTAAGCCACTCGCCCCGGCACCGATAACTAGGTAGTCGGCGTAATAACTCTCAGAAATTTTTTTTTGCATGGACTATTAGGTTATTGAATTGAGAAAGTTATCAACATTAACTTTAAATTTACATAATTGATACTGAGCTTTTTGCTTTTTTACTGTGGCATTGTACGTAAATAAAAGTAGTGTAGAGGAAACCTGGCAATTAAAACGATCTGTTACAATAATGATATTAATGAAATAGCTAAAAGAGAATTTAATGAAAAAAAGATCGGTAATTTTTGGTTTGTTAATACTGCTAATTGCAAGCGGCGTTTGGTATATGTTAAGTGGCGCGGGCAACTTTATTCGTGCGCAAATAGAACAACAAGGGAGTAAATATCTTGGCACGTCTGTGTCGGTTGCCAAGGTTGACCTGGCAGTGACTGAGGGCCGAATGACCATAAGCCATCTGAATATAAAAAACCCCCAAGGCTTCAGTAGTGAAGACGCTTTTAGCGTCGATTCCATCACCCTGGATTTAGGTGAGTTTATCAATGAACCTTATGTAGTACAGACTATTACTATCAACGCAGCACAAATTCTTTATGAAGTAGACGGGAGTGGCCAGGGTAACCTGCTAGTGCTGAAAAACAACTTAGACACTAATCTGCCCAAGACTGAAAATAAATCATCATCAAAAGGTAGCGCCAATCCTTTGGTAATTGTTGAAAACGTGGCAGTCAGTAATGTGCGCCTTAAGTTTAATTTTGAACAACTTTCTACGGGTGCGCTTCATATAAACACAAAAGCCTATGAAGTTACTTTACCCACTTTCAATGTGGGTCCTATTGGCCAACCTAATGGCATGCCCGCAGATAAAATGGGGGCTGCAGTGGTCGATGCCATGCTTGATAACGTGATAACTGCGGCTAAATCTGAAGCAAAAAAACGATTAGCGGAAGAAGCCAAGAAAAAAGTAAAAGAAAAACTCGATGAGCAAAAGGAAAAATTGTTAGAAAAAGCTAATGATAAGCTCAAAGGTCTCCTCAATATAGGTTAATGTATAGACCTAAGTGACCCCAAATTTCGCTCCCTAAGGGAGTGTTCAGATTAAATGCCGCCGGACACTTTACCATTAACCGTCAAATATTAAGGTATGAACATGTCACAAAAACGTAGCCACCAGCAATAACCAAAAGAGTTGAAAAAAAAAGCTGCAGCCTTCATGTTAGAGCAGGGTTATTCAGTGCCCAATGAGGATAAACCATTGGGGATTTTAGGGTAACAAAAGCAAAATTCTGAGGTGGTTAGTGGGTTAATATTGATTTCAGCATTGCCTTATGTCATTGATCTACTCTTCGGTTTAACTGTCGTTAGTGCGAATTTACATCGTCGCTATCAAGCCAATACCAAGAAAAACGGGTATCACCCTTTCAATTCCTTAGGCGAAGAGCGTTAAAAGACACTCGCTTGCCCTATCTCAAACAGCATTGAAGTGATGCCATTACCCAACTTATTTATAGTACTCGAGGAGCGAGTACAGCTGTTTAATAAATTTGTGGGGCTCACTGAGCTTTTGACTCCCTTTTATTCAAAAAGCAGCAGTTACGGGGTGATATAGATATTTTTTTATACTTTTTTTGAAATAGCCTTTTATAAGTTGAAAAAAATATAGGCTGGCGACGTCTATTTGTGTTGTTTTAACTTTGTTGATTGAGCTAACAGAACGTTTCTTCCGAGTTTTTTTATGATTGAATTGATTGTGTGATATACAGCCTTAAGATGTCTGCATTCGATTAATCGATTGCGGATCTAGATTAATCAATACCTGATCTTCTCCGCGAAGGCGAAACCATTATAGGTACCTAGTAGTAGATTGTAAGACCAACCTGGTTAGGTAAACTGCTATAAGCTCGGCCATGGTGTTCGTTAACCGATGTTAACGTGGTCAAGTAAGTTTGATTATATGTCGAATTTTTACAGCTCACTGACAGAGGAATGAGGCCTTGTAAGTCGGGCTTATTTGCACCCTCTCGAGTATTATATTTAGATGCAGCTGTTACACGTTGTTCAAAATTCAGGCTTGCATTATCGATACTGCAAACTGATGTGACAAATGCATTAACTGTCAGTGTATCCTGCTCTTTAGCCACCACAATGGCACTTTGAAATACACATGTAGCAGCCAAAAAACTAATAATCACTCGCATTTTGGCTTGTCTGGTTTTAATCATTTTAACTTTTTCAACCTCATTACTTCAATTATTAGCTCCCTGCAATATTAATTTAATATATTGTATAGGTTATAATATTAACATTCGTCTACTACTTTTGTCTATGGTATGGATATTTATACCATAGACAAAAGTAGTAGATGAATGTGGTCAAGCTTTTTGTAGGTTACTCCATCTTGTTGGACCTCATGGTCACATTTTCGGTGTGGCGGACAGGTGATTTCCAACTCCACACCTTATCGCCGCCATCAAGTATTCTACATCCCTGCGCAAGCCTATTCAGTTGAGGAGCATCAGTTTTATGGGGGCATTGTGAGCGCTTTGCCGATAAACACCAGGCTAAGTTGCCGGAGACCCTGACGTCTTGGCAGATGAGCCACAATGTGTTGGCCTATATTGCCGTGCAAGGCTGGTCAGTTTCATCAGGTAGCAGTGAAATTCAACAGCAACTGGAGCAGAACTCCAGATAACGCTCCAGCCGGGGCGTTATCTCACAAGCCCAGTGCCGCGTCAGCACCATGCTCACCCTCGCCTATCGTCCATGCCTACAAAAAATGCTTCGGGAAAGCATTTGGACCGCTTAAGCGGGCCGCGAAGCGATGAGTCTCAGGACGAGACGATCAAACTAGACTTACACGGGGTAACGAAAATCACTGAATGTGGCAGATTTGCACCGCCAATTTACCCTGCTTTATGGTGCATTATTACCGAGGCTAGGTGGCGAAAAAACGTTTATTGGGTGACGATACCGAGTATGTTGTAGTCAATGACCAATATGCGGATATCACTACATTTCCCAAGAGAAACACCAGTAATGCTGGGTACATATTTTCCGTAATGTCAGTGCCTGGCTCAAAGTTGGGGGACGAATACAGCAATAGAAAAATGGTTATAAACCATAGTCAATATACTGTTTTTTACCAGGCATCTGTCTGAGAATGGGGAGATTACTGAGTTGATTTATCAGCGGCGAATACGCCAATTACAACAGGTATGCCGAGAGGGTCTGGCAGACGAAAGTCGCTTATGTATCACACCCCGCTACCAAAATCGCTACGCCTTATTACTAAAGTATAATGTTATGAGTTGGACGTTTTTAACCAAGTAGGCCATCCTGCTGACCAACAATGAAGCAGAGCGCACGTTACGCAGCTATGTGTTGTGCCGAAAAGGCAGTTACGGTGTTTGGTCCCAATGGTGCGAGCTATTTCGTCAACGCATCGTCGAACGTTGCCGCAAGATCGGTGCTAACCACTCAAATGGCTGGAGGACATCGTGCGTAGTCTCATTGAAAAATCAGCCTACCCAGCCCTTCCAGAATTGGATGCCTTAAATCAATAGCATCCTGGTGAACTGTTACCCCTCGCTGCTGCTTGGGTTCGTTTTTCCAAATGGTCATACATAGAGTGTCTCACACCGACTGCGCTTTCAATCGTGATATTATTTCTGCTCCAGCCGACTACTTTCCTTGAGTGAAGGTCAATGACGACTACTAGATAGAGTCCGCATTACGGTGTTCAGATATAGGTAACGCCGGCCACATATACCAGGTTAGACTGAGCTAACGTCAATTCTCTGTTAAGAAAATTATCAAACAGCCGCTTATTATGATGACTATCCGTGATCACTTTATTAGGCTTACAGCTACCTAAAAACACCTTCACTTCTTGCATTCGCCAACTACAGTAACTAACGTCGATTGACTGAACAATGCGCTCAACTAATTCAAGTATTTATGCCTATATAGGGTCGTCAGGCTTAGTTCGTTCCCTGTACGCAAAGTAATAAAAACTGCTTCGCGGCACATTACAGCCAATGCCCAAGTCATCTTCCACTTATCAATAAACGCGTATTTCAATTTATTTCTTTGACAAAGAAAACCATCGTTTTCTTCAATATTCGCATTTCCATTTCCAAGCGTTTAACCTGAGCTTTAGGCTGCGCATTTTCTCCTACTACGAGATGAGTTTGCCATTACCATGCAAAGCCTGACCAACACCATTTTGCTGGTATTCCTCTATCCAGCGGGTGATGATATTGGGATTAATCCCTAAGTTCCTCCACTGCTGTAATGCTCCTCTAGCACTAAACTGGATGGTTTTTATCAGCAAGAGCTGATTAATATTAAAAATCACAAAAATAGGGTAGACAGGCTAATTTTGGTAATTTCATTTTAGTTATATAGCGGGTGATTGATAGGTTGTATGCAGCAATAAGGATCAACCTAGAGTAGCTTAGTTCTTGTTTTTCCATACGATTAATTTAGTAAATAATTGTCACTAAAACATTATCATTGTAAACGCCTGGCTCTGTCCTGGATAGCCCTATATTAGAGATTTTACCATACACTAAATAAGAGGTATCCAAAGTGTCAGTAGCTGATGAACCATTAATGGCCAAACTGCCCGCCGTTCCATCACCTAGCACACTGGAATATGAATTTGATGTGTAAAGATTGTATTTTAAGTTATTTAAGCCACTTTTCATCAAACGTTGTGCCATAGAGCCATAACCTTGAGATAAATGTATCGTGTAAGTGGCCGATCCACCTGTACAATTTAAATTGACTGCCCCTGTACTGGTGATTTCGACTGAATATAAGGGGTCTATTATTCCAAAGGAGAGTCCTGATGAGCTAATACTACAACTCACAGCCGCTTCGGTAAGTGTTGAACCTAAAATTAAACATAATGCCAAAAAGATATTTTTTTTCATTATTTGCAAGCCACTATCAGCATAGTATTTCTTTCGGTGCTATTAATCGGAGCACTTATATTCGCTGAACAAGTGCCATCTTGGTATGAAACCAGCGTACTATTATTCTTGTGCAAGCCCATCAAGTAGACCTCACCACGTCTACCTACTACAAAATCGGTATTACTTAAAAGCATATGTACCTTTGAGCCTATAGGCATGGGGCTACCATCGGCTTTGAGTAACTTTACCAGTCTGTTGTTGGTCTTCTTAATATCTAGGCTAACAAAAACACCACTGCGGGCGTAGGGCGTAATCAACTGGCTAGTTTCATTCACTTCCAAATCAAAAGGTAAATCTTCAGGCCTAATCGAAATTTTGTTTTTTTGGTAAGGTAGAACATTTGGCAAAAATGCTAAGCCACTTGAATTTGTGCTGGAAATTATGTGGTTGCTTTGGTAAACATCAATGTTAGGTTCGTCAGCCACTTTAATGACCGCAAAACTACCGTGACCAATTTTTTTTGATGCGAATAAAAGCCCCCCTAGCATACCAACTGAGCCGCTAGTGCGTAATCTGAATGATTTGCCTAATGCTGACGGATCAGCGTCTAATGTGATTTTATTTATTGGGGTGTTAACGTTAATACTTACTAGCGCTCTTTGCGAAGCACTATCACTGGCAAGGACGCGGTAACCGATACCATTACTATTAACAATCGTCTTATTCAGTTGTACGTTACTGTAAATTTTTCCTTGGGTATCATGAGTGGAAGTCAACACCATGTTTTTCCCATTCATAAATGGTATCACTATATTTAAACCAACGGTGTAATCTTGGTTTTTTCCAAATTGTTTATTAGCATAAGTATTAAGCCTTATATTCCCTATTAACGGGATTGATAAGTTAGCTGATATCAGGTTAAATTCTTCTGAGTTCCAATTAGTCTGGCTAATCACGTTAGTATTAATCCATAGATTTCTATAAATATTAAGACCCAAACCTACTAAAATTTTCTGCCTTGGGTTTATTTCGCTCGCTGAAGCGCCCATCTGCAGAAAATCACGGTCGTAATGTTCAACCTTCAAGTTAACATTTACCTCTTTAGAAGAACGTTCAATACCAAAAATTGTCTGCAACCCTTTTTTCATCTCTGTCTTTGATACTGCTAGGGCAAAATACATAACTGCATATTTTTTGATTAAACCCGCCACTTCAATTCCGGCAGCTTGCCTAGATGCTTGAAGCTCTGTTCGACCTTCTATTGTAAAACCATCGAACCCACGGCGAAATGTTCCCGCAATAAAAGGCTTTTCATATACGTTACTTTCAAGGCCATATTTTTTCCTTTCCATCCCAGCTTCAATAGAGAATTCATTTAAATTAGTTCTAAGTAAGCGTGGCGTTGAATAGAAACTTTGACTTTTTATTGTTTCAATCCCTAAGATATCTTTTACCACTATATTAATTTGTCCAGCACCGCTGACCGTAGGAAAGTCACTAATCTGAAATGGGCCGGCATTCACTGAATCTGACTGGCTTTTTTGATTATTGATTAATATATCAATAGTTGAGGGTAACGCCGCAGAACCATTAATTGATGGGGCTGCTGCACTGATAAAACCACTTTTAAGGCTAAAGTCTGTAGACCAGATAATGCCACCAAAACGCACCGGTCTGCTCCATGAACCACTACTACTGACTGCGTCACCTAAAATCACTGTCTCCGTATTTGAAGGTAGGTCTTTTTGGAAATATGTTTCCGCACGGATAGTTCTAGATTGATCGCTGGCAATTGACGACGATGCGTGGTGAAACATACTGGTTACCAAAGAACCGTAATGATTAAAAACAATCCCTTCTAAAACCGCCCCGAAGCTGTTGGCGCCTTCATTGCTGGTTGTGGTTGTTGAAGTTAGGTCATAGTTTACATATAAACCTAACGGTGATGTATTAGTTAGGTCATCTGAATTTACCTTATTAGTAAGATCTGTTATGCCAAATGAATAGCTTGGCGCGGTAATGTTAATAGCTTGCGAGCTAATATTAAGGTCGTAATTAGCACCTTTTAATGACCTAAGATCATAGCCAAATTGACCATAATCCATAGCAACCTTAGCTCCTGGTAGGTTTAAGTTCGATGCAGTCCAGGCATCTTCAACCAAGATGAGTCTACCGTCGATAAATTTTTCCGCGTAAAAAACGCCACTGATTACCCTGGCATTTACCTCGATCGTTAAGAATAATATTTGCGGTAAATTTACAGTTTTTGGGGATATTGTAGTTTGAGCAGATTTTACTTCTAAAAATTCTTCAACTGCTTTAAGCTGAAAAATGGTAAGTGAAAAAATTAATGCTACATACAGTTTAACTAAAAATTTATTAGCCTTAAGTGATGAATTCACTATTTAATTAGAACTCGGCAAATTTTTTAAGAGTAAAATTAATGGCCCTGTGCTGGTGATTAACTTGATGCTAGTTGTATTTTCAGTACCTTGCATTGTGGAGAATAGCCACTTGCCGGAACTCCCTGCAAGCACTGTTTTAGCCTGATTATTAGGTTCTTCTTTAGTTGCAGATACAGCGCTAAATTTAACCATTTTCGCATGCCGATTACCTTTATTTTGCATGAGTAAACAACTTTTCCCCACTACATCAGATTCACAGATAGACCAAACTACTGAATCAACGCTTGCTAAAGGCGCGTAGAACAATGGAAGGTTGTGATTGAATATAAAAGTAAGGCCAGTTTTTGATTCATCAGACACATAAGTTGATATATCATCCAAAATTATGCGGTATGACTGCTCAACTCGATGCGAGCTTGCTTTGAATAGTGCTACTCTAAATGTTTGAGAGCTTTTTGGTTTAATGCTGACGATAGGCGGAGTGACTACGAGTTCGTTAGCTTCAATGTAGTTGTCCTTGCCGTCAACCTGAACCCAAGATAAAGTGTTCAACTGGTAAGTGACTATTTGGTCTGATTCATTAGTCACCGTAAAACTAGTAACGGGCTTTTTAACAGACATCTCCAGATGAATGGGCGAAATAACCACTGCCTGCGCTTGCGTTACAAGTATTGCGAATACTCCTAATCCAAAAACAGCAGTAATAAGATTACCTTTGATTTTTAGGCTTACCATTTAAAACACTATCGTTAATGCAATTTGTTGAGTATATGTACCAGGGACGACGTTTTGCCCTGCTGCTATCGCACCCTTGATTATTGCTACCCCCGTACCTGTACCAATAGCACTTCCTGTTGTATCGGTTACCGCAAATGCTGTATCAGCCGAGTTCAGAAGTGTGTAAATCAATGTTTCAGCCCCCCCTACCCGTGTCATCATCCTGGTAACCACAGATTGAGTCGAGTGAATTCGCCATGCTACAGTGGAGCCATTACACGTTATGTTGAGTGAAGTGCCCGTAGTTGATGTACTAATGGCCGAGGGGTCATACTCGCCGAAATCAATTCTACCCATGGCATCAATTGAACAACTATTATTAACGGTAGTGGTTACCTCAAGAACACCTGAATCAGTTGTAGCGTTAACCGATGAAACGAGCGCATAAAAACTACTCGCAAAGAGCAGTAAATATTTATTTTTCATAGTAATTCCCCACAGTTATTCTAAATTATCATCCCATTTAAATAGGAAATATTGTAACAAATTGGCGCCAGCTTCATATTAGCCAATAGTATAAAAATCCAGCACTAATAGACGCTATAAAAAACACTCTGTTATTTTTGTTATAATTAGCCATTATTTATCTAGGGCCGGATCACACTTAAAGTTATTAAAAGCAGGATATTGATCACTTAATGATATAAACACTAGGGAACTTTATACAGAATGACAGATCAGATCGCCTAATTTCACTTATCTGTAGCCCGTTTTATGTCATTTTGAGAATTATGTGAATTATGTGAATTATGTGAATTATGTGAATTATGTGAATTATGTGAATTATGTGAATTATGTGAATTATGTGAATTATGTGAATTATGTGAATTATGTAAAAACATCGAAGATAGCCGTACCGATATCAACAAAAATTATGATTTGCTGGACATCATTTTTCTTACCATGTCTGCTGTTTTATTCGCTGCCAAAGGCTGGAAGGCCATACATATCTTTGGCGTCACTCAACTTAAATGGCTCAGGGAGTACCGTAATTTTGCCAATGGTATTCCCATGCGTCACTTAATTGGCCGCATAATCCGAGGCATAAAAGCCGAAAGTTTACTTGCGTGTTTTGAGCAATGGGTCAACACGATAAGGGTGCAAGGAGAAAGATAGCAGATCACATTTGATGGTAAAGTGATCAGGGGCTCAGAAAATGGTTCAACCCTCAACCCGTTACAGTTAATGAGCGCCATGGTGGTAGACCGTGGTTTAATCCTTTGCCAGCAGGAGGTATCGGATAAAACCAATGAAATTCAGGTGATGCAAGCGATTTTGCAGCGTCTGTCGGTAAAGGGGCCATAATCACCGCTGATGCTATGCACTGTCAGACCCATACCACAGAGATAGTAAGGGCTGAAGGTGCTGATTATATGCTTCAGGTTAAGGACAATCAGCGTAATCTGTGCAAAGAAATTTCGGCGTTCTTCCACAAGACATACCGGGATAGCCCGCAGATACTGGAAGAGCGATATTTTGAAGAAATAGAAAAGGCCCATGGTCGTATCAATGAGCGCTACTATCGTCTGTTGCCCATCACAGATTGGCTGGCCGGCATGGCGCATTGGAAGGATATCCAATCTGTAGTTGAAGTCACGCGCAAACGCACCTTTAAAAAGAAGGGCAAAGAGCAAATCGAACACGAAGTGTCTTATTACATAACTTCTTTGGGAAATGATGTCAAAGAAGCGGCCAGGGCTATCAGAAATCATTGGGCCATTGAAAATAGCCAACATTGGGTGCTAGATGTCACATTCAGGGAAGATGAAAGCCAGATATATGCTGAAGATGGGGCGAAAAAAATGGCCTTATTCAGACGCATGTTACTTAATTTAATTAAAGCTCATCCGCTTAAAGACAGTGTTGCAGGTAAAATGATGCGAGCGGGTTGGGATAGCAAATTTATAGCGGAAATACTGTTTGGTCAGAAATAAACCAAAGTGCAATCCCGCCCTGATTACTTATCATTTTCGGCGCAGGCTAACATCGTCGACTCAAGTTCTGCTAAGTTACAATCATGCTCCCCTCGGGGGGAGATTAAATAAAATAATGTTTTCCCGATTGTCCAACCACAAAGGGGTTTTTGCCATCACTTTTGTAAACATAACACTTTGAAGATAATGATTGAGCCACTGCCTAACCATAGGGTAAGGCGATTGCAGGTACCACTGACGCTCTACCCGGGCAAATTGACGAATAAAAGGTAAAAGCGCAATATCGGCTAGACTTTCTTGTGCTGACATAAGAAAGGGGTGCTGCTCTAAACGTTTTTCTAAATCTGCCATGTAAGGCTCACACATTTGCCTGTAATGGGTGATCGTGTCTTCACGGTAGCGTTTGGCACACTTGTATTGTTCCAGGCACACTTTAAACTCATCATCAAAGCGCGCAATTAATGTAAGTATCTCAGGCAACGCCCCGGGTTTATGACCGTGCAGTAAATCGCCAGGATCATTACTTCCCAGGGCCCATAACATAATGTCTAAACTTTCTTCAATAACGCACTGAGGCGCAGACGCTTTGTCTTGGCCTAACACCAACACAGGCACCGTACCTTTTGGGGAGCATGCCAGCATTTCTGGGGGTTTATTGCTCAAAACCACATCCCGTAATAAGACTCGAAGATTGGCTTTATAAATCGCGATCCTGGCGCGCATCGCATAAGGACAGTTTCTTAACGAATAGAGTATGGGGTCTGCTTTTGTTTCATTCATCGTAATTTGACTATGATTGTCCTGTTTACCACTAATAATCTACTGTAACGATATTCATCTGCTAAATATACGGGTAACATCCCGCCTTTAAATTTAGCAGACAACAAGTTATATAAATGAATCATAAAATTGAATTATTAGCCCCAGGTGGTGATGTCGATGCGATTAAAGCCGCTATTATTGCCGGTGCCGATGCAGTCTATTGCGGATTAGATACCTTTAATGCCCGTAATCGTGCGGCTAATATTTCATTTGATGAACTTGTTGGTGTAATACGACTGGCCCACCAGTATCAATGTCAGATTTTTCTTACCTTAAATATTGTTATATTAGAACGGGAATTTACCTCTCTGGCCAAGCTGTTAAGTAGATTGGTCAATACCACCTTAGATGGTGTCATTGTGCAAGATATTGGTTTATTTAATCTGATAAAAAAGTATTTTCCCACCTTGGACATACATGCATCAACTCAGTTAACAACCCATAATGCCGGACAGATCCCTTTCCTAAAAAAATTAGGGGCCTCACGGGTTAATTTATCCAGAGAGTTAGACCTAAAAGAAATAACCGCCATAAACGCAGTGGCACAAGAGCACGATATATTATCGGAGGTCTTTGTTCATGGCTCACTGTGTATCGCTTTCTCGGGTTTATGTTATTCAACCTCAGCCAGTGTGGGCAATTCAGGTAATAGGGGTCGTTGCAGTCAGGCCTGCCGTGAAGAATATAAACCAACACAAACAGGCAACAAATTTCCGCTGAATATAAAAGACAACTCGGCATTTTTTGATCTCCCGGCTTTGATTGAAGCTGGTGTGCACTCATTTAAAATAGAAGGCCGCATTAAAGGCGCCAGTTATGTGCATACGGTTGTCGATAGTTTTCGCAAACAGATTGATGGTTTTGTGCAAACAGGTCAGTTGCTTGAAGACGGTGAGCGGCTATATAAAGTGTTTAATCGTGATTTTTCAAACGCCTTTTTAAGAGGCGATTTGAATCAATCTATGTTTATTGATAACCCCCGGGACAATTCAAAAATACATGCCCTTGCTAAAAATGCAGTGGTGACAAAGGATGCCGTTGCAAAAAGTAATGCTATTTCAGTGGTGCAAATACATGAAGTAGAACAAAGCCTTTATGAAGAGAAAAGCCAAATAAATGCCACTGTACAGGATAAAATCAGGTACTTAAGTATAGATAAAATCCCCCTGACCCTGGCGTTTTCAGGTCAGCCTGGCAGTAAATTAACCGTGACAGTGACCACCCAAGACGACTCAGTTGGGCAACATTCAACGGCTGAATCAGCCTTTGTTAAAAATAAAGAGTTTGCGGTGCAATCAACCAGCCTATTGGTCGACAATAAGCAGGGGGATAACCTTAAAACAGCCCTTGAGAAGCGTTTTAAAAGTTTACACAATGCTGAATTTACCCTGCAAGAAATGAACATGGATGACCTAGTTTTTGGTCTCAATTTGCCTTTTAAAGAATTGACTGTGCTTAAAAATGAAGTCGCCCGCTTATTGAATAACGCCAGAGCAGTGTTACCGGCAGTTGAGTTGCCCCCACTGGTGAAATATCCTAAACCAGCAGACTCTCAACCAGTAAGTTTGGGCGGCCTTGATACTGATGCCCGGGCGTTTCCCCGCACCAGTAGCGGGAGCAAACTGTCAATATTAATCAGTGATCCCGCAGATTTGGGTTTACTCGATATAACAAACGCCGATATCTACTTTAAGTTACCCGACGCCTATAAACGTGATTGCACCAGATACATTGATTTATTGAACAAAAATCCAGACGTCATACCCTGGTTTCCAGCTGTATTAATCGGTAAAGATTATGATGTGGCGATTAATATTTTACACCACGTCATGCCCCCGTTAATTGTCACTAACAATACAGGCATCGCCTATAAAGCTTATGAAATGGGGATTAAATGGATAGCAGGGCCGTTTTTAAATATCACCAATTCCTATGCCCTGATGGCCATTAAAGAAGAGTTTGATTGCAGTGGCGCATTTATTTCTAATGAGATAAATAAACAACAAATGCAAAATATAGCCCGCCCTGAAAACTTCAAATTATTTTACAGTATTTATCATCCCATTTTATTAATGACCAGCCGGCAGTGCTTCTTCCAGCAGAGTGTGGGTTGTGACAAACCCCGAATAGATAATGGCTGCATGTTGTCATGTGATAAATCAACCACTATCACCAACTTAAAAGGGGTCTCTTTTGAAATTGATAAACAAAAAGCGGGTTATCCAAGTATTTATAATCACGATCAATTTTTAAATATGGAGATCATTAATGATCTTGGCCATCTTTTTGATGGCTTTCTTATTGATTTAACCAACATTGGCGCCGGCGATAAAGAGTTACCCGATAAAGCCGTGTTGATTAGCCATTTTGAGCAATTGTTAGCAGGGAATTCAACCGTGGCAACCACTCTTAACGCTATGGTACCAGCGTCAACCGTTAGCCAATATCATACCGGTTTGTAGGCTGCAAAAGGGAGACTACAAGGTAGAGGCATACCACTATACCCAAGTAAAACTTCAAGATGCAGGTTTACAGCTTAGCCCAGAAGTCGGGGTAAGGCACAACACACCGGCAATGGCCTTCTTTTCTCAAGTGGGGTAACACCCCACGGGTTTTCTGCCTGCGCTCCCTGTGGGCAGGTTCCCCCCTACTACTGCGCTATTGGTATTGGACATAGCACCGCTATACCTCAACACAAACACCTGATATTTAACGATTTGAATTCCCGCGGCTCTCTTCATTTTTCGGTCACTTGGGTATATACCCATCTCCCTTAAAGCCGCAACTTTCTTGGCTGCTCTTTGACCACAAAACTTGTGATCACATTAACCAGCAGACCACTTTTTCATCCACAACTCGAGTTCTTCAGGTGGCATAGGTCTGCCTATCCAATACCCTTGCCCTTCGTCACAGCCGAGTTGTTTTAATATATGCCACTCATCCTCAGTTTCTATTCCTTCTGCGACAACACACATGCCAAGCTCATGGGCGAGCATGATAGATATTTTACTGATCGTGTAGCACTCTTTGTTGGTGGTCAATTCTCGGATAAAAGCCTGATCGATCTTTAGTTCAGAAAAAGGCACACGAATGAGTTGCTGTAAGGATGAATAGCCCGTCCCGAAGTCGTCGATAGAAAGACCGAACCCTTTCATACGTAAACGTGACAATACATCCATGTACCTGGCAAGATTAGATGTCAAAGCCGTCTCAGTAACCTCGATCATCAGCTTTGAAACATCTGCACCTAGAGTGCTAGCGCAAGTCTGAAGTTTTTCGGGCAGATCCAGGTCATCAAGGATCTTGGGGGACATATTGACTGACATTCGTATATTTTTGCCCTGATTTTTCCATATCCCTTGCTGGCGAATGGCACCCTTAGTGGTAAATAAAGTAATATCTGCAATCAAGTTATTTTCTTCTGCCATTGGAATAAAATAGCTTGGAGGGATCATACCTTTAACTGGATGCTTCCAGCGCACGAGCGCTTCAACACCGATAACCTCTCTATTTTTTATTGAAACCTGGGGTTGATAGTGTAGAGATAAGACCTTATCGTTGATGGCCTGAGCAAGCTCATCCACGGAAACCAAATCGTTATTAGCGACAATTTTAAGAGGCGATTTAACATATGTATTTAAAATCACCTCTAATTCCTGTGCTCTAAACGGTTTTTGTAGCGTTCCTAATACGGTGATACCTTGTTCAGTCGCTAACTCCTTTGCTGAATAAAGGACACTGGTATCTTTGCCACTTATAAGAACAACAGACGCTTGACTATTGTTATTAGCGAGGAATCTGAGCAGTTCAATACCGTCGGCTCCGGGCATGAATAGATCAAGCACAACAACATCAATGGTATCGGAATACAGTGTACTAAACTCCATGGGGTTATCGGTCAATAAAACGTCGAAACCCAGGTATTCACCGACCTCACCAACGTATCTTGCGAAGTCAATTTCGTCATCGACTACTAATAGTTTTTTAATAACCATAACTTAATTACTTCCTTCCAAGACTTTGCGGATATTTTTCGCAAGCTGATCACGGCGATAAGGTTTAGTGAGAAGATCTTTTTCCCATTGTTGATACATTTCAGAGGTTTCCATATTTCCGGTAAATCCAGACGTCAGTAATACTTTAATGTTCGGATATTTACTTGTAACGGCTACTGCCAAATCGAAACCTCCCATCGAACCGGGCATCACCACATCTGAAAAAACGAGATCAATAGCCTTGTTTTCTGCTAAAATTTTTAACGCCTCATCAGCGTTATAAGCACACATAGTTGTGTATCCGAGCTCCCTTAGTGTCTCCTGTGCGACAGTAACCAACGCCTTCTCGTCATCAACGACAAGGATAGTCTCGGTTCCCTTTTGGATGATCCCAATATCTTCACCTGGCAACAGTTTTGGTACTGAGGTACTGACGGAACGAGGAAAGTAAATTTTAAACGTTGTTCCTATGCCTACCTCCGAATAAACATAGATTTGACCTTTGGTTCTTTTAACAAACCCATAAACCATCGCCAGACCAAGTCCCGTACCTTTGTTTTTTTCTTTGGTGGAGAAGAATGGATCAAAAATACGTTCAGATACCTCCTTAGGCATGCCTTCTCCCGTATCGCTGATCACTACTTCGACATACTCACCGGGTTCTACTGTGACTTTTTGTAGGTAAATAGTATCATCCAAAACGGTATTTCTAGTCTCAAAGATTAATCTCCCCCCGTTTGGCATAGCATCTCTGGCGTTAATCGCAAGATTGACTATCGCATCTTCCAGATCACCAGGATCCAGTTCAACCATCCACAGGTCATCACATAATATTGTTTCAATAGAAATTTTAGACGTTAACGATTTACCAATCATTTTTTCAATATTGGTTAAAACTACATTCACATTCACAATACTGGTAGATAAGGGCGATTGCCGGGCGAAATTAAGCAGTCTCCGAGTTAACTCAGCACCTCGTAAGGCAGCATTTTGAGCTATGTCAATCCGTTCCTGAAGCTTTGACCCCGCTTCGACTTTGCGACCAATTAGATCCAAATTACCGATGATAATGCCTAGCAAATTGTTAAAATCGTGTGCTAGTCCCCCGGATAGTTCACCGATTGCATCCATTTTCTGCATCCGGCGCATTGTTCTCTCAGTGGATTCACGCTGCGTGATGTCACGTAACGCAGCGGTGAACAACCTTTGTTCACCAAATCGGGTATCGCTGATAAGGACTTCTATTGGAAATATTTCACCTGTTGCACGGAGTCCTTCCAGTTCTATCCTTTGATTTAATACTTTGGCTTTACCACTTGATAAGTAACGCTTCATACCATTCATGTGAGCTTCACGGTATTTTTCAGGCATAAGCTCACACAGGCTCATGCCGATTAAATCCTCAATATTGTGTTTCCACGTATCAGCGGTTGCCTGGTTGGCCATAATAATAATGCCATCCTTGTTAATCGTAATAATCGCTTCGCCAACCGTATCCAGCACACTTTCGAGCATTAGTTTCGAATATTCTGTTTCGCCCTCATTTTTTTTGCGGGCAGTGATGTCTTCTGTCAGACTTATGTAATTTGTGGTCACACCATTTTGATCAAGCAGCGGAGCGATTTTAATCAATTCAATATATTCTTTGCCATCTTTTCGGACATTGATGAGCTCTCCGGTCCAGCTATGTCCTGAAGCTAGCTGGTTCCTCACTTTATTATAAATATCAGTAGAGTCCCCTCCCGCTCGAAGCCAGCTAATATGTTTACCTATAACCTCTGAAGAGGAATACCCTGTGACGTCTGAAAACTTTGGATTAACGTATTCTATAACCCCTTCAATGTCGCTTATTATCACTGACGATGGGCTCTGTTCCAGGGCTGTAGAGAGTTTATGCAATTCTTTTTCAGTAAACTTTCTGGCATCAATCTCACCCAATATCTTCCTGCGACTCAATTCAGACAATATCGCCCCACAGAGGAACCCACCAAGAATAATCGAACAAAAAAGTATGAACATTTTCCGTGCCGTATTCAACGGACGCAAAGCCTCATCGGCATCTTGCTCGGTGGCTATTCCTAAGCCCAACTTTTCATTCCACACCCAAGCGCCCACAACATCTATGCCCCGGTAATCAGGGTAGGGGTAAAGGGTATTCGCACTGTGATCTTCAAGCGTCGATTGTGCCATATGGGTAAAATTTCTTTTTTCACTTTGAGAGTCTATCGACGATGGTCCCAAAAGAAATTCCCGTAACGTAACATTTAAAATACTGACCTGGTTTTTATCAATGATCCCCAGCTTGCGAAGTTGGTTGTCAAAACGACTGTTGCTGATCATGACGCCTTGTCTATTAAAGGCATAGGTTTCTCCTGTTTTTCCCAACCGACCACGTTGAAAAACTCGGATGAAGTCAATAGAGGGGTCGATCCGCAGAGTCAGAAAAGCGATGATTTTATTATTTTTGTCTTTGACAGGGGCGCCCATAAACATAGTCGGGTAATGAGCAGTCAATATGCCTTCTTCATTCATTAATGGAACATCGGAAGGTTGAGGAAGGGTGACAACCGTTTCGCCATTCATCAGTTTTTGCATAATTTCAGGCTGACGAGTAAGTAAGTTCACGACGCCAATGTTTTCATCCCGTGTTGATGCAAGGTTAATATTATCAACAGAGATCAGGAAAAAACCACTCAGCTTATGCCATGTTAATGTCGGCTGAATAAATTTTCGAATGTATTTTTGAACGGGTGAGTTTAATAAGGTCTCAGGTGTGCGTTCAATAGCAAGAAGTTGTTCGGTTAGCAAGATAACCTGATCCGAGGCGACTAAAGTGTCTACGGTGTGTTTGTTTTCACTTACCCAGGATTCTATCCCCTGTTGGGTAATGTTTAATGTGGTGTTTAATGTTTCATATACCGCAAACTGTATCTGTTTTTCGATCACAGAATAAGACTGCCATCCCAATAAAGGGATCAAGCATGCTCCGATGGCAATAAAGATATAATAGTACCTACGCATTAAAACTCCTTACTTGTGAACTTTCTCCTGGCTTCAATAGCTATGAATAAAACACTATAATATCCTTTAAAAAATGTTTAAGTTCACAATAAATAAGATATTTTCAAATATTGAATTTACTCGGATTTTTACGTTATTCATTTCGTAAATTTCAATTTACTGTGTGGTTTATCTAGACCCAAAGCCTTTGGTGTTGCAGCTTCAAAGATGAGATCTAATTATAGCGGTTAAATCAGATTGCGCCCTAGATACCTCAAAGCGGTATATACCAAGTGACCTCTAAACTGCAACACCGATGACTTTAACTTTATTACTAATAAGTTATATATATTTGTCTATACAAAAGACGCCATAAAAACTATAAAATAGGTCGTTTCCCAAACGAGACCTATACTTATGACCAAAGAGCATGTTCGTCAATATTCACAAAAAATAGTAGATGGTGCTGAGAAAGCACCTAGCAGGGCTATGCTCAGGGCGGTTGGTTTTGACGATACTGACTTTAAAAAGCCTCAGGTTGGCATAGCATCAACATGGAGCATGGTCACGCCGTGCAATATGCATATCAATAAACTCGCTGAAGAAGTTGGTCATGGTATCGATCAATCCGGTGGCAAAAGTGTTATCTACAACACAATTACTATTTCCGATGGTATTTCAATGGGTACCGAGGGGATGAAATACTCGTTGGTGTCCCGCGAAGTGATTGCCGATTCTATCGAGTCCGTTTCAGGATGTATGGGCCATGATGGCATCGTTGCTATTGGTGGGTGTGACAAGAACATGCCTGGTTGCATAATGGGTCTGGCACGCTTAAATCGCCCATCTGTATTTGTTTACGGCGGCACTATCCTGCCAGGCGAAAACCATACCGACATTGTTTCAGTTTTTGAGGCGGTAGGAAGCTATGCCAAGGGTGATATACCCATAACCCAACTTGAACATATTGAAAAAACGGCTATCCCGGGGCCCGGTTCATGTGGTGGTATGTATACCGCTAATACAATGGCCTGTGCCATCGAAGCTTTGGGTATGAGTTTACCCAACAGTTCGGCGCAAAATGCGGTATCTGAAAGTAAAATGGGCGACTGTTATCAGGCAGGTGCAGCTGTTTTACAGTTAATCGAGAAAGATATAAAACCGTCTGACATCATGACAAAAAATGCCTTCGAAAATGCTATCGTTATTATCATTACCTTAGGTGGCTCAACCAATGCAGTTTTGCATTTGCTGGCAATGGCACACACCATAGATGTTGAGTTATCCCTTGATGACTTTATTAGATTAGGTAATACCACACCCGTATTGGCCGACCTCAGACCCAGTGGTCGCTTCCTGATGTCAGAGCTTATCGAAATAGGCGGTGTTGGGCCGTTGATGAAAACATTGTTAGATGCAGGCATGTTACACGGTGAATGCATGACGGTTACAGGTAAAACGCTGGCCGAGAATCTGGCTGATATTCCTGCCTATCCACAGGGGCAGGAAATCATCAGAACGCTGGCAAATCCAATTAAACCTGATAGCCATTTAGTGATACTTAAAGGAAACCTGGCCCCACAAGGTGCGGTCGCCAAACTCACCGGCAAAGAAGGCTTGATTTTCACTGGACGTGCCCGGGTTTTTCATTCTGAAGAAGTCGCCTTAAGTGCGATTTTAGACGGAACAGTAGTAAAAGGTGATGTGCTTGTTATTCGTTACGAAGGCCCTAAAGGTGGCCCAGGAATGCGAGAAATGCTCAGTCCCACCTCTGCCATTGTGGGCAAGGGCCTAGGCAACGATGTGGCACTGATTACCGATGGTCGATTCTCAGGGGGCAGCCATGGATTTGTTGTTGGGCATATCACACCTGAGGCCTTTGATGGCGGACCACTTGCCATAGTGCGAGACGGTGACACTATCACCATTGACGCCGGTAACAAATGTGTTGATGTCGATCTTTCCCCTGACGAAATTAAACAACGATTGGCACAATGGATTAAACCCGCACCAAGATATACCCGGGGAGTGCTGGCTAAATACGCACAAACCGTTAGCTCTGCTTCAACCGGGGCGGTAACCGACAAAATATAAGCTCAAGCAAAAACCTGAGTATTTACTCAAAGCGATTGGAGTGGCAGGCTCCCTGCAACTCCAATAATAACGGGATTACCCGATGGCCTCTAAAGGAACATAGTCAATATCAAAACCAAAACACCTTGGCGAAACAACCTCTAAGGCTGCCGCGCTTCTAAAAAACGCTGGGCAACCGATCGCAAAAACAGCTACGCGTTCGGCATTAATCGGCGCGGACGTTTCGTAATCGACAATCACAATAAGATCAGGTACTGAAACCAAAACTTTACCGTCGATAGTAGCCAACAAATATTCATTTTTGATACTAATGGTCAGTGCAGGCTAGGCATGGTCAAAGGCATTTATAATCGCTGCACCTACGTCGAAGCCCCCCTGAACTCTGGTACTTGTATCTGTCACTTTTCCACAATAAATCGGTCTGCATTGACCATACACCGACGCTTGAAACCAATTTTGCAAATGCGGCAGTAATTGTTTTGCATTTCCACTATTTTCGCGCAATTTTTACCCAGCAAAATGGAAAAGCTAACGGTAGGCGCCCTACTCGACCAAGCGCCTGTTTTCAGCGCACAAAAGCCTTAAAAGAAGCGGACTACTTTATTCATTTTTAAACTGAAATGGACTTGGATCTGCTCTGCGAACATGTGCTGGCCTACGTCGAATTTAATCTTCACAGTAATACACCATTGGGTCGTGCGGCCTTTGAAGCAGCGATCAACAAAATACCTGAATTTATGTACTGTGTATGTTTAAGCGATGACACAGACTACATTTCATTTACTTGTTTTGCTGATATCAACTCACTAAATGCCTGCTGTAATGAACTGAGTGCTATCCCAGACCTGGGCATTAAGCAGCTGAAAAAACCGGTTATTTTGGAACGGGCTATACGGTGTCTTGGCTATCCATTAGAAAAGCTAAGGTGGATCGAATAATCATTAGTGTTAATTCTGTAACTAAAAGATTGGGATCCCCTGTTCGGTGAAATAAGTATGTAACTCGTCAGTATGAGGCTGAAACTTAAGCCAGCGCCCAATTGATTTAGCGTTAATAGCTTCTCTGACTTGTACTTTACTGGCAGTGGATACAGGCGCGCTATTTTGCTCGGCATGTAAACATTGCTCTTGCCAATCCAAACCACAAAAATCGATAAGCTGACGAATTTCATTTTCAGGCTCAGCCACTAAACGCTCGTAACTGAGTAACTTAAAATTCTCAGTACCAAGCTTTTGCCAGTCGTTTACCAGATCATAGAATTCCTTGTAAAATCGCCCTGTATTGAGAAGACTGTAAGCATAGGAATAATAGGGGCTGTTGATAGAAAATAGTTGTCGATAATTACCTATACAGGTATCCATAGGATTACGTAATAAACAAATTATTTTGGCATTTGGCAAAGCCTTACGGATCAAACCAATATAGAAAAAATTAAACGGCAATTTATCTATAAAATGACTCTGGCTTCCTGCTATCGCCTGCGTACGCTCGATATAACGTTGTCCCAAGGCTTTGAAATCTATTGATTGGGCAGCGAGTAGTGTTTCAACATCCAATACTTTATTAGAAGGCGTTTTAGTTAGCTCTTTGAGCGCCACGCCAAAATCCTGAAGCTCTCCACAGGACTTAACCTCAGTATGATTACTAATGATGCGTTCCACTAACGTTGTGCCAGAGCGTGGCATGCCAAGCACAAAAATGGGTTTATCAGATGCGTATCCCGACTGGCTGTTATCGGGAGGGAATTGCGTCTGACGGATAGCTTCATACAATCGTTTATCGTTAGCAAATGTGTAACTCATGTTTTGCATTTTTTGCTGTTTACTGCGCTGCAGTGCTTCCATTGCCTCGCTATATTTCCCTAAGGCTTCATATTCTTTGGCCAGAGCGTGACCAATATGTAATCCGGCATCAAGGTCAGAAGTTTGCAAAGATAAGGCTTCTAATCGGTCGATATGGTGATTGGCTTGGCTGGCTCCTCCTAAATCTGATAGTGCAAAATGAGCCTGGTAATAATCGGGACGTAGTTCGATAGCACGCTCAAATGCGGCTCTGGCAAGCTCAAACTTACCAGAGAATTTTAACGATACGCCGTAGTTATAATAATAAAATGCATTATTTGTTTCCATTCCCAGCACTTTGGAGAAGTACAGTAATGCCCGTTCATGTTCGCCGACACGACTCAGTGCCACCCCCAAGGTATCTAAAGTTAATGTTTGATTAACTTTAGATACCGGTGCTTGTGCTACAGCGTTAAGTGCTGCCGTCATATTACCTATGAGCGAAAAACATTTAGCTAGATGGGCAAAATACTCCACGCTTGGGTCTAGCCATATAGCTTTTTCGATCAGTTGAATAGCTTTTCGGAATTGACCTAACTCACTATTAACCATACCCAATAAAAAGTATGCGTCGGCATGAGTGGCTTGTTGCTTGATAATTTGCACACAACAACTATGGGCGAACACATAATCACGTTGATTAATCGCCGCTAGAGCGGATGCATGTAACTGCTTAATATTATTCATTAATAACCAAAAAAACAAAAGGGCACATACTGTGCCCTTGGATTAAGTCTACCAATTTTTAGATGTCAAAATTATAGGTAAATTTCACACCAACCTTTCTTGGCTCAACCAGATAATGACCATAATTACGCATCAAATCACCGCCATTAACATTCTGGCTAGAAAATTGAGCTAAGCCAATGTCACCCTTGTCTCGTCTGACAGAGCCAAATGCATATTTGTTGAACAAGTTGTCCACATATAAGGTCACCGCCCAATCATTATCGGAAATCTTTGCACTTAAATTACTCAAGGCATAACCAGGCAAAATCTCTCCGTCGGCGCGTAACCCTATTTTTGAGTAAACGTCACTTTGTGCGGTTAAACCATAAACCACATCGAGCAGTTTACCGTCCAATACTTCCTGGCTGTATTTTAATCCCATGGAAAATTGATGTTCTGGCGCACCCGGTAATCTATCTCCTTTTTTACCATCATAAAAATCTTGCAGTTCGGTACCAGGATCATCTATTTGACCAAATACGGCTGGGGCGTTATCAGTTAACTCAGTTGTGGTATACGAATAGGTTGCATAGGCGGTTAAATTATCACCAACCATTGCCCGAGATGAAATTTCAAGCCCTTTGGTATTGGCCCCTTTGGCATTGACCAGTATAGTTGCCGATCCATTTTCAGTCACCCCTGATACTTGTGGATCATCCCAATCTACGTTAAATAAAGCTGCGTTAAAGTGAAATTTATTTTTTAACCAAGTACTTTTAAAACCTAATTCAGTGTTGAGCGTAGTATCAGCTTGGTAAATTTGTTCGTTCGGCAAAGCGCACACAATTTGCGTGGTAATATCTGCAACATCAGACGGGCAAGCACCTACACCGTTAGAACCACCAATACGGAAGCCTTCACTTACCGTTACATACCCCATAACATCCGCAGAAAATTTATAACTAGTATTAAATTTTAATAAGGTGCCAGTATCCTCAGCCTGATTGTCACCGAATTCCAGTACGATAGAATCTGGGGCACGGCCTTCGAATACACTGTTATATAAGGGCAAATCGACCGCAGAGCGGGTTTCAACATCATACTTATATTGACGTAGGCCAACGGTCACATCCCAGTTTTCGTCAATGGCATAACTTAACTCACCAAATATTGCAGACTCTGTGGTTTGTGATTCATCAACTGAAAGATACTCCAGAGAATCTGGGCGCAAATTACCTTCTACGCCCCACTCGTTTATGGCATATTCATCAAAGCCCGGAGTGAATTCACTACTGCTGCCATCTGATTCAAACTTATTGTAATAAGCACCAACGATCCATGATAAATCTGAGTCGCTTTTGGAGACTAAACGGATTTCCTGGGTAAAAATATCGGCATTGTCTAATTCACGAGTGAAGGCGGCAAAAGAGGGGAATTCTTCGTAACTATAAGCGAGTCTGATCAACAAGTCCGTTTGATCTCGCTGGCCGACAGCTTCAAAGCTTGAGCTACCGGTCGCAGAAACCAACTCGGCAAAACCCAAATCTGCCTTTATTTCTAGACTTAACAACTCATCAACTTTTTCTCTGGGTTCTTCGTAGCGATATGCAGATTCATACTTTCCTACTAATTCCCCTAATGAATTACCTGCAGACAACGAATCATAGTGTACGATCGAACGACCCTCGACGTCCTGTTTCTGGTATGAGTAACTTAACGTTGCATCAAACCAGTCATTTGGTTGCCAACGAAGTGCGGCCCGTGCCGTAAAAGTGTCTTCACCGTTGCCATCTTCTACCTGACGAATGTTTGCATCGACGTCAGATTGATTGCTCCAATCAGGATCAGGTAGCGATACGCCACCTTCACGAACCACATAATTGTAATCAACAAAGCCTGCATCATGTAGTTTATTAAAGGAAAAACGCACACCCAATTCGTCATTAATAAGTGGTGTATTAAAAACAAAACCACCTTCACCGCCCAAACTAGCGCTTTGTGAAACGCTGAAGAGGTCGCCATAAATTTGGCCCGTAGTCAATTCAAGGTCGACCGGGTTAGGAATATAGCGTATGGCACCACCTAACGTTCCTGCCCCATACAAGGTGCCTTGTGGTCCTATCAGAACCTCTACACGTTGAATATCGTTAAGTCGCATATTAATAAATAACGGTATTTCGCCTACGTAAGTAGCTACCGTTTGACCATTTGAATCTGGTCCAGATGAATTGGTGTTGAGTCCGCGAACAATGATAGGAGAATCACTGCGACCACCCTGGTCAGTTATCGTCAAGCCCGGTACCCACCGTGCGATATCTTCCAAATCGCCGATATTTTGCTCCGCCAGTGTGTCTGAAGTAAGTGCAGTAATATTTAGCGGTGCATCTTGGACTGTCCCTGTCCGTCTTGTCGCAGTAATCTCTATTTTTTCAATTTGTTTATCCATTTCTTGAGCAGAAACATTTTTAAATGGTATGTAAAGTGAAGAAATAGCGAGCGAAAGCGCTGAATACTTAAACAATTTTGTATTATGAACAGTCATGTATACATCTCTTTGGTTTTATATTTTTTAGGACTTTTGTCGTGAATACTGAGCAAAAATCAAGTCCAAATCAAGTCCAAATTAATTAAATACTTTGACTTCAGTATAAACCACCAACATAGATATGCATTATGCATGCATTTTTATGCATTTAATTTGTAACGAAAAACATAACGCACCAACATAGTGCAAAATACACTAAAAAATGATAGTAAAGGCATGATAAACTAGTATTTACCTAAAAATGGTGCAAATAATCCCAAATATGGTGAAATATTAGGATGAATATTTATGCTCTAAAAAATTAATGTCAAAAAAACACAATTACTTACTACGAAATCGGTATTGTGGCGTAAATTAGGCGACAAACAAATATCTTCTTTAATTAGATCATTTTGCCTTTTGACCTCCCTTGAAGTTGAAGCCTTGCTGGCTGCTCTCACTCGTCCCTATCGCCAACCGCGTTGCACTTAGACCCTCTAAGCTAATGAGGCCAAGCTCTTTTACCACCTTAGCGCAACGCCAATGGCTTTAAGTATAACAAGCTACTGATCTTGTTGAATGCCAGACAGCCGATAAAATTGCCCACAACACGCGCCACTGGACAGTTGCTGGCAGCAACACATAGCGGTCTAATGGCACAGGACAAAGGGGCGGTTTGTTTTACCAACGGTAATTTATTGCTGGTTGATCGCCTGGAAGACGACTGCATATTGAGCGGGTAACTCATTGTGCCCTATCAAGATCCTTCAGGATAAGTCAGAATAAGCGAATAAAAAATTAGTTTGTGAATTGTAATGACAGAAGTTGGATTTAGCGCACTTATTCCTATCATAGTGGCACTGGTGCTTTCTTTAGGCACACGTAATGTGATCCTGGGGTTATTCTCCGGCGTTTTTACAGGTGTTATCATGATCAATGGCCTGCAGCCCTTTGCGGCAATGGGTATCATGGTTAAATCCCATTTAATCCCACAATTGACGGATAGCTACAATGCAGGTGTCTTGATATTGCTTGCCTTTATCGGTGGCTTTGTGGCACTAATTGAACAAAGTGGAGGCGGTGCAGCGTTTGCTAAACGCATCAATCAATGGGTTAAATCACCTATTCAGGCGCAAATGGCCGCTTGGTTTGGTGGCATCGCCATATTTTTTTCCGATTTAGGTACACCTTTGATCGTGGGGCCTGTTTTCAGGCCTTTGATGGATCGCTTGAAAGTTTCCAGGCAAAAACTCGCTTTTATTATTGATTCTACTGCTTCTCCTGTCGCTATTTTAGTGCCCTTTATTGGCTGGGGTGTCTATATCATGAGCCTGATTTATCAAGAATATAAGGCACTGGGCATTGAGGAAAGTGAGTTCTGGGTCTTTATTCACACCATCCCTTTTCAATTTTATGCCTGGCTGGCGGTCACTATGGTGCCGCTGTTGGCTGCGTTTAAATTTGATTTTGCTGCTATGGCTAGGGTTGAGCAGTCAACTGCTGCGCCTGCAGATACAGAGATAAATAAAAAAGAAGCTTTTAGCCACCCTAATGCCCGACCCGTCTTGGTTTGGGGGCCTCTGCTGGTTATGGCTGTAGTACTTGGGATCATGCTTGTTCCACTGGGCTTTCCTTTTGCGCAAGTCTCCGGAACAGACTTTCGAGCTGGCCTGTCAACAGCCTACTTTTTCGCAGCCGCTGTATTGGTTTTATTGATGTCAGCTTATGGCGTGAGGAATTTTTTGAGCTCCGTGGACATTTACTTAAAGGGTATCAGCTCCATGATGCTCGTTGCGATCACATTACTACTGGCATGGGCGCTAAGCGATATAGGCCGGGAACTGGGCGCTGCGGATTACATTGCCAGTGTGGCGCAAGCCTCTATTTCTGCCTGGACATTTCCCATGCTGGCATTTGTCTTATCAGCCATCATTTCATTTGCTACAGGTTCATCCTGGGGGACATTTGCCATTATGCTGCCACTGGCCATTCCCACAGCTTATGCCCTGGATGCGCCAATGTATGTCTGCATTGGCGCCGTATTATCCGGTGGTTTGTTCGGCGATCACAGCTCGCCGATTTCCGAAACGACCATTCTTTCTTCTACCGGTGCAGGTTGTCCACAAATTGAACATTTTCGAACTCAACTCCCCTATGCGCTTTTTAATGGATCCATTGCGCTTTGCGCATTTGGCTTGGCAGGATTTACCGGCTCTGCAAGCACCATTTTTGTGGCACTGGCGGCTCAAATAGTTGGACTACTGCTAATTAGGAAATTTACAACGGGCAAGGCGCAAGCAACAATAGCGGCAAGGTAATGGGTAAAAGAACCAGCGTTTTCTAGTCCATGACCTATTGATTGCTTAATCATAGCGGTGCACCTAACATTTATACCCAAGTGACGTTAAGATACGGGTTAAGAGTTTACGCTGGAGGTCAGAGCAGCCAACAATGCTGCAACTTCAACGGAGACGAGTATACCCCCCAGGTGCTAAAAAATCCGCCATTGAACAGCCCTTTTAATGAAAGACAAGGTAAATAGCCCATTCGCTAAAAGTCCCCGTATCAATTTAATATTTTACAATTGAACGGTTTAAAGATAAGTGGAATACAAAAATAATACACTTTGCTGAGGCAGAGTAAAAAAAGGGGGAGCGCGAAAAGGGGTCGTAGTGAATTTCACTTATTCGCTACGACCCCTTTTCCGATACAGTGATATTTCTGTCACACAAAACGACTTGATCACGACCGTTATTTTTTGCTTGGTATAAAGCGGTATCAGCCAACAACATAAAGTTCTCTAAACTGTCGCCCTGTTCGTATTGGGCTATACCAATAGAAATAGTAACTTTGGCCTGAGGGATACCGGCCATATTGCTTAGTCCTGTCATTTTTGCACGCAAACTATCTAGTACCTTATAAGCATCATCGGCGGCAGTGTGACTGAGGATCAATAAAAATTCCTCACCACCAATACGCCCTATCACATCAGAACCACGCAGACTTGCTGTACACAGAAGGGCAAATTCCCGTAATACTTTGTCTCCTGCAATGTGGCCATAAGAATCGTTAATTTGCTTGAACCAATCCAGATCGATCATGGCAATGCATAAGCCCTCACTATAATACCTTGCTGCCAGCGACATCTGTTGATCTAACAAGATTAAGGTGTACCGACGATTAAGCAAACCGGTTAAATCGTCATAGCTAGCTAATTTTTCAAGTTTACGTTTATGCGCTTTATTATGAAATACAATAGTTCCCAGCAAACCACAAACTAGAATGGCAAAGGAAGCGATCAGGAACAGTTGTATATTTTGTGTTTTATTATTGCTTAACTGCAGCTGTTGTAATGAATTTTGCTGGGATAAAACCTGATTTTCCTGCTCTACAGTTTGCACTTCAAACCGTGAGCGAAGCTGATGCAATTGCTCAGTACTTTCGATATTTTGCTGTTTTTTATGGTTTTCAAAGCCTTGTTTAAGCTCTTCATAAGCTCGCTGATAATAGCCTTGTTTGTACAGTAACCTGGCATGCAGAATATCATAGCGGACACTGCTGATTGGCGTGTTAACCAGGTTGAGCTGCTCAGCGGCAAGTTGAAGGTAATTATCAGCTTTAACCGTGTTGTTGATTTCAAGTGCTAATAACGTTAACGACATCATAAGGGTGAAATTCATGCGAGGATTGGCTGCCTGAGCAAAAATACCGGCTGCTTTTACCAACTTGGATTCAGCTTTGACAAAATCTTTTTGCAAAATATTTATCTTGGCTAACGCTTTAAGGGCATAACCTACTCCCTGTAAATCATCAACTTTTTCAGCCAGTTGCGCTGATTCCTCTAACTGTGCTTTACCTAACTCAACCTGACCAGTCTTGCTGTTAGCTATACCTAAGTCAAACAAAGTAATACTTAGATTCAGATAAGCACGATGTTTTCTGTGTGCCACCATAGCCTCTTCAAGATAGGGGATCGCTAAGCTGTCTTCTTGGCGATATTGATAGACTTCTGCCAGTTTGTCGGCAACATCAGCTTTGCTGAGCTCACTTGGCTCATTACCCGCTAGGGAATAAGCCTGTTGGAAATCTCCAAGTGCAGCCACATAATTAGTCAGGCTGGTTTGAATCATGCCCCTCGAATACAAACCTGCCAAATACATTTTTGGCTGATTAGTTTGCTCAGCCCAAACAATCACAGCGTTAATACCTTCCATGGCCTCCGTGGGCTTACCGACTAAGTCCAGCGCAACAGACTCCGCAATTTTACAGCTGTGATACAGCCAGCTCTGCTTCTTTTGAGATACATAACGTAAAGCGGCCTGTGCATGTTTAAGTGACTGTTGCGGGTAAGTCAGCTTGTAGTAAGCCTGAGAGAGAATAAGATTGTACTGCCCATGTATGATATCGGATTGGTTTTTGTCTGGTGCACGGTTTACCAGCCTATCTAAGACTTCTTGCGGCGCATCGAGCAATGTCTTTGCATACCCCCCGTAGAGTTTAGACAATTGCATTATTTGAACGTCTTGAGCGTTGGCAACTGCGCCAAGTACAAGCCAAATACATAAAATTAAACTTCTCAGCAAAAAATACCCTTACTTCTGATATCGATATCAACAAAAGGTTGTCTGAAGCACTAAAACCATGCTTTCACTCAACGCCCTACGAATAGCTTATCTATCGACATTATACGAAAAAGGGCCAACCTGCGAACAACTTAGGACTTTAAAACTCATCTAATTTGGCCTGGCTTTTATTGAACTATTTATTCACTCCCCTTTTTTCAGCCATGTTGCCAAGTTCTTGCATAATATCTCGCCAGGAAACTATGCCTACGGGCTTGTCAGTATTATTGATAATGGGGATACAGGATATTTTATGCTCATTAAATATTGTAATGGCTTCTTTTACTGTGGCATTTTCATTTAAGGATATGGGCTTGCGAGTCATTATCTGATGCGCTTTTTTGTTCAGAGAAGCCAAATCCTTAGTGGTTGCTGCCATATCACCTATCTTTGGACTGATCGATTTAAGCAAGTCCCTATCAGAAATCACACCATACAAACGCCCATCATCTACAACAAGTAAATGATGAAATTTCCCTTGATCAAATATGTCTTTCACTTTACTAAGCGGATCATCCATTTTTACAACAACGACATGCTTACTCATTAATTTGCTAATTTTCATTAGGACCTTTTTAGCCACATATAAACAAAAAATAGGGCAAGATGAATGTCACTTAATTTATCGCCGCCCTTACTTTACGAGCATTACCAATACTGCCAACATTCTGTACATTTTGATAACCCGCTTGTTTTAAAGAATGTAATGCTTTGCCAGCCCTTCCTCCGCTGAAGCAATACAAGCGAATATCTGTATTTTTATCCGGATAAATTCTGCTTACCTCTTCTACTATATCTGAGTGTGATATTCGGATATCACCTTCAATATTGTCAATTTTATTTTCCAGTACACTGCGAACGTCAATCCAAACCGGATCTGCAAAGGATATTGCGCTAAACAGTATTCCTATCATTAATGTAACCGCACACAGTATTGTCGGTATTTTCACACTTAATTATCCTAAAATAATAATAATTCTGCCCACTAACGGGTGATTTACCAATGACTTGCTCTGTTATCAGTCGTGATCATTGACTACCCATACGCCAGGCCATCGTACATCTAAAGCCTTAATAAGAGCCAAACACATTAAGCCTAACCTTTGTTGAACAGTTTATACACATGGTTCCCTTTTTTCTAAGTAATTGAGGACAGTAATTTACTGACTCCACTTTTGGACGTTTTACTGAGCTTTTGAATTAATGCAAATGGCACCTCTTCTTGCGTTATACGTTGAGAAATATCTTCGAGCATGGTTATCCACAATTTCGCGGTCATTTCTGAGTCGAATAAGGCCCGGTGAAAACCGCCGTCTGAGGGAATATTTTTATAAGCGATAAGTGAACCGAGCTTATGATTAGGGGCGTGTTGATATATACGCCTTGCGACAAGTAAAGAACAAGCAAAATGGCCATTATAAGCTCTGGAAATTCGGTGTAATTCCGCATCCAAAAAACGTTTATCAAAAGACGCATTATGAGCAACCAGGTTACTGTCTCCCATAAAGTCAGCAAACGCATCCATAACTTCATCACAAGGAGCTGCCTGGCTTAACATACGGTTAGTGATACCAGTGTAATTTTCAATAAAACCACTGACTCGCGTTCCTGGGTTCATCAGTGCCTGAAAACGTTCAACGACCACGCCTTTTTCCAGACGAACAGCCCCTATTTCGATGGCCCTGTCGCCCATATCAGGTGAAAGCCCCGTGGTTTCAAAATCGAGTACAATAAGGGAGTCGGCGCAGTTTTGCGTCATCAAAATATTACCTGTGTGGAGTAAGAAGGCTATGTTAACAAATATTTATGTTTTAGCCGAAGGGGTATTTGGGCCTGATAATTATCGCCATCGCTCCCAGGCATATTGTTAGTGCTGATCAAGGTTAAATAATCCCCCCTCCCCCGACGCCAGCAACTTAAAAACACAAAGAAAACAACAGAAAAAGGGCCAACCTCGCAACAACTAAGACCTAAGTAATCTTTGTTGAACGGCTTAGTTACTTCCTTTTTCATCTATCCCTTTGGTATAAATTGCGTTATGGGATCAAGAAGGGCGCCGTTCGACTAGTCTTCGACATGGCGACTTTCGCCGGTATACCTTGGGCTACAACGAGCCCGCCTTCATCACCCGCGCCAGGGCCAATGTCGATAACCCAGTCGCTGCTGCTGGCGACCTGCATATCATGTTCAACCATAATCACGGTATTGCCTGTGTCAACGAGTCCATTTAATTGGGACATCAACATCGATACGTCTGCCGGGTGCAGGCCGGTGGTCGGTTCGTCTAGAACATAGAGTGTATCCCCTCGTTGCAAACGCTGCAGTTCGGTTGCCAGTTTGATACGCTGGGCTTCGCCGCCCGACAATTCGGTTGCAGGCTGACCGAGTCGCAGGTAGCCAAGGCCAACTTGCAACATCGCGTCTAGTGCACGCAATACCGGTGGTTCCTTTACAAAAAATTCAGATGCTGATTCCACCGTTAAATCGAGTACTTGTGCGATGTTCTTGTCCCGGTACGTGATCTCAAGGGTTTCGTCGTTGTACCGCTGCCCCCGGCAAACCGCACAGGGTGAATACACGCTGGGCAGAAACAGTAACTCCACAGAAACAAAACCGACCCCTTCGCAATTTGGGCAGCGCCCCTTGGCAACATTGAACGAAAACCGGCCGACATCGTAATTGCGCGCCTTGGATTGACGTGTCGAGGCGAACAACTTACGCACGTGGTCAAACAGGCCAGTATAGGTGGCAAGGTTTGAACGCGGGGTGCGACCGATAGGCTTCTGATCCACAGTCACCAGTCGTCGC
>JBKEFM010000006.1:0-50299 GCA_046709505.1 Paraglaciecola sp. | reverse complement strand
CTGTTATGTAGATCGAGAAATGGGATGTATGGAGGCCTAACCCCATCTAAAGGAAACTAAAAATGGCAAATGTATCAATGCGTGACCTGCTACAAGCAGGCGTTCACTTCGGTCACCAGACTCGTTACTGGAACCCAAAAATGAAACCTTTCATCTTTGGTTCGCGTAACAAAGTTCACATCATCAACCTGGAACAAACCGTTCCAATGTTCAACACTGCATTGAACTATGTTGGCAGCGTTGCTTCCAAGAAAGGTAAGATTCTGTTTGTTGGAACTAAGCGTGCAGCCAGTGATGCCATTCGTGACGCAGCAATTAAATGTGACCAATTTTATGTAAATAAACGTTGGTTGGGCGGTATGTTGACTAACTGGAAAACAGTTCGTCAATCAATCAAACGCTTAAAAGATTTAGAACAGCAGAGCCAAGATGGAACGTTTGACAAAATCACTAAAAAAGAAGTGCTTATGTTACAACGTGAAATGGCTAAGTTGGAAAATAGCTTAGGCGGGATCAAAAACATGGGTGGTCTTCCCGACGTCCTGTTTGTTGTTGATGCTGACCATGAGCACATTGCGATCACTGAAGCACGTAACCTGGGTATCCCGGTCATTTCTATCGTCGATACCAATTCTAATCCAGATGGTGTGGATTATATTATTCCTGGTAATGATGATGCGATCCGTGCGGTTCAATTATACTTGAACACTGCGGCAGACGCGGTTATTGAAGGTCGTGAGAAAAATATTGAAATGCAGGCTGAAGAAGGTGAGTTTGTTGAAGCAGCTGAGTAATCAGCCGATTTATACTAACTAGTCTAGTCTGTTGATGCACCGGATGTGCGTCACACATAAATTTTACAGGGGCTGATGCCCCTGTTTTTTAATCTTAATTTGTACAACTTTTTTATATGTACAATTTTTTGCTGAGGAAACGACAATGGCAGTGACAGCAGCCCAAGTTAAAGAATTACGTGAGCGTACCGCTGCAGGTATGCTTGATTGTAAAAATGCGTTAGTTGAAGCGAATGGCGACATTGAACTTGCTATTGAAAACATGCGCAAAAATGGTCAAGCCAAAGCCGCTAAAAAAGCGGGTCGTATTGCCGCTGAAGGCGTTATTTTGACAAAAATTGCTGATGGCGTGGCTACCATGATGGAATTAAACAGCGAAACTGATTTTGCTGCCCGTGATGAAGGTTTTGTCAAATTTGGTCAGCAGTTGATCGAAGTTGCATCGGCCAACAGAATCAACGACATCGATACACTGAACAATGCTACAGTTGATGGTGTTAAAGTCAGCGAAGCACGGGACACTCTGGTTACCAAAATTGGTGAAAACATCAGCCCCCGCCGCGTGGTTTCAGTGGAAGGTGACAATTTAGCTGCCTACGTACACAGTGCACGTATCGGCGTTATAGCTATACTGCAAGGTGGCGATGAAGCCCTGGCTAAAGACATTGCTATGCATGTTGCCGCTGCTAGTCCTCAATTCGTCAGACCTGAAGATGTACCCGCTGAAGTCGTTGCAAAAGAAAAAGAAATTCAAATCGACATCGCTATACAATCAGGTAAGCCAGCTGATATCGCTGAGAAAATGGTTGCAGGTCGTATGAATAAATTCACCGGTGAAGTGAGTCTTACTGGTCAACCCTTTATCAAAGACCCGTCTATGACAGTCGGTCAATTGCTTAAATCAAAAGGTGCTGAGGTCATTAACTTCGTACGTTTTGAAGTAGGCGAAGGTATCGAGAAGAAAGAAGACAATTTTGCCGCAGAAGTTGCCGCTCAAATGGCTGCTGCTAAGAAATAATTGTGCCATTGGCTTTTGCCAAAAGCTAATGTCATATAAACTATCGGCACCTCAATCTGAGGTGCCTTTTTATATGTGTACCAAACAGTAAAATGATATGAGTGATTGGTCATTTCAAAGGGGATTTTGCACCCGCACTTAATCTGGTTATATTTTAATTAGTGGTTGTGGTGAGTAAACGACTATTTTCGATTGCCTATATTGTTGTACTGATTGTTATTTTGACCCTCATTATTCATAAAATAAGGAACTACCAGCCGATGAGTACTGCACCTAAAACTGCCTACCGAAGAATATTACTGAAGCTAAGTGGCGAAGCCTTAATGGGTGAAGAAGGCTTTGGTATCGATCCTAAAGTCCTTGAGCGTATGGCTCAAGAAATTAAAGAACTGGTGGAACTTGGCATTCAGGTTGGCCTAGTCATCGGTGGTGGTAATCTATTTCGTGGCGAAGGTCTTGCCAAAGCCGGCATGAACCGTGTGGTAGGCGACCATATGGGTATGCTGGCTACGGTTATGAATGGTTTGGCCATGCGCGATGCCTTACACCGTGCCTTTGTCAATGCCCGTCTTATGTCGGCCATTCCCCTTAATGGGGTGTGTGATGCTTACAATTGGGCGGAAGCGATAAGTGGGCTTAAATCCGGCCGCGTAGTGATTTTTGCTGCGGGTACAGGTAATCCGTTTTTTACCACCGATTCTGCCGCATGTTTGCGCGGTATTGAGATTGAAGCGGATGCCGTGCTTAAAGGCACTAAAGTGGATGGTGTGTATGATTCAGACCCCGCTAAGAACCCCCAGGCGACTATGTATAAACAGCTTAGTTATACTGAAGTACTGGATAAAGAACTTAAAGTGATGGACTTAGCGGCATTTACCCTGGCTCGTGATCATAACATTCCCATTCGTGTATTTAACATGAATACCCCTGGCTGCTTACGCTCTGTGGTGATGGGTGAGGATGTCGGGACAACTATTTGCCATCCGCAGAAATTACATAATAGATAGGAAGAAACCTTATGATTGATGACATTAATCTGGACGCGCGACAGCGCATGGAAAAAAGTATTCTGGCCTTACGCGGGCAGTTCACTAAAATTCGCACGGGTCGTGCTCATCCGAGTTTGCTTGATAGTATTATGGTGCCTTATTACGGTGCACCAACGCCACTAAAACAGTTGGCTAACGTCATCGCAGAAGACTCCCGGACGCTGGCACTGACCTTGTTTGATAAAAGTTCATCCCAGGCAGTAGAAAAAGCGATTATGCAATCGGACTTAGGCTTGAATCCAATGAGTGCAGGGACGGTGATCCGTATACCCATGCCCGCGCTGACTGAAGATCGCCGTAAAAGTCTAATTAAAGTCGTGCGTGGCGAAGCTGAACAGGGCCGGGTGGCAGTGCGTAACATCAGGCGAGATGCCAACAGTGATATTAAAGAGCTACTCAAGGAAAAAGAGATCAGTGAAGATGATGGTCGCCGCGGTGAAGAAGCGATCCAAAAAACGACTGATGAGTTTGTCAAACAGATAGATGAGATTTTGGTCGCCAAAGAACATGAGTTGATGGAAGTATAGAGGCTCATTGAACGATGAATTCAGAATTACTTAATACGGAAAAATTTATCCCCGAACATGTTGCTATTATCATGGATGGTAATGGCCGTTGGGCGAGAGAAAAAGGCAAAGTTCGCACCTTTGGCCATAAAGCTGGGGTAAAAGGGGTTAGAGCTTCAGTATCTTTTGCATTAAAAAATAGTATAAAAGTTCTGACCTTATTTGCCTTTAGCAGTGAGAACTGGAATCGTCCCCAGGAAGAAATTGGGGTATTGATGAAATTGTTCAAAATGGTTTTGGTCAGCGAAGTCAAAAAACTACACAAGAACAATGTTCGGCTCAAGGTTATTGGTGACACCAGCCGCTTTGACAAGAAACTGGTACAAAGAATTGATGAGGCAGAACAGCTTACCCAGTACAACAATGGCCTGGTGCTTAATATCGCCGCCAACTATGGTGGTCGCTGGGATATTGTTCACGCCGCAAAATGTCTGGCGCAACAAGTGCAAGAGGGCCAGCTCAGCAGTGAAGACGTGGATGAAGAAAAATTTAATGCCTTACTTTGTCTTGGATCTTTACCTGCTGTGGATTTACTGATTCGTACTGGCGGTGAAACCCGTATCAGCAACTTCTTGTTATGGCAGATCGCCTACGCCGAGTTGTACTTCACCGATACCTATTGGCCAGATTTTGATGAACATGCGTTTCAAACCGCTATCAATGATTTTGCTGAAAGACAGCGAAGATATGGAATGACCGGCGAACAGGTCAGCTGATGGCTGTTCCTCACGCTCGTTTCTTGTCTCTTTTTTTAGAGGGCTCACTATGTTGAGACAACGTATCCTGACGGCACTTATATTGGCCCCCCTGGTGTTATGTGCCATTGTGTTCCTGCCTATGTTCAGTTTCCAAATGGCCATGACCTTTGTTATGGCATTAGGTGCCTGGGAGTGGGCTAATATGTCTGGCCTCACTACGGGCAAGGCAAAAGGGCTATATACCGCGATTATTGTGGCCATCTGCCTGGCCTTTACCTTCTGGGTGCCCGTTGATGCAATTTGGTATCAAGGGCAATTAAACAGTGTCTATCACTACGTACTGGGTATTGCTGCGCTCTGGTGGGCTGTGTCATTAGTTATGATTATAGCTTATCCAAGATTTAGCGCTTTTTGGCGCACTAATCGTGCTATTCAAGGCCTGTTTGGTGTATTAACCCTGGTGCCTACCTGGGTAGCGGTAGTGTCATTACGCACCAGTCTTTATGACGTAGACAGTTTTTATGGCGCCTCACTAATTTTTTATGTACTGGGCATAGTATGGGCCGCAGATATCGGTGCTTTTTTTGTCGGGGTTAAGTTTGGTCGACATAAATTGCGCCCCAGGGTATCGCCTGGTAAAACCTACGAAGGGTTAATGGGCGGGGTGGGTGCCTCATCCTTGATCATTGCTTTTGCCGCGCTGCATTACGCTGTCGATCCCAGCCGTATCTGGTTAAACATTCTGATCGGTGGGCTAACTGTCGCGGTGTCAGCTCTGGGTGATTTAAATGAAAGCATGCTCAAACGCTGTGCGGGTATAAAAGACAGCGGTACTTTATTACCCGGTCACGGTGGCCTGTTGGATCGTATAGATAGCCTCACTGCCGCCTTTCCTGTATTTGCTTTTTGTTACGTTTCGTGGATGGCCTGATGCAAAATATCTGTATTTTGGGATCAACCGGCTCAATCGGTCAAAGTACCATAGATGTGGTTATGCGCCACCCTGAGCGTTATCGTGTATTCGCTTTGACGGCCAATAGCAGTATCGGCCCGTTAATTGAGCAGGCGCGTTTGTGCCAGCCTGAATATCTGGTTCTGGCTGATGAGCTGCAATATGCCAAAGCAAAAAAACAACTCGCCGACTCGGGATTGAGTTGCCAATTAATGGTTGGTAGCGATGCCCTTGAACAGGTATCTGCGGCCCCGGAAGTTGACATTGTGATGGCAGCTATCGTTGGGGCCGCAGGGCTGTTACCCACGCTAGCAGCTGTGCGAGCAGGCAAAAAAGTATTGCTGGCCAATAAAGAGTCCCTGGTCATGTCAGGTGAATTATTTATGAGTCAGGCCCGTAGCAGCAAAGCTCAGTTGTTACCCATTGATAGTGAACACAATGCAATTTTTCAGTGTTTGCCGCATAATTACCAATATGGTGATTTAACGGCCTCGGGTATCAACAGCATATTGTTAACTGGCTCAGGGGGACCATTTTTGCACACGCCATTGGACGAGCTGGCCAATGTTACACCAGCCCAGGCTTGTGCACACCCCAATTGGGATATGGGTCAGAAGATATCAATAGATTCTGCCACTATGATGAACAAAGGCCTGGAATTTATTGAGGCGCGCTGGCTTTTCGGTTTGCAAACCAAGGATATTCAAGTGGTTTTGCATCCTCAAAGTATTATTCATTCCATGGTGCAATATCGAGATGGTTCCGTAATAGCCCAAATGGGTAACCCGGATATGCGTACGCCCATTGCCCATGGTTTAGCGTACCCACAGCGAATAGACTCTGGGGTCGCCCCCCTGGAATTCCAACAATTAGGCGCATTTAACTTTTGTTTACCCGACAAGGTTCGTTACCCTAATTTATATCTGGCCATTGAAGCTGGCGATGCTGGCCAGTATGCCACCACAGTGTTAAATGCCGCCAATGAAGTGGCAGTAGCCGCATTTTTGGCCGGTAATATCGGGTTTACACACATCAACCAGGTTAACCAGGAATGTTTGCAGCAAACCGCCAGTAGCCATTTGGTGGATATAGATGCTGTTATCGCCTGTGATCTGCAAGCCAGACACAGAGCGAAAAAAATTATTACCAATCTATTTATTGGAGCTGTATAAATGTTGTCTTTTTTATGGAATTTAGCCTCTTTTGTTATTGCTCTGGGTATCTTAGTCGCGGTGCATGAGTGGGGGCATTTCTGGGTTGCCAGGCGTTGTGGTGTCAAAGTTCAGCGGTTTTCCATCGGCTTTGGCAAAGCACTATGGCGTCGCACCGACAAGTTAGGGACTGAATATGTGATTGCGGCTATCCCTTTAGGGGGGTATGTCAAAATGCTCGATGAGCGAGTGGACGATGTCAAACCTGAAGATCTGCCCCATGCTTTTAATCGCCAGCATGTGCTTAAACGCATCGCTATCATTGCTGCCGGTCCTTTGACTAACTTTGTTTTTGCTATATTCGCCTTGTTTTTGATGTATTTGATAGGGGTGCAGTCTGTCAAACCCATGATCGGGGAAATCAAGCCAGATAGTATTGCCAGTATTGCAGGCGTGCCAAGTGGAGCGATTATCAAAAAAATTGGTGCTCGGGAAACTCAAGACTGGCAGGCTGTGAACTTGGAACTGATGTCATATATTGGGCATGACAATATGCAGATTACGTTGAGCGTACCAAACAGCTCACTCACACAAATAAAAACGTTAGATTTGCGAACTTGGGGCTTGGATCCTGATAAAGAGTCCATCATTGCCAGTTTAGGCCTGTCTATGTTCCGCCCCCCAATACTCAATGTGATAGGCTTGGTAGCCAAAAACTCGGCCGCTGAGGCCCTTGAATTACAGGTAAAAGATAAAATTCTGCAAGTTGATGGAACTCCTATGGCAAATTGGGAACAAATAGTCAGCTACATTGCACAAAGACCCAATACTGCTATCCAAATTGAAGTATTACGCGACGAGCGGAAGGTAAAATTGGTCGGAAGGGTTGGAACTCGAGAAGATGATGGTAAGGTACTGGGCTATTTAGGTGTCAGCCCAACATTGGCACCTTGGCCAGATGGGGTGTTATTTACCCATCAGTACGGTCCGTTAGCCGCGGTGGAAGAGGCGACAAATAAGACCTGGCGACTGATGACTCTTAGCGTTGAGATGTTAGGAAAATTGGTGACAGGTGACGTGTCGGTGAAAAACCTCAGTGGTCCCATAGCGATTGCCCAAGGAGCGGGCATGAGCGCAAGTTCAGGGTTAGTATATTTCTTGAGCTTTTTAGCGTTAATTAGTGTCAATTTGGGAATTATTAATCTTTTACCCATTCCTGTGCTTGATGGCGGCCACTTACTCTATTACTTTATAGAGCTTTTGAGCGGCCGACCTGTACCTGACTCCGTTCAAGAGATTGGCTTTAAGATTGGCGGTTTATTGTTACTGCTGTTTATGAGTATCGCCGTAATAAACGATATTACGCGTTTGTAATTTTATCGGCCAGTATGGTCAAAGCACACAATATGTGTGCGCTTAGGAAGAATTTTATTAAATGAAGTTTAAACAGTTAGTTGTTGCCGGATTTATGCTATCCATTGCTAGCTTCGCAGAGTCGGCACAAGAAAGTGAATTTATCATTTCAGACATCAAGGTAGAAGGTTTGCAACGGGTCGCCCTGGGTGCAGCATTGACTTATATGCCGGTCAAAATCGGTGATGCAATGAACAGCTTTCGTATCGGTCGAATCATTCGTTCACTGTACGCATCCACACACTTCGAAAGTATCGAGGTATTGCGTGATGGCGACGTATTGGTGGTCAAAGTAAAAGAGCGGCCAACGATCAGTAATATCATTCTAGAAGGTAACGATGATATTAAGGATGAACAACTGCAGGTAAGCTTGGATGGCAGTAATATCCGTTTGGGAGAGCCGCTGGATAAAACAGTCTTAACCTCAATTGAAAATGGCCTGAAGGACTTCTATTACAGCATAGGGAAGTATAATGCTGATGTGGATGCCATCATTACACCGTTACCGCGAAATCGGGTGGATGTAAAAATACTATTTGAGGAAGGAGACGCTGCTGAAATCCAACAGATTAATATAGTGGGTAACGAAGTCTTTGCCGACGAATTTTTATTTGAACAAATGGAGCTCAAATTCAATTCTCCCTGGTGGGACTTCCTGTCGGAAACCCGTTACCAGAAGCAAACCCTGTCCGGGGACATGGAAACGGTTACCAGTTATTATAAAGACCGGGGTTATCTGCGATTTAATATCGATTCCACCCAAGTCTCTATGACACCTGAAAAATCTGGTATTTATATCACCCTAAATGTGGAAGAAGGTGAGCAATATAAAGTATCTGAAGTGGAACTAGTAGGCGATCTACTTGGCCATGAAGAATACCTGAAACTGGTGCTACCTATTACTCCTGGTGAGCTTTATAACCAGGCAGAAGTGACTTACACCGAAGAGTTTATCAGCAAATATCTGGGCCGTTTTGGTTATGCCTATCCTACTGTAACCACTATTCCTGATATCAATGAAGAAGACAAAACGGTGAAATTGAGCTTGTCTGTGGATCCGGGTAAACGCATCTACGTAAGGCGAATTAATTTTGAGGGCAACATAGGTACAGCGGATGACGTATTACGTCAATCAGTCAATCAAATGGAAGGTGCCTGGTTATCTAACGCCACACTTGAGTCATCAAAAAACTCACTTTCACGTCTGACCTATATGGAAAGTGTTGATTTCGAAACTATTCGCCTGCCAGGTGAGGACGATAAAGTAGATGTTAATTTCACGGTTAAAGAACAGGCTTCTGGTTCTTTTAATGCTGGTATAGGTTACGGTGACAGAACAGGACTGAGTCTGCAGGCGGGTATCCAGCAGGATAATTTCCTGGGCACAGGCAAGCGTATTGGTCTCAATGTCAGTACTAACACTTATCAAAAGAGTGCACAGATTTCTTATACAGATCCCTATTTTACTATAGATGGTATCAGCCTGGGCGGTTCCATAGGATACAGTGAATTTGATGGTGAAAATGCCGGTTTTATTCAGTACAACTCCAAGCAATACTCGGTGGGCGGTAACATAGGTTATCCCATAGATGAATTTAACCGTATTAACTTCGGGCTGACCTACAGTAATGTGGAGCTATTTCAAAATACCTCCTATGAGCAAACCACCCGTTTCTATAATCAGTTTGTAGATATTAATAATCCTGACGCATCCATTAAATATCAAAGTTTTCTAGCTTCAACGGCCTGGTCACGTTCTACATTAAACCGGGGTGTGTTTCCCACAGCAGGTTCGTCGCAAAGAGCCTCATTTAGTATCACAACGCCCAATTCTGACGTCAATTATTTTAAGACTGAAGTGGATACCAAGTTTTATTTTCCCTTGTCGCAAAACCAGCGTTGGTCATTTTTGGCCCGTCTGAAATTGGGTTACGGTAACGGTTATGGTACAGCTGGTGGTATTGACCAAATTCTGCCCTTTAACCAAAACTTTGGTGCCGGTGGCAGTGATTCTCTGCGGGGATTTGAAAATAATACCGTGGGTCCCCGTGGCGTACAATTGACCCCCTCTGTTATCCGCGATATTGATGGCAATATCATTTATGGTGATCCGGCATCTGATACGTTAACTATTTCAACCCGCTCACTAGGGGGCAACGCTATGATCCTCGGTGGGCTTGAATTAATAGTGCCCACACCTTTTGTTGAAGCCGACTTTGATAATTCAGTGCGCAGTAGCCTATTTCTTGATGTGGGCAATGTGTGGGATACGGAGTTCAGGTATGACAGATATAAAGACTTGCAGGTGAATGAGACATATAACAGTGACCCATTAGCTGATTATAGCGACTATGCTCTGTATAGAGCTTCTGCTGGCGTTTCTGTACAATGGTTATCACCTATGGGGCCTATGGTGTTCAGCTTTTCCCGAGCACTTAAGGAAAGAGAAGGGGACGACATTAAGTTTTTCTCCTTTAACATCGGTCAAACATTTTAAAGCATTAACCTGAGTTATTGCTTAATTAAGTATCATTAATTGGAGTTTATTTTGAAAAGATTTAGTAAAAGTGTAGTTGCCGGTGCATTGATGAGTGCCGCAGTAATAAGTTCTAACGTCATGGCCGAACAAAAGATTGGTGCTGTTAACGTGCAAGGTATTTTTCAGTCTATGCCTCAGGCCGCGAGCATCCAACAGGACCTTGCCGCAGAGTTTAAAGATAAAACGGAAGAAGTCAGCCGTCTGGAAAAAGATATCAAGTACTACCTTGAAAAAAATCAGCGTGATGCGGCCACTATGAGCACCAAAGAAAAAGCAGAACTAGAAAAGAAAATTAATGAGCTGCGCGAGCAATACAACGTTAAGGCTCAGCCATTGCAAGAAGAAGTACAGGGTCGATTAAAAGAAGAGCAAAATAAACTCCTTGGTTTTATTAAACAATCTATTGATGTTATTGCGGCCAAAGAAAAATATGACGTTATCTTAAACGCCAATGCAGTCGCTTTTATTAATCCTGATCACGATATCTCGAAAAAAGTATTAGAGCAGGTTAGCAAAGTTAAGTAATTAACGGTGCTGCATTGAAATAAATCTGTTTAATAAGGGTAACCATTGAAGCACACTGTTAGCTTACAAGAATTGGCATTGCATATTGGGGCGCAGTTGCACCTGGTTGGTAAAGATAACGAAAATACCGTTATCAGCGGCCTGGCGACCTTAGCATCAGCGGCCATGGGTCAGATTTCTTTTTTGTCCAATAGTCGCTATCGTAGCCAGCTTGAAGTAACGACCGCTCAGGCCGTGATTTTGCAACCTGCTGATTTGTTACACTGTCCTTGTTCAGCTCTGGTGATGGATAATCCTTATATCGGGTTTGCCTTGGCTGCGCAGTTACTGGATACCACACCTGACTCCGCGCAAGATATTTCACCCCATGCCGTTATTGCTGATAATGTTAAATTAGGCGACAACGTCAGTATCGGTCCGTTTGCGATACTTGAAAGTGGTGTGAAGCTTGAGGATAATGTGCAAATAGGCCCAGGCTGTTTTATTGGTAAAGATGCCCATATTGGTGCCAATACCAAGCTGTGGGCGAATGTCAGTATTTATCACTGTGTCAAAGTTGGCCAGAATTGCCTGATACAATCAGCCACTGTAATTGGTAGCGACGGCTTTGGTTACGCGAATGATAAAGGGTCCTGGATAAAAATCCCGCAGCTGGGTAGCGTTATCATTGGCGATAGGGTCGAAATAGGTGCTAGTACGACCATAGATCGTGGTGCACTGGATGATACTGAGATATCTGACGGGGTCATTATCGACAATCAATGTCAAATTGCCCATAACGTGGTCATTGGTGAAAATACGGCTATGGCAGCTTGCTCAGTGGTAGCTGGTAGCACCAGCATAGGCCGTAATTGCAGTATTGCCGGCCTGGTAGGTATAAATGGACACATCAATATCTGTGACAATGTACATATTACTGGTATGAGCATGATCACTAAAAGTATCGATCAGCCAGGCGTATACTCATCGGGTATGCCAGCCATTGCAAATCGTGAGTGGCGTAAAAATGCGGCTGTTCTGCGTAATCTTAACACCCTCAATCAGCGTGTCAAAACATTAGAAAAATCGCAATTAAAATAAGTAATCCGTAGTAGGCATTTACTTTATTGAGGAGATAACCTGTTGGTTAAAAATACAAATCAGCTTGAAATTGAAGATATACTTGAGCTCTTACCCCATCGCTACCCATTTTTATTACTTGATCGGGTCACAGACTACGTGCTGGGGGAATCAATTTCGGCTTATAAAAACATTACCTTTAATGAGCCGTGTTTTACCGGTCATTTTCCGGGTAAACCCATTTTCCCAGGGGTGATGATCCTCGAAGCACTGGCGCAAGCTGCTGGTGTGCTGGGATTTAAAACCGCAGGTAACAGCGATGATTTATATCTGTATGCGGGTATAGACAAAGCGCGTTTTAAACTTCCTGTCGTGCCCGGTGATCGCCTTGATATGGTGATCACCTTGATTAAAGAGCGTCGCGGGATTTGGAAATTCCATGGTGTCGCCAGCGTTGCGGGCAAAGATGTGTGTGTCGCTGAATTTATGTGTGCTATGCGGAGACTTTAATTGTGATCCATCCATCAGCAGTCATTCATCCAACGGCTAAATTGGCGGACAATGTCAAAGTGGGTCCGTTTTGTCTGATTGGGGCAAATGTGGAAATAGGGGCCAATACCGTACTGGAATCCCATGTTGTGGTAAAAGGTCACACCACTATTGGTAAGGGTAATCGTTTTTTCCAGTTTGGTTCAATAGGTGAAGATTGTCAGGATAAAAAATATGCAGGTGAGCCAACTGAACTGATCATCGGAGACAATAATGTATTTCGTGAATCAGTCACCGTGCACCGGGGAACAGTTCAAGATAAAAGTTTGACCCAAATCGGGTCAAATAACTTACTTATGGCCTATGTTCACGTTGCTCACGACTGCGTGATAGGTGACGATAGCATTTTAGCCAACAGCGCCACCTTGGCCGGGCATGTGCATGTGGGCGATTGGGTGATATTGGGCGGCATGAGTGCCTACCATCAGTTTTGTCATATCGGCTCACATAGTTTTGTGGGAGGCGGTGCGATAGTACTACGGGATGTCCCCCCCTATGTTATGGTCGGCGGTGAAAAAAGTGCTCCCCATGGTATCAATAGCGAAGGTTTAAAACGCCGCGGCTTCGACAACGACACTATTTTGCAGCTCCGCCGAGCTTATAAAATATTGTATCGTAACGGTAATCGAGCTGAAGAGGCTGTGGAGTTACTCAACCAGATGGCCAAAAACATCCCTGAAGTGCAAATATTAGCAGATTTTGTCGCCTCCTCTGCAAGAGGTATTGTGCGCTAAATCATGAGCGAGCAAGCGATTAGAGTCGCCATTGTAGCTGGAGAAACCTCAGGTGATATCCTTGCCAGCGGGTTAATTCGCCGCATCAAAAGCCAATACCCTAATGCTGTTTTTGAAGGCATTGGGGGGCCACGAATGCAAGCCGAAGGCTGCCAGTCCATTTTCGACATCGAAGAACTATCCGTAATGGGCTTGGTTGAAGTATTGTCACGGATCCGCAGGCTGCTATTTGTGCGTAAAAGTCTGTTTGAATACTTCAAAGGCAATCCACCTGATATCTTCATAGGTGTCGACGCCCCGGATTTTAATTTGCGTCTTGAACGGCCACTTAAAAAAATGGGCATCAAAACCGTTCATTATGTCAGTCCAACGGTTTGGGCCTGGCGTGAAAAGCGCATATTCACTATTGGTAAAGCAACCAATCTGGTTTTAAGTATTTTCCCGTTTGAGCAACCCATCTACGACAAACACAGCATTCCCTGTAAATACGTTGGCCACACTATGGCTGACGCTATCCCACTTGTGCCCGACAAGCCTGCTGCCCGTAAATTCCTGGATGTGAAACCCACAGCCAAAGTATTAGCTGTGTTACCCGGCAGCAGACACAGCGAAGTGGAAATGTTACTGGGTATTTTCATGCAAAGTGCAGTGGGATTAACCGCACATGTTCCCGAGCTAACGGTGTTAATCCCTGTGGTAAACAAACAACGTAAGCTACAGGTCGAAAACTATTTACAGGTAAATCCCTTGCTTGTGAAGCACAGAATAGTCATCGGCCATGCTCGTGAGGTGATGATCGCTGCAGATGCAGTATTGTTGGCCTCAGGTACGGCCACCCTGGAAGCCATGCTTTGTAAACGGCCCATGGTTGCCGCATATAAACTCAATTGGTTAACCCATCAGATGATGAAGCGCCTTTATAAGGCAAAATATTTTGCGTTACCTAATATATTAGCCGATGAACGATTGATCCCTGAATTATTACAAGACCAGGTTAATCCTGACAATATCATTGCTCACTTATTACCCTTTTTTAATGAGAACACCACCGCCAGAGATTCATTGGTGCAGCGTTTTAGTGAGCTGCATCTGCTTTTAAAACGCGATGCTGACAGTGAAGCAGCCCAGGCGGTGATTGACCTGATTACAATGGAGGCAAAGGGCCAAATATGAGCTATTATATCGCCGGGGTCGATGAAGTTGGCCGCGGGCCATTGGTAGGAGATGTGGTTACCGCTGCTGTGATCTTAGATCCCTCCAAGCCCATACCGGGGCTTGCTGACTCGAAAAAATTATCTGCAAAAAAGCGTGAAAGCTTATTTAGCCAAATTACCCAACACGCACTAGCCTGGTCTATTGGCAGAGCCTCGCCTCAAGAAATCGATGAGTTAAACATATTACATGCCACTATGCTTGCCATGAAAAGGGCGGTACAAGGATTATCTATTCAGCCTCACCATGTCAGGGTAGACGGTAATCGCTGCCCGGATTGGCACTATTGTAGTGAAGCTGTCATCAAGGGCGACAGTTTGTTTGCTGAAATTTCTGCCGCCTCTATTATTGCTAAAGTAACCCGGGATGCAGAGATGGTAGCCTTGGATCTACGTTATCCTGCTTATGGTTTTGCTCAGCACAAAGGATACCCCACTAAACTACATATGCAAAAACTTGCCGAACTCGGCCCCCTGGCAGAATATCGAATGAGTTTTAAGCCTGTTCAGCAGTCACTTGTGAACCGCCATGGACAACTAGCAGGAAAATAAATGTCTGAAAGTAACTTTGTGCACCTCAGAATGCACAGTGATTATTCCATGCTTGACGGCTTGAATAAAATCAAGCCGCTTATCGCCCATGTCAAATCTTTGAATATGCCAGCGGTGGCCCTTACCGATCAAATGAATATGTGTGGCTTGGTTAAATTTTACAGCCAGGCACACGATAATGGTATTAAACCCATTATTGGCACCGACTTTTGGGTGCAATCCGAAGCCCTAGATGGGACTATTTTCCGTCTTACCTTATTGGCCGCTAACAACAAGGGTTATAAAAACATAACCCTATTAATTTCCAAAGCCTATTTACGTGGCAGCATTCAAGATAAAGCGGTGATCGACCAGCAGTGGTTGGTTGAGCATAACGAAGGCGTGATTATTCTCAGTGGTGGTCGCCTGGGCGACCTGGGCTTATTTTTGACCAAAGGTAATGTGCCCGCAGCTCAGCAAGCAACGCAATTCTATCAGCAGCATTTTGCCAATCGTTTTTATATGGAACTGACCCGTACCGGACGTCAAGGGGAAGAAGATTATGTGCACCGCGCTGTTAAGTGGGCCAGTGAACATGACTTACCTGTGGTCGCAACCAATGAAGTGTGTTTTATTGCACCTGAAGGGTTCGACGCTCACGAAATTCGGGTCGCTATCCATGATGGGTATACCCTTAATGATCCCCGTCGACCGAAACTGTATAGCGCTCAGCAATATCTGCGCAGCAGTGAAGAGATGGTCGAGTTGTTTACTGATATTCCAGAAGCGATTCAAAACACGGTAGAAATTGCCAAACGTTGTAATGTAACTGTCCTGCTGGGCACTTATTTCTTACCGGATTTCCCCACTGGCGATATGTCTATCGCCGATTTTTTGGTAAAAGTATCTGAAGAAGGCCTGGAAAAACGTCTGGCATTTCTGTTCCCGAATGAGGAACAACTTAAGGCTGAGCGTCCATTCTATGACGAACGTTTGAAGATTGAATTAGTGGTGATCAATCAGATGGGATTTCCGGGGTACTTTCTCATCGTTATGGAATTTATTCAGTGGAGTCGGGACAACGGCATTCCCGTTGGACCAGGACGTGGGTCAGGAGCGGGCTCCCTGGTTGCCTACGCTTTGGGGATCACTGATTTGGATCCCCTGCAATTCGATTTGCTGTTTGAGCGTTTTTTAAATCCTGAGCGGGTATCGATGCCGGATTTCGACGTCGATTTTTGCATGGACAGGCGAGATGAGGTTATCGATCATGTCGCCCAATTGTATGGCCGAGATGCTGTGTCCCAGATCATCACATTTGGTACTATGGCCGCCAAGGCTGTGATACGAGATGTGGGCCGGGTATTGGGCCATCCTTATGGTTTTGTTGATCGCATATCCAAGCTGATCCCCCCGACACCGGGTATGACCCTGGCTAAAGCTTTCGAAGAAGAGCCGCGCCTGCCTGAACTTTATGCCCAGGACGAAGACGTTAAAGATCTTATCGACAGGGCGCGTATCCTTGAGGGTGTGACACGTAATGCAGGTAAACACGCAGGTGGCGTGGTTATTGCTCCCACTAAGATCACCGATTTTGCCCCATTGTATTGTGACAATGAAGGTAAAAATCCGGTTACTCAGTTTGATAAAAATGATGTGGAAACCGCCGGACTAGTCAAGTTTGATTTTTTGGGGTTGCGTACCCTGACAATCATTCAATGGACCATAGATATGATTGCCAGTGGCCGTGGTGTCGATATCGATATTACGGCTATCCCATTGGTTGATGCCAAGTGTTTTGAACTACTGCAGCGCTCAGAAACCACTGCCGTTTTTCAGCTTGAATCTCGGGGTATGAAAGATCTAATCAAGCGCCTTAAACCCGATAGCTTTGAGGATATCATTGCTCTGGTTGCTCTTTTTCGTCCTGGCCCATTGCAGTCGGGCATGGTTGATAACTTTATTGATCGAAAACACGGGCGGGAAGAAATCTCTTATCCTGATGCCAAATATCAACACGAATGTTTAAAAGAAATACTGCAACCCACTTACGGTATTATCCTGTATCAGGAACAAGTTATGCAGATTGCCCAGGAAATGTCTGGTTACAGCCTAGGGGGCGCAGATTTATTGCGCCGGGCAATGGGCAAGAAAAAACCAGAAGAAATGGCCAAGCAGCGTGAGTCCTTTGAAACCGGTGCTAAAGATAACAATATCGATCCGGATTTGGCGATCAAGATTTTCGATTTGGTTGAAAAATTTGCCGGTTATGGTTTTAACAAATCTCACTCCGCGGCTTATGCCTTGGTGTCCTACCAAACATTATGGCTAAAAACTCATTATCCCGCCGAATTTATGGCCGCAGTCATGTCGGCTGATATGGATAATACCGACAAGATAGTGACCCTGGTGGATGAGTGTCAACGCATGGGGATCACTCTTTTGCCCCCTGATGTTAACGCCGGGAGTTATAAATTTACCGTGGACTCACAAGGTCGTATTGTCTATGGCATTGGTGCCATCAAAGGGGTAGGTGAAGGACCTATAGAGGCGATCATCTCAGCCCGAGAAGTGCATAATAAATTCACCGATTTGTTTGATTTTTGTGCCAAAGTGGATATTAAAAAGATTAATAAACGCATTCTTGAAAAACTGGTCTATGCTGGCGCCCTGGATACATTGGGTCCACACAGGGCATCCATCATGGCAACTCTGCCCGATGCCATAGCCGCAGCAGACCAGCACGCCAAAGCTGAATCCCATGGGCAATCAGATATGTTTGGTTTATTGACCACCGAGCCTGAGCAGGTGCAACAAGCTTTTGCTAGCGTGGCAAAATGGGCAGAAAAGGTTTGGCTGGACGGGGAAAAACTTACTCTTGGTCTATATTTAACCGGTCACCCTATTAATCAGTACCTTGAAGAAATAAAACATTATTCCAGCGGACGTTTGGTCGATCTCAAACCCACTAATAAAGATCAAACTGCTTTTGCCGTTGGTCTGGTTTTAGGAGTACGGGTGATGACCAACAAACGGGGGCGCAGATGGGCTATCGTTACTCTGGATGATAAAAGTGCCAGAATCGATGCTCGTTTCTATCCAGACTTATTTGAACAATACGAAGAAATACTGCAACCTGACAAGATTTTGCTGATAAGTGGACAGGTCAGCTTTGATGATTTCTCCGGGGGCAATACAATAGCGGCTCGCGATGCCATGGATATCGTCCAGGCCAGGGAGAAAAACGTTAAGTGTTTAAGCATGCAACTTGAGTCCGACTGGTGTAATGCCTCAACAGTCGCTAAACTGCAAGCAATACTATCTCCTTACCAAGGTGGCAGTTGTCCGGTACAAACCAGGATCACGCATCCTGATGTGGAAGTTTCTTTAGCCTTTGGTGTCCAGTGGTATATTACCCCTGAAGACCAACTGCTGTTTGAATTGCAGCAACTGTTGGGTTCCCAACAGGTGTCGCTGGAATTCCATTGATTTAAACGAACAATAAATTTGTTAACGAATAATAAATTAGGTGTGGAATGAGCTTGAACTTTTTGGATTTCGAAAAACCGATCGCCGATCTCGAAGGGAAGATCGAAGGCTTGCGTCAGGTAAACCAGGGTGGTGAATTTGATATTAGCATTGAAGAAGAAATTACCAAACTAAGAGAAAAAAGTGCCGAGATGAGCAAAAAGATTTTTTCGGATCTGGGCGCTTGGCAGGTTTCACAATTAGCCCGTCACCCCATGCGGCCTTATACCCTGGATTATATCCCCCGTATATTTACTGACTTTGACGAATTGTGCGGTGATCGAGCCTTTGCCGACGATAAAGCCATATTGGGTGGTTTGGCCATGCTAGATGAGCAGCCAGTGATGGTTATTGGTCACCAAAAAGGTCGGGATACCAAAGAAAAGATCAAACGGAATTTTGGTATGCCCAAACCAGAAGGTTATCGTAAAGCCTTGCGTTTGATGCAAACAGCGGAGCGTTTTCATTTACCAATTATTACCTTTATCGACACCCCTGGTGCTTACCCTGGAGTGGGTGCAGAGGAGCGGGGGCAAAGTGAGGCTATTGCCCGAAACCTGAAGGTTATGGCTGGCTTAAAAGTGCCAATCATCTGCACCGTTATCGGTGAAGGTGGTTCTGGTGGCGCCTTGGCGATTGGGGTCGGTGATAGGGTTAACATGTTACAGTACAGTACCTATTCGGTGATTTCTCCTGAAGGCTGTGCGTCCATTTTGTGGAAAAGTGCAGACAAGGCAGCCCTCGCCGCAGAAGCTATGGGGGTAGCTGCGGGTCAAATCAAAGAGCTAGGCTTGATAAATAGCATAGTAGAAGAACCATTAGGGGGTGCCCATAGGGATCACGATTCTGCAGCCGCTAACCTTAAGGCCACACTCAAGCAACAACTGGCTCAATTACAAACCCTCAGTACGGATGATTTGCTCGAGCAGCGTTACGAACGTTTAATGTCATTCGGTTATTGTTAAGCAAGTTGTTGATGGTTAAAAACAGCCATGAAGAGCAATGGCGGTTAGGGATGGTTTTGAGCCCTCTGACCGCTGGATTAACATTTAGCTGATGAGCTTGATCCAACAAATAGAGCAACAAGTTTCAGCACTGATTGCCCAGCTTCCCCAGCAGTCCCGCTTATCCCTTGTGGTTGCTTATAGTGGTGGCGTAGACTCTCATGTGTTGTTACATGCCCTGGCTGGTATGAGGGCGGATCAAGAGCGGACTCGTCCCGCAGATTTTTCATTAAGTGCCATTCATATCCATCACGGTCTCAATCTAAAAGCGGATGCCTGGCAGCAGCATTGCCAAAAGGTGTGCATGGCGCTTAAGGTGCCGTTTGAAGGTGCGAAGGTAAAGGTTACCAAACAGCCTCGTCACAGCCTAGAAGCTGTGGCTAGACAAGTCAGGTACAGTAAATTAGTTGAGTTGGCCCCGCCTGGCAGTATTATTGTTCTTGGTCAGCATGTGGACGACCAGCTTGAAACGGTGTTACTGCAACTTAAACGCGGTGCAGGACCCAAAGGGTTATCGGGTATGGCGCGCCTGGGTGTCAGCAAAGATGACACCGCTGGGGAGGTGAGGTTTTTCCGGCCATTTTTGGGCAGTACCCAAGCACAGATCCTTACCTATGCCCGTGAGTTTAACCTTAGCTGGCAAGAAGACGATTCTAATCAAGACACTGATTTTGAACGTAATTTTTTGCGTCACGACATTCTGCCGCTATTAAACGACCGCTGGCCTCAATTTGCCTATTCGGTGGCTCGCAGTGCCCAATTATGTGCTGAGCAACAGCTGTTACTGGACGAAGTTTGTGAACAGAAATTAATCGCTCTGTGCGCGGCGGATCATTCCCTGGATATCGCTCAATTGCATTTGCTCAGTGAAACCTGGCAAAGACAGCTGGTCAGGACATGGCTGGCGCAGCAACAGGTGCAAAGTCCGTCTCAGGCGATTTTACAGCAGCTTATCAGGCAGTTAGTCAATGCATCAGACGATGCCAACCTCCTGATACAATGGCAAACCTGGCAGTGTAGACGTTTTCGTCAACGGCTATACCTGCTGCCCCTGTCAGTAGATTTATCTGGCACCCAGGTAGATTTTGCTGAGCATCAGGACATACCGTTACCCCAGCAGTTAGGACGATTGCATTTGGTGACGGGTGGTGCCCCAGATAACAGAGGGGCTAATTCCACTACCTTTGTGGGTTTTAAAGAGCAGGTGCAAGTGCGTTTTGGCGGCTATGGTGATAAATTTAAACCCGCACAAAGTCCTCACAGCAAGCCTCTCAAACAATGGTTCAAGTTGTGGGGTATTCCGCCCTGGCGGCGAGATAAAGTGGCTATTATCATGCATGAGGATCATATTCTTGGCGTGATACTTAACGGGCAGCTGATCCCCAGCCAGGCCAGTTCGGCAAGGGTAGGGCAAACCCTAACCTTAAGCTATCGTCCTGAGTTAACATAAAAAAATCACAACACCTTAGTTTAGTAGTCAGCCAATAAATGCATCAAGCGCGTTGTTACCCCATCTGCAACATATCAGTCAGGCATTAAAGGCTCCCAGCCCGGTAGCGGATATCAGCCAGCCATCAATCTACGCATAGGGTGGCACAGGGATAACTTGGGTATACACCATTGCTCCTTGATATGTGATCAACTCACAAGGCGCTGGCAAGTTCCTTAGCAAAGCGTAATGTCGAAGGAATGCTGATTGACTTCATAGACGTTACAATGCAGCTAGGGAGGTTGCCAGACCTTCCCGCAGGGCGATGCTAAATTTGCTGACGCTTAATCAGTAGACCGAAAAATTAATACCCCGGCTAAACAAATATTATCGATCGCTGAGTGAGTAGATATTAAGGTGGGTTGGTATTAATCAGCTCCATGCGTTGGCAACGGGTAGTGCAGTTGTTTAATATAGGGAGCCGTTTGTTGGTTACTATATCTTGTTCGATCATAAAGTTGGACAGTAAAGCTATAGCGTTTCCTGCCAGGCACAACTGACGAAAGGTTTCACCGCTGCTGGCCAATAGGTTCGATTGGATGGGAGAGATGGTCGCCTAACGGCCAGATATTGAGTTGTGGGTGGGCAAAACCGGTTAAGGCTTTGTCGATTATATTTGCAGCGTTAGCCGTGGTATTGCTGATATTTACGTTTACTGCTGGCAGTCAGATTGGTGCTTTATTGACAGCATTGATATGGGGGGCTTTCGCTTTTGGCAACGTGCCTGCTCTACAAGTTTATGTCGTGCAACTGGCACAAAAGCATACTCCCCCGCAGTAGAGGTCGCATCAGGCTTAAATATAGCTGCGTTTAACCTGGGAATTGTCATGGGTTCGATCCTCGGTGGTAGTGTGTTGGTGAATATGCGTTTAATCGATACTGCGTGGACTTTAGTCTGACACTGCTATATAGCTGTGGTTGCAGCGCAGCGCATTTTTTAGCCGCTGTACACGGCCTTAAAGTCTGCGGCAAGTAATCGAGCAGCCAAGCAGTTTTCGTTACAAATACATCAACTACTGCCAGTTTGGTAACGAAGCGGCAATCATTTTCCTGCCATGGAGCAGTTATTACAGCCAGTTTTAGTTACAATGTATGGTTTGATGTCTGGCTCTCTTGGCATCGTACATGGCCTGATCGGCGCGAGAAAATAAACTCTGTTCAGTATCTTCAGGCTGGTAATTAGCGCCACCTATCCTGCATCTTATATTGTATTTACGTAACAGGGGCTGATGGCGAATGGCTTGGCTGATCCGCTGGACTACCAGCTCATTGACGGTGGCGTCGTTGTCGGTCAGCAGGCAGCAGAACTCGTCACCGCCCACTCTAAAAGCAAAGTCGGTATCCCGTAAACAGCGGGAAATAGTCTGTGCGCAAGCCAGCAATACCCTATCCCCCTGAAGGTGACCTAAACCATCATTAATCGCTACTTGGTTTATTTTGTGATGTTCCAGCGCATTTCTCAGAGGGTTTCTGAACAAGCTATGCAGTTGCTGTAGCATTTTCCAGTCGCCTGTGGCCAGGGTCCGAGTAAAACCGTATCTGACCGTGGCGACTGTATCATCATAATTTTGGTAGATTAAATTCTTAATATTAGTGGCTTTATTCAAATCACCAAAGTTGCAATCTGTGTGATTAAGCTGGATTTTCAGGGCAGACAACGGTAACGTATTTTGTAACTGTTGATAAAAAAACTCACTCAACACGGACAAGTCTATACTGGTCAACAGTTTTTGAATAAAACTATTGATAACACTTACACTCAAAAGCTGATCCACTGGACTTGTATTGAAAAAATTTTCGCCAACGTTGTGATCATATAATTGAGATAGCTGTTTCAATACATTCTTCTGCCGAAATAATGGCGAATAGATTAACTTATTGTTATTTTGGGGCGGTAAGTAATAGTTAAAGCATTAGTCATGCCCAAATTTTCATTACTCTACTCATAAAAGGTCACTTCATTTTATGCCCGGGATTTTCGGTAACATATTAATTTTGATGTCAGTGGCCGTCACCACTGTGTGGTTATTTAAACGGATTAATTTACCCCCTATTCTGGCTTACTTGTTTTGCGGGATCCTGGCCGGTCCTGATTTACTTTCTTTATTCGAACACCCTGAAAGCATGCAGGTTTTTGCCGAGCTGGGGATAGTATTTCTGTTATTTTCCCTGGGCCTTGAATTTTCATTGCCAAAGATGCTGGCTATGCGGCATCTGGTGTTTGGTGTAGGGCTGGGGCAAATGGTATTGACGACCCTGGTTTTTATGGGGTTAGGCGTGGCATTTGGTCTGAGTATTAAAGCAGCCCTAGTTGTGGGTGCCATGGTCGCCTTGTCCTCGACTGCCATTGTTATCAAACAAACCAGCGATCTGGGTATCCTTAACACTCCCAGGGCACAAATGGCGGTCAGTATTTTGCTATTTCAGGATCTGGCTGTAGTGCCATTGTTGATCATTGTGCCCCTGTTGGCTGCTGACTCTCACCAAAGCCTCGCCATTGCCATTGCCCTGGCATTTGTTAAAGGCGTGGTGGTGGTGGGCATACTCTTGTCCGTAGGCAAATGGGTGCTGCCGACGATATTTAGTGAGGTAGCCCGCACCCGTACCGATGAACTTTTTGTTTTGACCACCATATTAGTTGCCTTAATGGCTGCCGGACTGACCTTTTCTTTTGGTCTGTCGATGGCGCTGGGTGCTTTTCTGGCGGGGATGATGTTAGGTGAAAGCCAATATAAACATCAGTTAGAAGCTGATATCAGGCCTTTTAGAGACATCCTTATGGGGTTGTTTTTTATTACTATAGGCATGAGGTTAGATTTGAACAGCCTTTCTAATCAGTGGTATTGGGCCATATTGGGGCTGGTTATCATGCTGGTGTTAAAGGTGTTGTTAATTCGCTTTTCCGCCTGGATTTTTCGCGCTGCCAAACAAGATGCCTGGGCCGCGGGGTTTAAATTGTGTCAAATGGGTGAGTTTAGTTTTGTGCTTGCTGCGCTGGCAGTGGATCATGCTATTTTGACCAGTGCCCAAGGCTCATTAATTTTGAGTATCGGTTTGATGAGTATGGCACTTACCCCCTGGTTGGTCGATAGAAGCCCGGATTTTTCAAAGTGGATCATCAATGATCCCAAACCAGAATTTGATGATAATGCGGCTATAGAGGCAAAACATGAAGGCTTGAGGGATCATGTCTTAATCTTTGGTTTTGGCCGCGTAGGTCAGTCAGTCAGCCGCTTACTTAAAAGTGAGGCTATCCCTTATATAGTGGTTGATGCGGATCCTGTCAGGGTCCAGGAAAGCCAAAGTGCCGGTGAACCGGTCTATTTTGGTGATGTGAAGCAAAAAGATATTTTGCACGCGGTGGGTATTGATCGGGCAAAATTAGTATTGTTAACTTTCGATGAGCACGCTAAAGCTATGAGTGTAATCCAACTGGTGTCGAGTCTGTATCCTGATCTGCCCATAGTGGTTCGCACCCGCAAAGATTATGGCATGGACGAGCTTTATATGGCCGGCGCTTCCCAGGTAGTGCCGGAAATTCTGGAAGGCAGCTTGATGTTAGTATCCCAGGTCTTGCATCTATCAGGGGTGCCTATGTCCCGAATTTTAAAGCGAGTTCGCAAGGAGCGAAAAGGCCAATATGGCAATATGCATGGGTTTTTCCCTGGCGAAACAACAGAACTCAGCTACGCCACCCAGGACAAACTGGAATTTATGCATGCGGTCATTTTGACCAATGATGCTTACGCGGTGGGTAAAAGTCTTGAGCAGCTGGATATTCCCCGTATGCGCATTAAAATCAAAGGCCTGAGGCGTGACAATATAGAATTATCCAGTCCCGAGCTAACAACAGTGCTGATGGCGGGTGACGTATTGGTGATCACCGGTAAGCCAAGACGAGTTGAACGGGCAGAAAATGTGTTGCTTGAAGGACGCTGATCCCTGGGGCGTCTTTGTCACTTTAGGCTAACCTCATGCCTACATCCTGCTCAGTAAACAAAACATGAGCGTTATCCCTATAGTAATGGTGTCAGAGAGATGGGGTGTGTGCTTATTTTAAGGTCTCAGCGGCATAATATCCCTGGGAATAGCTAAGCTCAGAGATAGAGTGGGTTAATTTTGGTATTTAGTGCGCTTTTTATCGTTATCTAAAATCAACATGGGTATCATATGCACATTCAAACGCCAAACCTTCAGCTTTGGCGTTAACAGCAAACAGGAAATTCCATGATAAATAACGATGTAATGCGTCGTATCCGCTATATATTCGACTTTAGCGACAAACAAATGATTGCCGTGTTCGGTGAGGCCGAATACGAAGCCAACCAGACGCAATTACACAGTTGGTTGCGTAAAGAGGATGATCCGGAGTTTGTGCGTTGTACAGATTTACAGTTTTCCCTTTTTTTAAATGGGTTGATTAATTTCAAACGGGGTAAAAAAGAAGGTGAGCCTGCACCAGTAGAGCGAGCACTGACCAATAATATTATCCTTATGAAGCTAAAGATCGCGTTAAATCTCAAAGCAGAAGACATGCTGGAAATTATGGATTTAAGTGGATTTAAAATCAGTAAACACGAACTCAGTGCCTTGTTTCGCAAGCCTGATAATCGCCACTATCGCCAATGCCAGGATCAAATTTTGCGTAACTTTCTTAAAGGTATGCAAATTAAAATACGTGGTGAAGACGACAGCGAAGACTAAAACACCTTATTGTATAGTCGAGTCAGTGTTGGCTTAAAATGGTTCCTTATGGGACCATTTTTTGCTCTACTAAAAGCGTAACATACAGGGCAGAGTCGCAGTATACGGCTAACATTTAGCTAAGTTACTCGCGCCATATGCGCACCAAGTTCAATGACGGCAGGAAGCATCAGGGTCGAATAGGCGCTTTTGCCAAAACGGATGGCCATCTCATCCATGCTTCAAGAATAAACCACAGAATTTAGTTACAGCTCTAAGCTAATTTATTGGCCATTCGCGTCAACAGGACAACATCTCACAGGTTAGTCCAGTGGTGAAATTGTGTTTAGTCTATATTTGCAGGAAGCTGCGTATTTCGTCCTGACGTGCCAGACCATCTTGAAAGCCTAATTCAATAAGCTCCCGGCAATACTCTTTTTCAAACAACAGATAACTGAGCAAGGTTGTATCTGCTTTATTGTGTAAGCCCATCAAGCGCAACAAAGATTTTATGCCAGCAGGCATGTGGTGGTAATGTTTGTTAGCCATTTCATTGAAATTGATGGTCGGATTGATCACCAAGCAATCTATGTTTTTGAGCGGACTTTTTTGCCGCTGTTCGGGGGATAACATGGCGATGGTCTGGTTGATACGGTTCATCCGCTCTAAATCTGAGCGTAAGGTATCGGCAAATATAGTGTCCAGTAAATGTCCGGCTATGGCAATATTACTAGGAAAGCGTTGCATATCGGTAAAACGTGACACCACGTCAGGCTGTTCCACCCCTATGACCAGTATTTTCTCGGCACCTAAGTGGATAGCCGGGCTAAGAGGTGACAACTGATGAACTGAACCATCACCCAAAAATTCACCATCGAGCTTAACCGGTGGAAATACCATGGGAATAGCTGATGAAGCCATCAGGTGTTCCGAGTGTAAAGTGCAGGGGACACCACGGCGCTTCTCCCTGTGCCATGGCTCGATCTCGTTTTGTCCCTGAAAATAGTTAATAGAATCATGTGTGGTGTAGCTAGACGTGCTGATACAGATGGCGCGCAGATAACCTTTGGCAACGTTTTGATCAATACGATGAAAATTCAGGGATTGCCTGATTAAGTGGCGCAAGGGTTGATTATTTAGCAGACTGTTTGGGTACTTCTGATTTAATTCAGACTGGAAGTTACGAAAATAACTTAAAAACAAGTGGCTGTATATTTCACCTATACCGGCAGTGTAAACCTGTTTGGTGGTGAAGTTTTTCCATACATATTCAAGTTTCCTGATACCCAGATGGTAACAAGAAGCATAACACGCCAGGCCAGTGGCGTTAATGGCACCCGCTGAACTGCCACAAACGATGGGAAAGGGCAGTCCTCGATTGCGGGGTAAAAAGGTGCTGATAGATTTTAATACCCCTAGCTGGTAAGCCGCTCTGGCACCTCCTCCCGATAGTAATAATGCGTATTGATTGCGCTGTGACATAGTGTGGGTATTAGAGAGTCAGGCTCATTCCTTCAGCGGCAGCAAACAACTCCAAATCGGCTTCGGCAATGCCGATCAGCTCATGGCAATGGGACTCGACTTGGTCAATTTTGTCATCGGTGCGGCTATGATCATGGCTATATAAGGCCAGCCGTTTGGCCCGACATGCCATACTTAATTTCACTGCTTCTTCAGCTATCGAATGGCCCCATCCAGATTTAGCTGGCATATCAGCCGGCATATATTGAGCGTCGTGAATGATCAGATCTGCGTGCATAGCAAAGTCTACCCATTGCAAAAAATCGGTATCCTTGGGATAGGGGGGATAGAGTTCATTGTCGGTAATGTAGGCAACTTTGGCATTGTCTGCTTCGATAACATAGGCGCTGCCCCCGCCCGGATGATTCATCACCCGGCGGCTGATGGTGGCACTGTTGAGCTGCCAACGATGGATATCTTGCATTTGGGGGATGATCTGAATATTGGATGGCAGAGTGTGGTAATCAACGGGAAAATAACTGCCACTCATCTGTTTGAGAATATTGTTGTCTTCTGGCAGGGCAGTTTGACCGGGCGTGATAAAAATATTGCGTTTGGGTTGGTATATAGGGGCGAAGAAGGGGAAACCCTGAATGTGATCCCAGTGATTGTGGCTCAGCAATAAATGAATATCATTGTGGTTGTGGATTAATACCTGGCCAAGCTCTCTTATGCCTGTGCCAGCATCGAGGATAATATCTGTGCCATCGTCTAACTTAATATGCACACAAGCTGTGTTGCCACCATACTTGATGTATTGGGGACCAGGGGTAGGAGTAGAACCGCGAACACCGAAAAAGGTCAATTGCATCTGTTAACTCGACTTTATTTTGCGGGCAAAAGTGATACCACTGGGTATCACAAATAATAACATTAGCATTATTTTGTTTGGGCATTAAGCACTAGTTTAATTTTAGGGTATAAAATAACTAACGTGGGTATATACCCAAGTAAAGCTACCCGGGTATAACAAGCGCCTCAGACACTTAAGTCAAAACAGTTTACAGTGCCAATACCCATTGTTCTACATGTTCAATATCCAGCAGCTGTTTTTCCCCGCTGCGGCGATTTTTATATTCCACCTTATTTTCATCCAAATTACGCTCACCTATGACTATGGTATGGGGAATACCTATTAATTCCATATCATTAAACATGACACCCGGACGTTCTTTTCTGTCATCAAACAATACATCCACGCCGGCAGCGACCAGTTTGTTATATAGTTCTTGTGCAACCTGTTGAATACGAGGGGATTTGTGCATGTTCATAGGGATCAGCGCCAGTTCAAATGGGGCGATGGCAGCAGGCCAGATGATGCCATATTTATCATGGTTTTGCTCGATTGCTGCGGCTACTATGCGGGATACGCCTATGCCGTAACAGCCCATGGTCAAGGTTTGATTCTTGCCATTTTCATCCAGTACGCCACACCCCATTGCTTGAGAGTATTTTTTACCTAGTTGAAAAATATGTCCGACTTCGATGCCGCGCTTGATTTCCAGATTACCACAACCGTCGGGTGAGAGATCTCCGGCTTGCACATTACGTATATCAGCAACCTGGTAATTGCTTGTATCGCGATCCCAATTGACACCGGTGTAGTGAAAATCGGTTTCGTTGGCTCCACAGACAAAATCACTCATGACCGCAGCGTCGCGATCGACTATCACGGGTAAGGTCATGCCAACCGGGCCGATGGAGCCTAAGTTACAGGATAAGGTCTGCACAATCTGTTCTTCGCTGGCCATAGTCAGTGGCACAAATACACCTGGCAGTTTTTCCGCTTTGATTTCGTTTAGTTGATGATCACCACGCAATACCAGGGCCACTAAAGAGTGTTGGCCTTTTTTATCTGGCTCACCGAGCATAATCAAGGTCTTAACGGATTGGCTGTTGGGCAGGTTTAACAAGTTTGAGACTTGCTCTATGGTTTTGGCGTTGGGTGTGGCCACTTTTGTCAGGGGTTGAGTAGCCTGTTGGCGCTCGATTTGTGGCCCAAGGGCTTCGGCTTTTTCCATATTGGCCGCATAATCAGAGCCCGTACTAAAGGCGATATCATCTTCTCCGGAATCAGCTAACACATGAAACTCATGAGAAGCATTACCGCCAATGGAACCGTTATCGGCTATAACCGGGCGAAATTCCAAGCCAATACGCTGGAAAATAGTGCAATAAGCCTGGTACATATCCTGATAGGTTTTTTCCAGGCAGGTATCGGTTAAATGAAACGAATAGGCGTCTTTCATGGTAAATTCACGGCCACGCATCACACCAAAACGTGGGCGCACTTCATCACGGAATTTGGTTTGCACCTGGTACACATTAAGGGGCAATTGTTTGTAGCTGTTGATTTCATTTTTAACCAGAGTAGTGACGACTTCCTCATGGGTAGGGCCAAGGACAAAATCCCGTTGCTGGCGGTCTTTAATGCGCAGTAACTCAGGGCCATATTCGTCCCAGCGGCCAGATTCCTGCCACAGATCAGCGGGTTGCACCACTGGCATCAATATTTCCAAAGAGCCTACCTTGTTCATTTCTTCGCGCACAATCTGGGCGACTTTATTTAAAACCCTCAGGCCCGTTGGCAGCCAGGTATAGAGGCCAGACGCTAATTTTCGTACGAGGCCGGCACGCAACATAAGCTGGTGGCTGATCACTTCGGCGTCAGCGGGGGTTTCTTTTTGGGTCGATAATAAATATTGGCTAGTGCGCATTGGCTATGAGGTCTCAAATAAAAAATAGGTTATAAATCGGTGGACATTCTACCAGTGGTAGGGGTTGGGCTAAAGTGTAAAGCGTGTAATTGTTGAAATTGTCTAGTCCTGGGGGGGAAGTTCGATAGTTAAGACCCAATTAGCCCCTTTTATCACCTGCCAGCGTATGTTTAGGTCAAACAGCGACATGCCAAAAGATTCCTCACTAATGCGTTTGGCTTTGTACGCCGGGCGAGGATCCTGAGCTAAAACCTGCTCGATTAGTTGTGGCAAGTTGGCATAGGTTTGCCGCCAGTGCTCAAGCTGTTGCTGTGCTTGAGGGCTAAAATAGACGGCCATTTGCGCGGGCGCTTCACCGGCAAACCCGCCTGTGGCAACAGGGATAGCATCGGCCCAGGGCACATAAGGTTTAATATCCATAATAGGAGTGCCATCCAGTAAATCGACGCCTTTAACCCATAACGACAGATCGCCATTTTGCTGGGAAATCGAGTCAAACTCCACCACCGACAGCCCCAGACCATTAGGACGAAAGGTACTGCGGGTGGCAAGTACGCCCTGTTTATGATCCCCCCCTAAGCGTGGTGGCCTGACAGTAGGTGACCAGCCTCGCTGGGCTGTCTGGTGAAAGTGAAAGATTAACCACAGGTGGCTGAATTGATCTAGGCCACGCAGCATATTGGGGTCTTTATATCCGGGGTTAAATACGATTTCTCCTAGTGCTGTCACTAAATTAGGCTGCCGGGGTATAGCAAATTTCTGCTTGTACGGGGTGTGGATTATAGCGATGGGGGTTAAATCAACAGTCATAGTGGATAATTTCTGAAATGGACCGCCATATTGTCGCATAGAGGGCAACCGGTTGCCATTGGCTAAAGAGACTTGGCAGTCAGTGTACGTAGTGCCTTAACATAGGGTGGCGCATCCAGGTTTGGGCTTTATTTTGCAAAGGTCGCAAGAGTTGTCTTGGTTGGCATACCTTAGTTCATTAGGTTGTGGCAATCACCTGACGCTTTGGTTAACATTCGTGAACTGTTATTATAAGGATCATCAGTCGTGTTTGAACGTTCTATTACCCCTGTGCAGCTTGCCTCCAGCCTCTTTCTTGAGCAACTTGCAGATGATGCACATTTTGATATCTTCGGCTTTACCCAAGATCGCTTGATCAGTGCCACCCAACATGAAAACTTTTCACCTGCCAGCATTAATACCCAGGGCGTTATCACGCAAGGCAGTCATGTCAGTGTGGTTATTTTTGCCGAAGGGCTAAGCCTGGCAAAAGTATTGGCTGCCAGTGCATCCTTGTCTGAGTACTTTACTGTATTGCATTTTAAAATGCTGCGTATGCCCCATTTACCCGGTCAGGGGATCGTACTCAAAGTACAGCACAATAGCGAGCAGGACTGGCGTCCCATACTGGAAAAAGTGGCTAACGAGCAACGGGTGGAATTGTGCCTGGTGGATACCCCCCCCTGTCTGCACCAACCGGGTTTATTGGTTATGGACATGGACAGTACTGCTATAGGCGTTGAGTGCATCGATGAAATGGCCATACTTGCCGGGGTAGGGGACGAGGTGTCCAGGGTTACCGAGCAAGCTATGCAAGGCAAACTGGATTTTGCCCAAAGCCTGATCAGTCGGGTGGGTTGTTTAGCCGGCGCGGATGCAAGCATATTACACCAGGTACGTTGCGCTTTACCTTTGATGCCCGGGCTTTATAACCTAGTTAAAGTACTTAAAGGTTACCACTGGAAATTGGCGATAGCATCCGGGGGCTTTAGCTACTTTGCCGATCACCTGAACGAGCGCTTGGAGCTTGATTGGGCGGTGGCCAATGAACTGGTTATTGTCGATGGCAAATTAACGGGCCAGGTAGCGGGCAGCATAGTGGATGCTCGGGTTAAAGCCGATACCTTGGTCGAACTAGCCTCGCGCTGGGGCATAAGCGCCAGTCAAACAGTGGCGATGGGCGATGGGGCCAATGATTTGCTGATGATGAATGCCGCTGCGTTGGGAGTGGCATTTCATGCTAAACCTGTGGTGCGTCACCAGGCTGATATTTCCATTAGGCAAGGTTCTTTGGATGCCTTGTTATGGGTATTGGCAGTGACACCTAAATAATAGGTTGCCCACCGATGGCGGACGGCTGGTGCGTGCTTATTTATCCCAAACTCAAGTGATTCAGTGAAACCTCCGTCCCAATCGGCGGATATATTCATCAAGATGGCGCAAACGGCGATATTTTGTGCCAGTTTATCTTGGGCCAACTTGTTGAGTGCATTATCTGGGGTATGGTGAATATCAACCTATGGTGAGCGCCCCTTTTCGATCCCAATCGCAAATACGCCTCCTTTTACCAGCGTGTGAAAAGAGTGCCAAAATCTGCTGAGCCATTGGCTACCTTGGAGACCAGGAAATAAATTAATTGTGCTGCTCGTCGCTTTCGAATTGTTGCAAAAACCACTTTTTATCACCTCGCTAATGAGTTTCTTGCCAGAAGCGAAGGCGGCGAGGGGTTGACTTGCGATTGATTGGCTTTTGATGGGATGGAGTGTTGAGAGAATAAAGTCCAGTTTGCCGGTCATTCCTGCAAATAAGAGGAATCCGTGTTAGTCAGTGATCGCCCAAAGGAAATATACCAACGACGTTGGCTCTGCATTCTCGTTATTTGAGAGGTAAGGGCCACTCCTGCATATCGACTGTGCTATCCAAGTTGAAATCAGAACAACCTCGGGTTTATTTAGTATAGGTTTTAACTGCTCTATGCTGTCACCGTATTGTTCCAGATATTGGCTCATCATTAGTTGAATACTTGTTATGTGGCGTGACTGGCAAATGTGATAATCTGTTGTCAGTATATGACCAAATTTACATAATACATCACTGCTGGCAGGCCAGGGCCTGTTTAGCGCTATGGGCCTGACGGTTGTTACTTAACCGGTTCGCCCCCACCGTTAGTTAACCACATTGTAGTGAATATTTATGGCTAAACGTAAAACCTCCTTCGTTTGTTCCGACTGTGGTGCTGAGCATCCGCGCTGGCAAGGCCAGTGCAATGACTGTAACGCCTGGAACACTATCACCGAGTTTGTTCAGAGCCCAGCTCATAGTCAATCCGAGCGTAATTTACGGGGTTATGCAGGACAAACCGGGGCAAAAATTGAAACCTTGGATACTATCGATTTAACCGCGTTACCCCGTTTTGCATCGGGCTTTGCCGAGCTCGACAGAGTATTGGGTGGCGGTATAGTGCCTGGCTCAGCGATTTTAATTGGTGGATCTCCCGGAGCAGGAAAAAGCACTTTGTTATTACAGGTAATGTGTCAATTGGCCTCTTCTCGCAGTGCGCTATACGTTACAGGTGAAGAGTCTTTGCAACAGGTGGCGATGCGTGCCCAGCGCCTGGGCTTGCCCAAGGAACGGCTAAAAATGCTGGCCGAAACCAGTATTGAAACCATCTGTGAGCTCGCCCTGGAGCACAAGCCGGCGATCATGGTTATTGACTCAATTCAGGTGATGCATGTAGCTGATGTGCCATCGGCACCCGGTAGCGTGTCACAGGTGCGAGAAAGTGCTGCTTTTTTGACCCGTTTTGCCAAGCAGCAGCATATTGCTATGTTCCTGGTGGGACATGTCACTAAAGATGGCAGTTTAGCTGGACCCAAGGTGCTGGAACATTGTATCGACTGTTCCATGATGCTGGACGGGGAAAGTGATAGCCGTTACCGCACGTTACGCAGCCATAAAAATCGCTTTGGTGCCATTAATGAGTTGGGCGTATTTGCGATGACCGAAAAAGGCTTACGTCAGGTGAGCAATCCTTCAGCAATTTTTTTAAGTCGTGAGGAAGAACAATCTCCGGGCAGCATAGTGATGGTGGTGTGGGAGGGGACCCGCCCATTGTTAGTGGAAATACAAGCCCTGGTTGATTATTCACAAATGGCTAACCCCAGACGGGTAGCCGTAGGCTTGGATCAGAACCGCCTGGCTATGTTGCTGGCAGTATTACACCGCCATGGTGATGTGCAGATGAACGATCAGGATGTTTTTGCTAATGTGGTCGGTGGTGTAAAAGTCTCTGAAACCAGTGCTGATTTGGCCTTGTTATTGGCGATCGTATCAAGCTTTCGCAATAAGGCTTTGGACAAAGAGTTAATTGCCTTTGGCGAAGTGGGTCTGGCTGGGGAAATTCGCCCTGTGCCCAATGGCTCGGAGCGCATCAGCGAGGCGGCCAAGCATGGTTTTAAACGGGCCATTGTGCCCAAAGCTAATGTGCCTAAACAACAGGTTAAGGGTATCGAAATAATAGGGGTATCTAGATTAAGTGATGCTTTAGAGGCCTTGTAAATAGCAGGTTGATTTTTAAACTTTTTTCTATCAACCATGATAGGATGATTTAAGAATTTTTAGCCAGGTTTATAAATCTATATTTCGCCTTTAAACCTAGGCATACTGGCATAGAGAAAAACGACAGGGCAAGTTAAGTGCCCAGTAAATAAGGAAATTTATCGTGTTTTTTAGTGGCGAAAAAATGAAATTAGCCTGTCCCACCTACCTTATAATCTCTGCCACAAGCTTGTATGCTGTGATGTCAAACATTAGCTATGGGCAAAGTACGCCGTCTGAATTTGCCAAGTTGAGTCTGGTTCAGCTGTTTGAGTTGAGTATTGATGAAACTCAAGGTAAACAGCAGAGTCTTTCGCCCTGGAGCTTTGTTTATAACGTCAAGAGGGTAGAATTTGACGGATACCTTGATGGTGATGCTTCTCTGAGTCGTGATGAGGTGTGGTGGCAAGGATTGCCAGACGTGCGAACAAGCAAAAATTTTCCTATTGTGCCCACTGTTATAACCCAGCAAGCACAGGTGATTTCTATTGGTTATCAATTCGATCCGAAGTGGCGTGTACACGTGTCCATACCTTACCTATCACAAAGTACAGATCACATCAGTGGCATACCAAATTATACGAATTTTACGATTAACACCTCAGGTTTAGGTGATGTTGAATTATCCGCAAGTCATCAATTAGTCAACAGTGCTGAAAATATCTGGTGGGTTACCGCTGGCCTGAGTTTGCCCACAGGTTCAATTGATGAACAAGGGGATACACCCAGAGCCGCAGGTGATCAGCACTTGCCCTATACCATGCAGTTAGGCTCAGGGACCTATGATTTTCCGTTACAATTTAGTTATCAAAGTTTAGGTGCCCATGACTTTAGTCTAAACATGTCAGCTGTCATTAGAGCCGGCAAAAATGATCGCAACTACCGCCTGGGCAATAATTATAGTCTGGCAGGGCGTTATAACTTTACCCTGAGCCCTAGCGTGCGACCCTTTATCGGTGTTGAAATAATGCACAGTCAGGCTATCCATGGTCGAGATGAGGCACTGCTGGTGGAAGCACCCTTTGCCTATCCGGCCAGTATTACTGATCCCAGGTTATATGGCGGCGATAAGCTCTATGGCAAAGTCGGTTTTACCTGGGAATTCACGGACTATTTAATGCTGACTGTAGAACTGGCTAAGCCGCTTTATCAGAACTTGAACGGCCCACAGCCTAAAGAGGACTATCGCAGCGCCCTTAATATTTCCCATGTGATTTAAGGCTATTACTTTGATAACCCGGTCTAAATGTCCCCCATTATTATGCGCTTTGCTGATAGCTTGTTGGTTGATTTTACCCGCTCAGGCAACGGCAATGGAGCAACCAGGCTTGTCCAAAGAAAACAAGATTAAAGCCACCTATTTGCTACATTTTACCAAGTACATCCATTGGCCGGCTGCGCAATCATTAGTCCCTGTGCCGCTGCGTTTATGCCTTGACACGACAGTGGTTTTTTATGATTTTATGGCTGATATCATCACACGTTATAACGCGTCCGGACCACATCGACTCATCCAGCTGGAGCAAGTCGTTAACGCAGCGAACTGCGAATTAACCTATTTACAAAATCAGGTACAGCCGTCCTTGTCGCAGCTTAGCCATAGTTTGTTGGTGGTGGAATCTGAGGCCGTAGGACAACCCCATAGCGGCATTACCTTTTATACCTTGCAGCGCAAAATACGCTTTTCAATAAACATTGATGTGCTTGCTGGGTTAAATCTCAGTGTGAGTTCGGAACTACTGAAGTTGGCCAGGATAGAACATAATGCCTAGATTGTTTGGCAAACCGATATCTTTTTTTACCAAACAGTTGCTCGGTATAATTGCCATTAATTTACTGATCCTGGCCATCGCTTCGGGCCTTATCTATTCATCTTTTGTCGATGATTATCGTGATAATTTACTCAACATAATGCAAAGTAAAGCGACGTTACTTTCTGCTACCAGCTCATCGGCCCTGTTGTTTAATGATAACGAGGCGGCGCACAAAATATTGGCATCGCTGGCCCAATACCCGGCTATGCGCTTTGCGCAAATTTACGATGCTAATAAGGCCCCATTCGCCGGATACAGCAGAGCCGGACTGCCGGTGGATGTCAGTCTTGATACCCTGACACTAGGATCGTTTTTTAGTCAAGATAATGTCTATTTATTCTCGAGAATTCAACAGGGCAGTGATGTGCTGGGGTATCTTCTGCTCTCAGCAGATACCGACTCCTTACTCGGTCGCCAACAACGTTATGGACGTATAGTGATCTGGGTGTTTGTATTGAGTTTATTGCTCGCCTACCTGCTTAATTGGCGCCTGCAAAAGCGTATGTTGGCGCCGATAACCCAGTTGAGTAAACTGGTGGGATCTGTTGCACAACAGGGCTTATACCACAAACGTTTGGCGCCAAGAGCCGCCGATGAAATTGGCACCCTGATTACCGGGGTCAATAGCATGCTCGATACCATACAAGAGCATCAAAAACAGTTAAGAGACCACAACGAGCGCCTTGAGGGCGTTGTTGAACTTAAAACTACAGAGTTATTCACTCGTGCCAATTATGATGCGCTGACCCAATTACCCAACCGTCATTTATTGACCGACCGCCTGACCCATGGCATAGAAAACGCCCGCCGTGAAAACACTGAACTGGCCTTGATGTTTCTCGATTTAGATCGCTTTAAGGTGATCAACGATAGTTTAGGTCATGCCATTGGTGATCAGCTATTGGAACAAGTGGCAGCAGAGCTAACTGAGGCCGTGCGCAAAAGTGACACTGTGGGGCGCTGGGGGGGAGACGAATTTGTTATATTGCTGGAACATGTAGAAGATAAAAACAGCATTGAAAAAATTGCCTGGCAAATTATCGATAAAATTACCCAACCCATGTTGGTCGGTGGTCATCAGTTGCATGTCTCAGCCAGTATTGGGATTGCCCGCTATCCACAGGACGGGATTGATGCCGCCAACTTGTTGCTTCATGCCGATACCAGCATGTATAAAGCGAAGGTTCAGGGACCGGGAAAATGTCATTTTTTCACCTATGCCATGCTGGATGCCTCCATTGAACGATTATCGCTGGAAACCCAGGTACGTCAAGCTACGAAAAACAAGGCATTCACCTTGTTTTATCAACCTAAAATTAGCTTGAGTCAACAGAATTTTATCGGTCTGGAAGCCCTGATCCGCATGAACAATGGCGATCAGTATGTGAGCCCTACAGCGTTTTTACCCGTGGCTGAAGACGTGGGTCTAATGCACTCAATCAGTATCTGGGTATTAAATGAAGCCTGTCAGCAAAACGCCGCCTGGCTCGAGGCCGGCTTACCAATCGTCCCTGTTGCAGTCAATTTGCCCGTTTCTTTCCTGCTGGACCAACAATGTGTTGAGCATATTGAACAGGCGCTGTGCAAAGCCGGCTTAGCCCCTGAATTTTTGGAAGTGGAAATCACTGAAAATACCTTTATGGCGTCAACTGAGTTAGCCATAGAAGTATTGAAAAAATTGCGCAAGCTGGGCGTTAATGTGGCCATAGACGATTTTGGTACGGGCTATTCTTGTTTGGCCTATTTGAGGGACTTACCCATTGGCACCCTGAAAATCGATGGCACCTTCGTCAAAGGTCTGGGGAAAAAAAGTGGTAACGATGGCATAGTGCAAACCATTATAACGCTGGGCAGGGGGCTGGGCCTGGAGCTGGTTGCTGAAGGTGTTGAACAGCAATATCAAGTGGATATCCTGGCTGCTATGGGGTGCAGTGTTTTTCAAGGTTATTATTTTAGTCGACCATTAAATGCAACCGACATGGCTACATATTTAGGTAAACCTGTTCAGGGGTTCAAAGCTCGTTAGCCTTTGTCAGTTTGCGGCTGATTTTCTATCTGACGTACTGATTTCTCGTTGCAATAGATAACGATGTGAAAGTCCCTGCGTGCAAACGACTCATAAGGCTTTCACCCAGGGCATTCTTAATCCTTAACTGCTTTTTGTACCGCTTCGCCTGCTGATTCAAGATCTTTACCGACCCCTTCAACAGTAGCGCAGGCTGACAATCCTAGCGCTAGCATACTGACTAATAATAACGAACTAAGTAATGATTTCACGTTGGTTTTCATGGCTACCTACCTTATTAACGGTTAAATTAATATTTGACCCATTGCCTGTTGTGGAGGCGATTGAGTCAGATTATTTGTACTGTTTGACGAATATTTTTTTAAACACTGCGTCAGTATAGCGAAGACGGTGCCAAGTGCTCAGTCTTTACCTACTAAAGGCTGGCAAATTAACAGAAATTAAAAAGACCGATTGCCGCAACCAGGGTTTAAGCAATCGGTTGCCTGGGTATACGTTAATTCAGACTGCGCAGCACGTATTGCAATATGCCACCGTCACTGAAATAGCTAAATTCGTTGGGTGTATCGATTCTGATTTGTGCATCGAAGCTCAATTCACTGTCGGCTTTTTTAACCTTAACTTGTACTTCCTGTTGATCACTGCTGATGGGGTCAATGGAGTATTGTTCTGTGCCGTCAAGTTTGAGGCTGGCAGCACTGTCACCGGATTTGAATTGCAGGGGCAATATGCCCATACCAATCAGATTAGAGCGGTGAATACGTTCATAACTCTCGGCGAGTACGACCTTAACCCCGAGTAATAGCGGGCCTTTTGCCGCCCAATCCCGTGAGCTGCCGGTGCCATATTCTTTGCCGGCAATGACGATGCTGGGGATCTGCTGTTGTTGGTATTGCATTGCAGCAGCAAAGACACTCATTTGCTCCCCGGATGGCTGCAGTGTGGTCCATCCTCCTTCGGTGCCTGGTGCAAGGTGGTTTTTTAACCTGACATTGGCAAAGGTACCACGCATCATAATTTCGTGATTACCACGGCGTGAACCAAATGAATTGAAATCTTTGTCCTGCACGCCATGTTCCCGTAAATACTGTGCTGCCGGGCCATCAGGTTCAATACTGCCCGCCGGGGAAATATGATCTGTGGTTACCGTGTCGCCCAATTTTAGTAGACAACGGGCATTGACTATGGCTTCGATAGGTTTGGGTTGGGCCTTTATACCCTCAAAAAAGGTCGGTTTTTTCACATAGGTTGATTCAGGCCAGTTATATTGCACGCTATTTGCTACGTCTAGGTTGTTCCAGGTTTCGTCACCCTCGTAGATATGGGCATAACGTTCTTTAAACATATCACTGGTGACCACAGTGCTGACCAATTGTTGAATTTCATCGTTCGTTGGCCAAATATCCTTAAGATAAACCGGTATACCGTCTGTTGATGTACCCAAAGGCTCATTGAGCAAATCAATGTTCATATTACCCGCCAAAGCATAGGCTATCACCAGTGGTGGCGAAGCCAAATAATTGGCTTTTACATCGGCATGAATGCGACCCTCAAAGTTTCGGTTACCGGATAGCACAGCCGTGACATTGAGTTTACCCTTGCCAATGGCTTTGCTGATGGGGTCAGGCAAAGGCCCTGAGTTGCCGATGCAGGTGGTGCAACCGTAACCGACAAGATGAAAACCAAGATGTTCTAATTCAGGCGTCAGCTTGGCTTTATTTAAATACTCAGTGACGACCTGAGAGCCCGGGGCAAAACTGGTTTTCACCCAGGGTTTGACTTGCAAGCCCAGTGCACTGGCTTTTTTAGCCAGCAAGCCTGCTGCAATCAGTACTGATGGGTTGGAAGTATTGGTGCAACTGGTGATAGCGGCAATGACCACGGCGCCGTCTTTTAAATGAAAATTCTGGCCGTTATATTCACAGTTCGGCTCTTTGCTTGGGGGATCCATTTGCTGGCCCCCTTCACTTTCAAAGCGGCCCTGTTCGGTATCCCCGGTAGAAACGATGACTTTTTCCTGTTCAGACAACCAGGTGGTAAAGCGACTAGCGGCTTCAGTCAAAGGTATCCTGTCTTGTGGACGTTTTGGGCCCGCAATTGAGGTGACAATATCGTTTAGATCCAGCTGTAAGGTGGCGTGATAAACCGCTGCGCTTTGCGCTTCTGTGCCCCACATACCTTGTGCCTGGGCATAAGCTTTGATGATCTTGATGCGTCGCTCATCTCTGCCGGTGAGGCGTAAATAGGTTTCGGTTTGTTCATCCAGAGGAAACAGACCGCAGGTGGCGCCGTATTCCGGTGACATGTTAGCGATAGTGGCGCGATCGGCAACGGTAAGGTGCTTGACACCTGCACCGAAAAACTCGACAAATTTGCCCACTACACCAAAGTTACGCAAGGTTTCGGTGATGGCCAACACCAGATCGGTGGCTGTGGTGCCGGGGGGAAGTTTACCGGTGATTTCCATACCAACCACTTCAGGGATAAGCATAGTCACAGGTTGACCGAGCATAGCGGCTTCCGCTTCAATGCCCCCCACGCCCCAGCCTAATATGCCCAAGCCATTGATCATAGTGGTGTGGGAGTCGGTGCCCACCAATGTATCGGGATAAAGGCTAGGCAGACCAGCACTGGCATCGTCCTCTTTGGGATCATCGATGAAGACCACTCGGGCCAGATATTCCAGATTAACCTGATGCACTATGCCTTTGCCCGGGGGGACCACCTTGAAATTATCAAAGGCGTCCTGGCCCCAGCGCAAAAATTGATAACGCTCTTTATTGCGCTCTACTTCTTTAGCGGTATTTTTACTGAAGGCCTCTTTTTCAGCAAAATAATCCACCATCACCGAATGATCGATAACCAGCTCCACAGGTTTGAGCGGGTTAATTTTTTTAGGATCTCCGCCTAACTCAACCATAGCATCACGCATGGCGGCTAGATCAACCACTGCGGGTACGCCGGTAAAGTCCTGTAAGACTACACGAGAAGGGACAAAGGCAATTTCTGTTGGAGTGGTGCTATTGATATCCCAGTTAGCCAGTTTTTCAATATCTTCCTGCTGTACAAAAGGTTGCTGGGCGTGGCGTAACAGATTTTCAAGCAAAATTTTGGCCGCAAAGGGCAGGCGCGATACGTCAAATGACTTGGGTAAGGTATCGAGGCTGTAATAACTAAAATCTTCGCCATCTACGGATAAGGTTTTTAAATAAGGTGATGAGTCCTGCATAATGTACTCCGTTGAGTTTATTTTCCCAGGTTGGTTGGGTTGGCTGTGGGGAGAATAAACATAATGACCATGTTCTCCTCCACTATCTTGTCATTGGGCTGAATTATTGGGCTTCGCCACCCCCTAGCGACAGCAGTTCTCGTATGACCTCTTGCACATAACTGGGCTCGTTTAATCGCTGGTGATCACATTCAGGACAATGTTCAATTTCTTCGACCTTTAGAGTACAAGTCACATCTTGTTCGAGCCAATTAATGGAACTGATGTGTTTGGGAGAGATAAACACCTTTTTGCCGCCCGGCAGCCAACGGTTAGTGTCCAGCACGAGCAAGGGTATGTTCCAGTTAGCGTTATCGAGGATCAAGTCATGGACCTGGCCAATGGTGCCGTCGAGGGCCTTGACTTCGTAGCCATGCAATTCTTCAATTGAGCGCAAATGGTTGGCATGGGGGTGACTGTCATCATGTTCTTCGTCATCGGGCTCGGCGGGCAGTTTTGGTTGGGCTAAAGCCGTTGGATTAGCATATTCGCCCCAGGCTCCAGGGCCCGTCCAATAGTAGCCGTAACCCAGATAGGAAAAGAGCAGTTCTTCATACTCAAGGGATACAGGTTTATGCTCATCGATAGAGGGGCTGTCTTTAACCTGCTGGATAGACAAATCCACGTGGACTTTTTCTTCGTCAGTGTCTATTTCATGAAGTGAAATAGGCGAGATAAGCACTTTTTCCCCCAGTGGTAACCACTTGTTGGTATCGACATACATATACCTGACTGTCCAGGTGCGATCATCAAACAAAAAGTCTTGGGTTACCCCTATATCACCATCGGTTGCAGCTATAGTAAATCGCTTAATATCTCTTAGGCCTACATACATAATCATTCTCCGTTGTCTTGATAGTATTTAAACGTGCCACTGCTGTTGGCCATCTGTGTTGTTAACTAAGTAAGAGGGCCAATTGCAGTCCATGCAAATGTATGACACCAAGATACCCCCCATAGCCAATTCTGCCAAGGTATTGCCTGCGTTAAGTAATGTAAATATAGCCAATGGTGAGGCTAAATATTGTCCTAAGCGGGTGAAATGGTGTAAATGACTTTGACTGGCTAAGGCTGCTGCGAAAAAATAAGAGCATTTTTACTGACAGGGTGTTGATAGGAGATATGACCTAGGAAGGAAAGTATGACTGCCAGTCAGCGGAGAAAAATAAGATATTTGCACTGGCTACCAGCTGGGTGGCATAGTAAACCCGTTGGTAAAATCCGGGGCATTATGGCTTGGTTTATACCCAAGTAATTTCGTCGTTAGATAAGCACTAAAAAAGCCGCGATACACATGTATGTAAAGCGGCTTTAATTTGTATGGCATTATGGAGCGATCAAAGATCGCATAATGTCAGGACTATTTACTGATTTTTTTGTATTTCAAACGGTGGGGTTCGGTGATGTCATGGCCGTAAGTTTGTTTTAACCAGGCTGCATATTCGCTGTAGTTACCGTCGAAAAAGTTTATTTTACCCTCGTCACGGTAGTCCATAATATGAGTGGCGACACGGTCTAAAAACCAGCGATCGTGAGAAATAACCATGGCACAGCCGGGGAATTCCAGAATAGCGTTTTCCAGGGAGCGCAGGGTTTCTACATCCAGATCATTGGTGGGCTCATCGAGCAGCAATACATTGCCGCCGGCTTTGAGTAACTTGGCCAAATGCACCCGGTTACGCTCACCACCTGACAAGTCCTTGATGAATTTCTGCTGATCGTTACCTTTGAAGTTAAAGCGGCCGCAATAGGCCCGGCTATTAAGCTCAAAACTACCGATGCGGATCACCTCTGAATCATCAGAGATCTCTTTGTAAACCGTGTTGTTACCGTCCATATGATCGCGAAATTGATCAACACTGGCCAGGTGCACTGAATCCCCCAGAGAGATATCACCCGAGTCAGGCTTTTCATCGCCGGTGAGCATTTTAAACAGGGTTGATTTACCCGCGCCGTTGGGGCCAATGATCCCTACTATGGCTCCTTTGGGCATGGAGAAAGTGAGATCGTCAATCAACAGTCGATCGCCGTAAGATTTACGTAAATGACTGACTTCAATAACCTTGTCACCCAGTCGCTCACCCGGGGGGATAAACAGCTCGTTGGTTTCGTTGCGCTTTTGGTAATCGCCGGTATTGAGCTCTTCAAAACGGGCCATACGGGCCTTGCTTTTGGCATGACGGCCTTTGGCATTAGAGCGCACCCATTCCAGTTCAGTTTTGATAGATTTTTGTTTGGCGCTTTCGGTGCGTTCTTCTTGGGCTAAGCGAGCGTTTTTTTGCTCCAGCCAGGAGGAGTAGTTTCCTTCCCAGGGGATGCCCTGACCTCGATCGAGTTCGAGTATCCAGCCTGCTACGTTATCCAGGAAATAGCGATCGTGGGTGATCGCCACCACTGTACCTTCATAATCATGTAAGAAGCGCTCTAACCAGGCGACCGATTCCGCATCCAGGTGGTTGGTCGGTTCATCCAGTAACAGCATGTCGGGCTTTTCCAGCAACAAGCGACACAAGGCTACCCGGCGACGCTCACCACCGGATAATATACTCACATCCGCATCCCAGGGCGGCAGGCGTAATGCATCGGCGGCACGCTCTAAGGTGTTATTTAAATTGTGGCCGTCTTTAGCCTGAATAATGGCTTCCAGTTCGCCTTGCTCTTTGGCCAGTGCATCAAAGTCAGCATCTTCGTCGGCGTAGGCGGCGTACACTTCATCAATACGTTTTAGGGCATGAGCCACATCGGCCACAGCTTCTTCAACATTACCCCGCACATCTTTGCTTTCATCCAGCTGGGGCTCCTGGGGTAGATAACCAATTTTTAATCCTGTCTGGGGAATAGCCTCGCCTTCGATGTCTTTATCCAGCCCGGCCATAATACGCAGCAAGGTGGATTTTCCTGAGCCGTTGATACCCAGTACGCCAATTTTGGCGCCGGGAAAGAAACTCAAAGAGATATCTTTTAAGATAAATTTGTTGGGCGGGACGATTTTTCCCACGCGATTCATGCTGTAAACGTATTGCGCCATAATCTGTCAGACTCCTTTTAATTTAGCGTATTGTAAGCACTGCCATGCACAGAGGAAAGGCTTTGGTGTAAATTTAAATGCGTTGCCCTGAGCAATTTTGCTGCTAATTATTAGGCCCCAGTCAACAGGCGGCGTTGAGCTTGGTCTGACATACAAGTTTGCGTGTGTTGTCAGGTTGCCAGCACCCGACAAAAACCGTAACTTAGTCACTAATAGTTAATTTGAGTGGCAAAATGATGATAGGTAAAAGAGCACTGGTGGTATGGGTACTGGTTACGGGTTTAGTTGGGGGCGCCTTGGCGCAGGATAAAGGAGCGAGTTTGTCCCCGGTTGAACAACAGCTCGTGGTGCGTATTAATGAGCAGCTTCCCAAGGCCCGTGCTTTGTTAACCACGGCGGTTAATATCAACAGCGGCACCATGAATTTTAAGGGTGTCAGGCTGGTGGGTACGTTATTCCAGCAACAATTTACTCAGATGGGTTTTGAAACCAAGTGGCTAGGGGGGGATAAATTTGGCCGGGCCGGGCATTTGCGGGCTTCCTTTAAGGGAAAAGACAGCGCCAATGCACCAAAAATTTTATTGATAGGACATCTGGATACAGTCTTTTCCAAAAATGATCCCCTGCAAAGTGCCACGCAGGTTGATGAGCAGCATATTGCCGGACCGGGCATAACCGATATGAAAGGGGGCGATGTGATCATCATCGCTATTTTACAGGCACTCAAACACCAGGGGTTATTGGAGCGCTTTAATCTGCAAGTGGTGATGACCGGGGATGAAGAGCTCAGTGGCAAACCCCTGGCCTTGTCAAAAAAGGCTATCATCGATGGTGGAAAATGGGCTGACATTGCCCTTGGATTTGAAGATGGCGACGGCGATGTGCGTACTGCTGTGGCGTCAAGGCGCGGCTCAGTGCACTGGTCGTTGCAGGTCACAGGAAGACCTGCCCATTCATCGCAGATTTTTAGCGAACAAAACGGCTATGGCGCAATCTTTGAAACCGCACGCATTCTCAATACGTTTCGCCTGGAGCTTATGGATGAAAAACTGCTGACCTTTAACCCAGGGTTGCTGGCTGGTGGCAGCAAAGTAGAAAACGATGAGATAAATTCAACGGCGACCGCCTATGGTAAAGACAATATTATTGCCCAAACCAGCAGGGTAACGGGGGATATACGGGCTATATCTCCCCAGCAACTAAACCGTAGCCAGGGTAAAATGCAAGAAATTGCCGCCAAAAATCTGCTTCACACCAGTGCCATACTGACGTTTGATGAAGGCTATCCACCTATGGCGCAATCGGCCGGCAATTTAGCGCTGCTGGCAAAATACAGTCAGGTAAGTGTCGATCTGGGTTTTGGCCCGGTACAGGCCGTTGACCCTCGCCGAGCGGGAGCGGCGGATATTTCCTTTGCTGCAGCCCATGTGGATATGGCCCTGGATGGTTTAGGCCTGATGGGGGAAGGTGGGCACACGAAAGACGAGGTGGCCGATATGACCAGCTTTGGGCAAAATATGCAAAAGTCTGCATTACTGCTTTATCGTCTGTCGACCCAGCCTGATACTAAATAACCAGGAGTGACTGCATCTTGAAAAAATACAATTGGGCGATTCTGGGGCCGGGCTCGATAGCAGCCATGTTTGCCGATGCCTTGACCGGCATTGAGGACGGCCAGCTACTAGGGGTGGCCAGCAGAGACATGGCCAAGGCTAAAGCCTTTGCTGACAGATATCAGGCGCCCCGGGCCTATGGCAGTTATCAACACATGTTGCAGGACCCCGACATTGACATAGTGTATATCGCCACCCCTCAAAGTCTGCATTACGCTCAGGCAAAGATGTGCCTGGAGGCAGGCAAACATGTGTTGGTGGAAAAACCCCTGACGATCAATGCCCGTCAGTCCCGCCAGCTTATCGAATTAGCCCGGCGCAAAAACTTACTGCTACAAGAAGCATTGTGGAGCCGTTTTATGCCCTGCTTTGAGCAAGTCAAGAGCTGGCTGGACGACCAGCGTATTGGGGCGTTGCAATATATCTGTTCAGATATAGGGTTTGCCTTTGGCCATGAGCAGGGACACCGATTACATAACCCCGAACTTGGCGGCGGGGCACTGCTGGATTTAGGCATTTACAGCGTGACGTTGAGTCAGCTATTAATGCAGGAACATCCCAGTGAAATAATGGCGATGGCCAGTTTTGGTAAGCTTAAAGTAGACGAAAATACCCAGGTGAATATGCGCTATCCCTCGGGACGTTTTGCCCAGTTTACCTGTACTATTAACGCCCAGGCGAGCAACACCATGATCCTAATGGGTACTAAAGGGCGTATAAGTCTTCCCAGTTGCTTTTGGAATGGTAATCTGGCTAGCTTGTACCAAGACGACAAGCTGCAAGAAGACATTGCCTTCCCCCACAAAATAAACGGGTTTGAATATCAAATTGAAGAAGCCATGAAGATGATCCATAAAAAGCAAAGCTGTAGCCAATTTATGCCCCATGCAGACAGCCTAGCCGTTATGCAAACCCTGGATGAAATACGCCGCCAGATAGGACTGGAATTTAGCCCTGACGCAGAACGCGTTTAACGTCAATAGACTGCCCCGGCAAAGGGGGCCATCTATCTTTACATCATTGTGTTATAGGTCATTGCACAAAACCTATATACAAAAAATGCAAAATGACTAGAATATGCGCTCTAATTTACGAATTTTAAATCGCCCGCGTACCTACCCAACATTTATGCCATACCATGGCGGCCGCAAATGTATGCAGCCAGGCACCATGGCGTTGTAAAAATCAAGTGTATAAAGGCTTTCCGAGGAAAACAGATGTTATCACGTGACATGAATATTGCCGATTTTGACCCTGAATTAAGCCAGGCTATCGCCCTAGAAACCCAGCGCCAAGAGCAGCATATAGAGTTAATTGCCTCTGAAAATTACTGCAGCCCCCGGGTACTAGAAGCCCAGGGCTCACAGTTGACCAATAAATATGCTGAAGGTTATCCCCACAAACGTTATTACGGCGGCTGTGAATATGTGGATATCGCCGAAGATTTGGCCATAGAGCGGGCTAAGCAGTTATTTGGCGCCGATTACGCTAATGTGCAGCCCCACTCTGGCTCACAAGCCAACTCAGCGGTATTTATGGCTTTACTCGACGCTGGCGATACCGTACTGGGAATGAGTCTGGCTCATGGCGGACACCTGACCCACGGTTCACACGTGAGTTTTTCCGGCAAAACCTATAACGCTGTGCAATATGGCATAGATGAGCAAACCGGCAAGATTGATTACGATGCCATTGAAGCCTTGGCGGTTGAACATAAACCCAAGATGCTTATTGGTGGGTTCTCGGCATATTCCGGCATTATAGATTGGCAGCGTTTTCGTGCCATTGCTGACAAAGTAGGCGCGTATTTACTGGTGGATATGGCCCACGTGGCCGGTTTAGTGGCTGCAGGTTTATACCCTAATCCATTACCCCATGCCCATGTGGTAACCACTACTACCCATAAAACCCTGGCTGGTCCTCGTGGCGGCTTGATATTATCGGCCTGTGGCGATGAAGCCATCTATAAAAAGCTTAACAGTTCGGTCTTTCCCGGCAACCAGGGTGGCCCTTTGTGTCACGTTATTGCCGCCAAAGCGGTTGCCTTCAAAGAAGCCCTGCAACCAGACTTTAAAGTGTACCAGCAGCAGGTATTAATCAATGCCAAAGCCATGGTGGCGGTTATGCAGGAACGAGGCTACAAGATTGTCTCTGGCGGCACAGACAATCATTTGTTTTTGCTCGACTTGATTGACAAAGACATGACAGGTAAAGAGGCCGACGCGGCACTGGGCAATGCCAATATCACGGTGAATAAAAACTCGGTGCCTAACGATCCCCGTTCTCCTTTTGTGACCAGTGGTTTGCGTATAGGCTCACCGGCTATCACTCGCCGGGGCTTTAAAGAAGACCAAGCCAAACAGGTAGCGACATGGATGTGTGACATTCTGGATAATATTCAGGACACAATCGTGGCTGAACGGGTCAAAGGTGAAGTACTGGCCCTTTGTGAGCAGTTCCCGGTTTATGCCTAAGCCGCCAGGCACCTATTTGCAATATGTGTTAGCTCCAAAATTTTAAACAAGCTAGCAAGCCAATAAGTGTTATTAAATAGTGAAAATCCGCTGGACAATGTTCAGCGGATTTTTTTATGGCCTAATATTTGCTAAACGGTAATCAGAGTTTACTAAGCGCGTTTATTTTGACACATGGTTAAGCCCACAACATAAGGGAAAAGCCAAGGTGATACGCACCGGAGCATATACTGTGAAAATCCTAACCTTGTTGCTGATATTGCTTGTTACTGGCTGTGCCCAGTTACCTCAGGGGCAAAGCAATGCCGCCCAAGGGCAGACAATCGCCGAGGATACACTGCTAACCCATACTGAAAATCTGGCAAACATGTTATTTGCCAATCTCGGTCCTCTAGCCTATGGCAAACTTGGGGTTGTGAGCTTTACCGAGCTGGAAAGCCTGGCGCTTACCAGAGCCAATCATTCTCTGAACATGCTAGGTTTGCAATTGCAGGAGTCTATGATTGCCATCTCTGCCCAACGGGGTTTTAAAGTAGTAGAGATCCGCGCGGCCAAGAAAATTTCTTTATTTACCGACCATGAACGTATATTGACCCGTGATCAAAGTGAGATAAATGACACTGTGGATGTTCGCTACATGGTGGTTGGCACCTTGTTTCAAGGTATACAGCACACCACAGTTAATGCACGCCTGCTGGACTTGCAAGAAGGTGTGGTCGTCACAGCGGTGTCCGAGCAAATACCCAATACTGTTATTGGCCTCAATACTAATCAGATACAAATTAAAAACCAAAAATTGTATCGCTCGTCCTTATTGGAAGTGAGTCCTAAATGAAAAAACGTAACCTGTTAAGTCTATCTGCCTTGTGCTGGCTGAGTTTTTCTTGCTCTATTTGGTCTCCAGATGAGCAAAAAGAGGCTCCCCAACTCGCTGATGACACTGCATCTGTTTATGGCCAAAACCGGTTTAGCAATCACAATATGCAGGACGTGTATCAAAAGACAGAAATGGGCGATGTGAATCATTACGTGCAGGGGATCATGCAAGATCTTATCGCTAATATGGATACCCCAGATAATAGTATGGATATTGGGGTAACCAGTTTTGTGTACCTTGATAGCAACTTTGATGATACTGACTTGTTGGGTAACCAATTATCAGAAAGCTTTATGCACGAGTTGCATCAATTTGGTTTAAATGTACTGGATTTTAAAAGCTCCGATTATATTCGCGTGACCCCAAACGGGGATTTTAATTTTAGTCGCGATTATGAAGAGTTAAAACCTGATATGCCGGTGCAATACATCATGGGCGGCACTATGGTAAAACATCAAGATGGTGTCATGGTCAATGCACGTATGGTGTCTTTAAACAGCAAAAAAATACTTTCTACTGCCCAAGGTTTTATACCCGCTAGTGTAGTTAACGCTCTGCATCGTAGTCAGGAAAAATCCGGTATGAGTCTTAAATTTAAACAGGGTGGGAAAAGTTAGTCTTTGGCTAGTTTATCCTCGAGGTATTTATTGCCTGAATTCATTTAATAACAACATAAACGGACGCTTATTGTGAGCCCATCTAAATCGTATTTTGCTAATTTCACCTGTCGCTTATGGTCACTATTTGCTGTTGCTACCTTAGCGGGTTGTTCGATGCTGGAGGCTCCATTTGAGGTTTCCTTGGATACAACAGACGCTAATTATTTTGAGCTGAAACAGATGCTAGAACAGCAAAGAATTGAATGGGAAACACAAAAACCGGCTCTTGAGCGCCTGGTAAAGAATGAAGAAGATTTAGCTTTTTTAATCGATACCTTAAGTCAATTATCAGTGATTGGTACCACCCCCTCGTTAGAGCAATACAGCCAAGGTGAACCACAATTTGCCAAGGGTAAAAATCAAGAGATGGCGGTAAACGACAGCGTTACTAATGCCAACACCAACACCAACACCAACACCAAC
>JBKEFM010000005.1:0-53762 GCA_046709505.1 Paraglaciecola sp. | reverse complement strand
GTCGCCGGGTCTTTTGTTGAGCATAACCGGGTACTGGTACTAAACGGCGCCCCCACCTATTCGGATCAAAAACGGCAACGGGTCGAAGGCTTACTGTACTCGCATATGACAGGTGATGAAAAGAGTAATATTGATGCCTATCGCTCTGTGACGGTTGCCGCCGAACAAATAAAAAATGCCTCACAAGCACCATCAAAAATTGATGCGGTACTCACGGCCATTATCTCAGAAGGTCGTCCCGGTTATCTCGAATTTTACGAAGATGTTTGGCGTAAAAATTGTCCTGCACCCTCTGGTTTGATCGAATTGCAGCATCACCAGGGTGACGCTGATGAAACCAAAAAAGCCGTCGCTGCGACTATCGACATGGTCAAACAGCGAGGCACACCGATTATATGGGGGGGCATTGAAATTCAGCGTCAGCAACTGCAACAAAAATTCCAGTCGCTTATTGAACAGACCAACACCCCTTTTGTGACCAGTATCTTGGCTAAATCGGTATTAAGCGAAAGCCATGAGTTGTTTCGTGGGGTTTACAATGGCAAAGCGACGCCACAAAGCACCCGAGACTTGTTTGATAATGCCGGTTGTCGAATTGCTCTTGGGGTATGGAATACGAGCAAAAATCTTGGAGGCACTTCCTCATGGTCAGCCGGCATGGTGATGGCGCATAACCAAGGGGTAAAAGTGGGACATCAAATCAACAGCAAGGGCGATGAAGTCGGCACCCAATATTACCCCAATGTGGTGCTAGCAGATTTTATTGACCTGCTGAGCACAGAAATGGCCAAAATTAAATTGGCACCCTATCAAGTCAGCATGGATCCACTGATGAAAGAGGTGGCCGAAGGTTGCACGAACGAACTTACTTATGACAGCTTCTTTAGTATTATAGATAGTTATCTGCGCGATGATCACAGCGTTGTGGTTGATGCCGGATTTCCGCTGTTGGGGGCACAAAATCTGCGTATCAATCGTGCCGATGGGTTTGTTAGTGCGGCGGCATGGTTATCGATAGGTTATTCAGTGCCAGCCTCATTAGGGGTTAAATTTGCCGATTTCAGCAAGCGTCCGCTGGTTTTTGTCGGAGATGGTGCGTTTCAGGAAACCTGTCAGGCGGTCTCGGGTCACAATTATTACAACACCGATAATGTGGTGTTTGTACTTGATAATGGTATTTATGGTATAGAACAGATGCTGGTAAACCCCAACCCTTTCCGCACGATTAAAAATAAAACGCACTATACAACACGTCCCCAACAAAATGACGTATATGCCTATAATCGCCTTAATAAATGGAATTATGAAAAAATCGTGGAAATGGTAGGTGGCCGTGGCGCTGTTGTTAATACCAATGCCGAGTTGCAACAGTTACTGATAGAGATTGATCAACACCCTGATGATAACTTTGTTGTTCGCGTTATGTTAAACGAAACAAATATCCCTCAATCTATTGCTTATCGCACCGAAAATGTTGGTGAAGATGAGCAACCAGATACCCTACCTGTGGGTATTACCAACGAAACCGATTATTCAAGTCAATAAGGCTAATAGACTTTTTCAAGCCGTTTTTTTGGGGTGCCCCTTAATACAAAAGGGCTCCTTTTACTGTTTTTGTTCATCAATAACTTAGGTTCAATTGACTCTGATAAAATTTATTCTAATACGAGGTAATTATGATTGACTTGACCAATAATACTTTATTTCCACCCATAGATGAAAAAATTCTCACAGGAAAAACCATGACTTCACCAACTTTGGCCAATAAACCACTTAGAGTGGTGATTGACACAGATTTGGATAACGAAGTCGACGACTTTTTCGCCCTTGCGCATTTGGCTTTAGCCCACCATGACAAGACAATTCATATAGAAGCCATCTATGCTGCGCCTTACTCATTTCGTAGCCGCCTGTTGGAGATGCTACAGGCGCTAGACTTGCAAAAGCTGAAAAACCCTTCACCTCAAGAGCAAGCAGTAATCGATTCTTATGCCGGACAAATTGCCAGTATTAAGGCACAAGGTGATAATCCACAGGATTGGTTGTATCCTCCTAGTGGTGGACCTGAGGGCAGCTATGACCATGTGGCCATTGGTCCTAAGGTTGGCATGGAACGCAGTTTCTCTGCCATCAATACACTGTTACCCGCACTAAAAATTAAACCACCCGTTTTCAAAGGAGCCAGCGAATATATGACCAACGGGTGTCCGGTGCGTAGTGAAGCTATTGACCACCTGATTAAGCTCGCTATGAAAGCATCCCCAGAAGATCCGATTTATGTAATGGGACTGGCCTGTGCAACTAATCTGGCTTCTGCCTTATTGATTGAACCCCGTATTCGTGAAAATGTGATCATGACATGGACGGCTGGTTATCCCTCCAATGTCACCACATCAGAAAATACATCATTTAATCTTTCGCAAGATGTTGATGCCGCGCAAGTACTATTTAGCTGTGGTGTGCCTTTGGTCTATTTACCAGGATTTTATATCGGTCAGCAGTTGACCCTCTCAGAACCTGATATGCAATGCTGGTTTAAAGATTCGGGTTGTATCGGTCAATTATTATTTGACCGATACAACAATAATCCATTGTTCAAGTGGTACGGCATTAACCCAGATAACCTTGCCGGTCGAATATGGAATATTTGGGATTTAGTCAACGGTGCTTGGCTGGTCAATCCCGGTGCTGTCAAAACCCAACAGGTACGTACGCCGCTGCTTAATGATGATAAGTTTTGGGTGACCAATCCGATGGGACAGTTGATGGTTGAAGGTAGTTATACCTCATACAACTTGGTTATGCCCGACTTTGTCCGCAGACTGCAACAATTTGCGAAATAGGAATTAACAGGGCGTGGGCGCAGATCCCCATGCAAAACGGGCTATTTGTACGAACAGACTGCAACACTTGCTAAACAATACGATACTAGGATAAATAGGGTGCTGATGAGTGCATTATTAGAAGGGCTGCGCAGTCGTAGACGTATATATTTTTCCTCTCTTATCGTTCCAGCAATAATATTCTGGTCAAAATGGCACAAACGTTTAGTTCACTTTTTACATCTCGAATGACCGCTATCTCAGTAAGCTTGCCGTAAAAAGCGTCGTTAATGACTGACGGTTGAGGGCTCGAGATACCTTTCAAAAAGGCAGCATAGTGCTTGGAGATGTTTTTTTGGCACCTAATTTTTATTGGTTGAAATGATAAAAAGAGGGGGTGATGTGTTCTTTGCACAACATGGTGCGCGTAAACGTATTACCGACCTTGGCAAAGGCTTAGCCATAGGTAAAAAAGATCACTTAATTGATATTCCTAAATCGAAAATAAAGCCGGATTGGATGACACAAAAAGCATATGAATACGCCCGGATAAGATCATAATCCGAGAACTAAACGTAGGATAAAAGACCATTATTACCACGATGTTGTCAGTGGAAGACTACCCTAAAAAAGCGCTTGGAGCCCGTTATAAGAAACGCTGGCACGTTGAAGTTGATTTTAGAAATATTAAAACCACCTTAGGTATGAATATTATTAGCTGCAAGACATCTGACATGTGTCGAAAAGAAATATGGACGTATTTCCTCGCTAATAATTTAATCCGACTATTGATGTCACAAGCCGCCTTTAATTATGGTTTATTACCACGCCAGCTTAGTTTTAAACATGCGGTACAGGTTTGGAATACATACGTTCTGCTAGACAAAGTCGTAGACGAGTAAATGTTGGCGTTGCTCGCCAGACGACAGGTAGGTAATTGGGCCGGATGGATTGAGCCTCGAGCAGTCAAACGCCGACCAAAATCCTATCCATTATTGATGATACCCAGAGCAGAGGCTAGACAAGCAGTCATAAAAAATGGTCATCCGTAAAAGATGAAATAAGTTATATTTATCAAGGCTTAATTACTTAAGTAAGTGCCATTCGACACTGACCCTCTTTATTTTTTAACACATTTTTTTGAATGATATTTGGTTTGTGGGCGGGTACAGGAAATTAAAAGGTTCGTAGATAAACTCCTGGGTGAAGTTAAACTTTTTTAGTAGCGATTTCAACGCCCGGTTTTTGAATTGAAAACTATTCCAATCAGGCAATGGGTAAAGATTTATAGTACCGCCGATCTTAAGAATCCGATGAAATTCAGTAAATATATTTAACAATTCTTCTTCTTTGTTAATCCAAATAGGGATCAACCAACAGCTCAATATAGTGTCAATTTCGTTATCGGGAAATGGCAGATCGTCAGCCATTGCACAAATTGCTCGATCCAGACCCGGGACGTAGGGGGAAAAGCGTCCTGATCCACCTGTTAAGCGGGTAAAAACAGAATCACCGGCTTTGAACGTGATGTTTTCTTCAATGATTGGGTCGACACCATAGAACTCAATACCTGCACCATAGCAAGCTCTAAACATAGAATCTTCAGTATAGGGGGTGTATCCACAGCCAATATCGACCAATTTCTTCCCTTGCAAATTTGCCAGGGTAGAAATTTCACTTTGATTCTTAAAAAAGACCTTACGGTAGTATGCAAAAGGACGAGCTGTATTGATACACCCACCGGTGTAACGCGACATTTCTCGCACTTGGAAAAGTGTGAGCCAGTATGCTGTCGTTGCAATGAGATTATTGATTTGCCGCTCCTCCTGTGGTTCTGAAAGAGCCGATTGGTTCAGGATCAGCGACGGGCTGCTGATCTGAATTAACGTTTTGGCTTTTTTAGTCTTTGTCTATGCTAGCAAAAATAATTTAGGGAACATTGACACAAATCAAGGCTGGCGTATCACTTTGCCCCGATGATGAATCGGAAACAGTAGCGAGGGAGCAAATCTCAAGGGAATTACCAAGACAACCAGATTAAAAACACGGCTTCCCACAGAGCCGGTAATATAGGGCCTTGCTCGAAAAAAAATCGGGATTGATTAGTGACAAAGTGGTACGCCTTATGATGACTGTCTCTTTAATTTTTTTCATAAAATGATAATACCTGTCGCCTTATAATTTCCATGGTGACCGGTCTTTTATATCCTTGAGTGAATGAAAGTTGGCAGTTTCTCGTCAATTACTCAACTATTTGTAGCCCATTTAAAACGAGCGCCTCTTGCTGCTCTGCAAGCCTGCTCTGAATATTATTTTTTTATGATGATGAACCGGCTAATAAGTACCGTTAAACGGCCAGTTAGTTGCACATAACATCAAGGTGCTTTGATCATGATATTTTTTTGTTTAGCTGCATTTAACTAACCATATATCCCCTTAACTAAGTTTGGTGATTTTGGCTTTGTGTAATGTCGTGTAATAGGAAAGCCTCATCGCATAGACTAGGATGATTATCTAACATGTATTTTTGTGCAAAAAAGCGTTCGCGATCTTGCCCTGGTTAGAATCGTTGACTGTTGTTATTAACATAAAAAATGGAAGTGGATTGCAATTATGACAACGAGTAACAAAGAATTTGATTCTTTTTTGGCCATCTCGGCGTGGTTGACGGGATTTGAAGCCATCGAGCTGCAAGGCACTGGCATGACTTCGGTGTATTTCTCTACCCTGCAGAAGAACATTACTGGCGCTAACCTTGAGGTGTTTTTTGCTGAGGCCCGTAGTGTGCTGCTAACGGCGGAAAAAGACCCTGTTGCAGCTAAGGCAAGAACCCTGAGCCATTTGATGCAAAACTCCAGTTTTAACAACCTCGCCAAGCAGATCATTTTGATGTGGTATATCGGGCAATGGTTCCCTGAACCCGCCGGTGATGCCCGCAATAGTACACAAATCAACGCCCAATCTTACGTCGAGTCACTGATGTGGCCTGCGGCGGATACCCACCCGCCAGGGGCGAAACAACCGGGTTTTGGTTCTTGGGCCGAGCGCCCTATAAAGGTTGATACCTTTAATGTGACGATGGGAAAATAATGCTATGAGCGAAAATGAATATGACGTGGTTGTCGTCGGCTCGGGAATTGCTGGAGCTGTATTGGCCAAGGTACTGACTCAAGCGGGCAAAACGGTACTGATGCTGGAAGCGGGTTTGCAGGCAGGGATGGCACTTAAACCTGAGGAAGATCATGCCAATTATCAGAGCTATCTTGAGCGGTTTTACGCCAGCACCATTAAAGCTACCAATACCCCTTATCCTGAGCTTAAAGATGCACTTTCAATTAATGTCTTAGACATTGATGCGCACACCCCTTATGAAACCGGTTATATGGTGCAATTGGGCCCTTTGCCTTTTGCCAGTGATTGTTTGCGGGCACCCGGTGGCACTACTATGCATTGGCTGGGTAATGTGCCGCGAATGTTACCTAACGATTTTCAGATGAAAACCCGTTACGATCAGGGTGTTGATTGGCCGATCAGCTATGCAGACCTAGTGCCTTATTATGAAATGGCGGAAAACGAAATAGGAGTGGCGGGCGATGTTACCAGTCAGCAAGGGCCAGACATGAACCACACCAACTACAGCCGTGATTATGTCTTTCCAATGCTCAAAATACCGCAAAGTTACCAAGATCAGGTTTGGATGAAAAATACTGATGGCCTTGATGTTTTTTTGTACGGTAAACAATATACCGTGAGTTGCATCAGTATGCCCCAGGGGCGCAACTCGACTCCGAACGACCATTACCGCTATGGTACAACGGTTTGGGATCGAGCCAGTCAATCGCTTAAATTGACCAACAATAATGAGCATTACGAGGTTGTGGGAGCAACCTGGTCCGGTTATACCGGTGAGCGCTGTGAAGGTAATGCCAGCTGTGTGCCGATTTGCCCTGTGCAGGCTAAGTATAACGCACTCAAGACCCTGAAAAAGTCGGATCCAGACAAAATCAAGATCATCACCCAGGCTGTGGCTTCTCAGGTGTTGATTGAGGAGGGTGGCAGTGACGTGTGCGGTATTATGTACAAGTCTTATACTGATCCAAATTCTATCGAATACACTGGGCATATCGCCAAGGGAAAAATCTATATTCTGGCCTGTAGTGCGATTGAAAATGCCAAGTTGTTGCTGGCATCTAATGTCGCTAACACCAGCGATCAGGTTGGGCGCAATCTGATGGATCATTTGGTGTTGTTAACCTGGGGACTGTTACCCGAAAAAGGGTATCCATATCGTGGGCCGGGGTGTACCACTTATATTCCAACCTTCCGCGATGGTGATTTTCGCAAGGACTTTGCCGCCTGGATATCACCCATTGATAATTGGGGCTGGTCTTGGCCTACGTTTGCACCGGGGTCTGATGTTACTGAGGCCGTGATTAATAAAGGGATGTTTGGCAAAGACTTGCGAGCTACCCTCAACGCCAATGTGCCGCGTCAAACGCTGTTGCACTTTGAATGTGAGCAGCCCCCTTGTCCTGAAAATCGTATTACTATCAGCGCTAAGTATAAGGACCGCTTAGACAATTATCGCCCGGTCATTCAGTACGATGCGTCGAATTATATGCGCAAGTCCTTTCAGGCGGCCAAAAAAGTCTCTGACCAGATTTTTGCGGCCAACAGCATCGAAAATTTCACTGTTTATAGTCCTTCAGAGCCAGATTATGTCACTTATGATGGCCAAGGTTATACCTTCAGGGGCGCAGGTCATATTGTTGGTACTCACCGCATGGGCACCCGGGCTGATAACTCAGTGGTGGATAAAAACCAGCGCACCTGGGATCATAAAAACCTGTATCTGATCGGTTGCGGGAACATGCCAACGCTGGGGACGTCTAATCCCACCCTGACGATGACGGCGTTGACCTACCAGGCCGCTGAATCAATTCTCAAGCAATTAGAATCAATCACCTAAAGTAGACTCTTATGAATGCAATCATCCAACAACGATCAGCACGCAAACGCCACAAGTTGGTGCGCAAGGACATTTCATATAGTGAGTGCGGCACAATACCTACCCTCGAGGGGTTACGCCACCATTTACAAACCGCCATTGAAATTGAACATGCCACTTTGCCGCCTTATTTGACGGCACTGTATTCGATTAAAGAAGGCAGCAATGCATTCGCTTACCAAGCTATTCAAAGTGTGGCGATGGAAGAAATGCTGCACATGATACTGGCTTGCAATATTCTCAATGCCATTGGTGGTCATCCGGCCATTAACAAAGAGCATTTTGTGCCTGCCTATCCGGGTTATTTACCCCACAGTGATGACGCTTTGCTCGTGGGTTTGGCCAAAATGACCCCTGAGACTATCGAAACCTTTTTAAACATTGAGCAACCGGCTGCATCCGGTGCGCCGCCCCAGCCCAATCACTGGCACACCATAGGTCAGTTTTATGAAGCCATTGACTATGCCCTGTCTCATTTTGAACACGTCACCGAGGGCGGCATTTTTACCGGCGATGAGTCTTATCAACTGGACGAGAACGATTATTACAGCGGGGGTGGCAAGTTGTTTAAGGTGCGCAACCTGGCTGATGCGAAGTTGGCAATCGAGGAAATTATCAGCCAGGGTGAAGGCATGAACGACGGTATTTTTGACTCGGATCACCGCTTGTTTGGTGAAGAAGTAGACATCGCCCATTACTTTAAATTCAATGAGATTTATATTGGCCGCCGCTATACCCTCACCGACACTCCTGAAGCACCGCCAAGCGGTGCTAGAGTCGATATTCAATGGGATGAGGTCTACAACATGCACCCTAATCCGTCGATTAAAAATTACCCTCAGGGTTCACCGCTGTGGCAACAAACTAACGACTTTAACAAAACCTATATGGCTATGCTCGACAGTATTCACTGCGCGGTGAATGGCAAGCCGGAAGCGCTAAAACGGGCAGTGCCTTTGATGTTTGACATTAAGTACAAGGCGATTGCGTTGATGAAAACGCCTTATAAAGACGGGAAGACCGCTGGGCCCAGTTTTGAATATGTGAGGTGATTTTCAACGGAATTACTTAGATAATTACCAAGGCAATCACCTTTAAAATACTGCATCAGAGCACCTGTTATATAGACTTGTTCAAAAACACCCTAGCTTTGGCTTTTCCAGCGGCCAAGGGTTTATGCCGGTAGGCTAGCTCAAAAAAAAGGGGGAGAACTTGCCATTTTGTTATCTATAGCAAAAGTGTCGTGGTGAATTATTTTTTAGCGAAGGGCTGGTGGAGTTGGATTCGCGCTAAGGCCTTAGTTATACCAATTCACCTCAATATCTAGTCGCTCAGCGCAATAATAGTGGCTAAGCCAGTTAGCAAATCTATCCAGGGGTCGAATACACTAAATGTCATAACCGTTATCAACATGGCCCCTCGTTCAGTGGCATCGTTAACAAGCGATAGCGCAGGCAGATGCAGTTAAAATCAAGGTAACAACAAGAGCAACCGGTAACATGGGTTGTAACAACGTGACCGCGGGCATAAAAATTAACAATATGAAGATGCCAAGCACATAAAAACTGCTGATGCTGTCATACAGAGAGTCGACTTCTTTACGACAGCATGACCAGCACTTTAACAAGATAATTTGAATACCGGTCCACAGCACTCCCTGCGTAGCAAAAAACGGGGTCAAGATCACCATAAGTGTATTACGCATGCCGGTGGTCATTTGGGCGCGACTGTTATTTATATCCAGTTTTTCATCAGTCCGTCACGGGTGTGACTGCTCAATCATTTCGTTACCGGTGACCCAATCACCCAAAAAAATAATGTAGGTAATTAAGGGCAGAGGGAATGAAGTAATAAAGGTTTTGATAAGCGGACAGCCTATAGCAAAGGGGGATACTTTTGCCAAAGCGAAACCGTACTGGCACTCAAATCTAAAATTACCCAGCGGATATTATAAGTGAATTCGCCGGCAAAATAGCCAACGGCTCCGGCGATAAAAAAGCCGGGAAACAGCCCAAAGCCTAATATTTTTGCCACATCGCCGTCTTTTGTTACCGGCAAAAAGGCAGCATTGTCAGCCCCCAAAATAACCCCACCTTTAAATACATTGGGTACTACCTTGATCCGCTTTGCCCCAAGGCCTGTTATACCAATCGATTAAGATAGCAGCAAAATTGAGTGACAGAGCCGTCATTACTTGAAATTGTGATGCGCGGTCGCCTATGTCAGAGGCGGTGATAAGGGCGACAACAAAAGGCATGGCTGGCATTAGCCACCCAGGGCATATGGGTCGCCATACAGTTACCAGGAAAAAGAAATGAGTAAAGAATGAAACAGCGCCATTGTTACCGCTTCTTCAAAGCTCAGGCCAATCAGCGCCACAAAGTAGGGTACCAACGCTAAGCCAGTTGCACCAGTAACGGCATGCCTAGTAGCATGTCCGCAAGTGAAAAATGCATATGAATAAGGGGGATACGCAGCGTGAATGGCCCCACTTAGTAACGGGTTGAATTTCTCCTGCCACAGGTTTATGGAGCATAATTAACACACCTGATGGTTATGGTTTGGGCACTTTTTAGTTCAATGATTTGACATACCTAAATTGACTGCCCAGTGTTTCAAATCATTGGGTATATAGTGCTCAATTGAACTGCATTTAATAAATCCCTCATTAAAAAAATCATTTTATTAACAGTAAAACTGGGAAAGTCTCACTTGAGCGTACTGGCCTTGTTGAGTGATGGGAAGGTAACTCGACCGAGAGATGACATCCCACATTTGCACAACGGATAAGATTGCTCAGTAGGTACAAAGACAGAAATCACCAGACCCTCTATTTTAAATTGACATAAATTAAAGGTGGTTAATTTTAAACCACAAATACTTGTTTCAGCCCACTGTAAATAATCATTGACGCTATTTATTACATCTAAAATTTAAGCATTAAGAATAGGCAGTCTTGTAACTTTTGAATCTTTTAAATCTTATTAAATTGTGTTAGATTCTTTTTCATACTATAAGTGTAAATTATATACGTAATGTATTTCATAAAAAATACCATCGCTATATGACAATTAGTACTTATTGAACAATAAATAAGAGTCGCGTTAACGAGCTTAATCTGAAGTTCTGACAGGTTTACACCTCTAGTGAAAAACAATACGGTTAGGGCATAGTCTCTAAACCATATCAAGACATATACTTAGAACGTATGACGGGGATAGATTTTCCTGAATTTACTTATGCGACGTATTAAAAAACAGGATCGTGTTTATACAATGCATTACAAACAGGATCGTGAAATGAAACATATAAAAATGACTTTTCTAGGGCTAATATTATTTGCCTGTTCACCATTACACATCGCAGCAACAGAGCTTCTTGGGCTAGATCTGCAAGATTTATCAGTATTTTCAAATACCTATACAACAACTGGCGCTGATTCAACAGTCTATGGCAATATTTTGACAGGCGATGTGGGGACTAGCGGCGCGGGTGGCACTATTACAGGAAGCTTTACAGCGGTCGGAGCCGTCACCCTTGGCGGCATATCAGGAACAAGTAGAGAAGCGACAGTTAGTGGTGACATCATATCGGGCGGCGTACTCACTACTGGCGACCATGCGTCAGTCGGCGGTAGTGCTACGTCCGGTGGTGCAGCGACCATAGGGCCAGCCGGCACCGTTGGTGGTGATCTTGCTGCGGCCGGCGCAATTACATTGGGTCCTGATTCATACGTTAGCGGGAGTGTCGTATCGGGAGAAGTCGACGTGGCCGAGCTATTAGAAGGCCTGAATTACAAGGTCGATAGTAACCAGCTTCAGATACTGGCAGCACAGGAGGCTATTTCCAAAATGGTTACAACCACAGAGCTCGCCGCAACTATTACCACCGATATAACGCTGACTTCCGGCGTTTACCACGCTGCGAGTCTCGCGACCACTGCTAGTACTACTATCACCCTTGATGCCATGGGCCGGGAAGACCAATTCTGGGTGTTCAACATCGATGACATTCTTACGACTGGCGCAAGCACTAAAATTGAGTTGATAAATGGCGCGGACAGCGGCAACATTATCTGGAATTCAAATGGTTATACAGCCCTTGGTGCTAATTCCACCTTTCTGGGTACGTTGATGTCCAAAGAGTATATTTCCGTTGGCGCTAATGCCAAAGCCGTGGGTTCCGGTGATTCCTGTGGTGGTCTGTTTTCAGCGTTATCTTACGTTTCAGCAGGCAAAGACGCGCAGATTGGCCGGGAAGGCTGCCAAGGCATCGCTTCGGGGTTCCTTGTCGATCCTGATGGCGTCGCTTATTTAGCAGCATCTGAGGAATCTGAACCTGAATCAGGGTCGCCACAAGCGGCGCTCCCGGCAGAATCTCCTTCTGGAGCTGTTGGGGTTCCGGAGCCAGGTGTGCGGGGAGTCTTGATGTTCAGCTTTATATTGATGGGCTTGTTGATACGCCGTAAAAAAGCCAAGCTGGTCGCAGCGTTATAACTTGCCTGCATATACCCGTCACCTTTAAGTTGCAGCCTTCTTGGCTGCACTTACTCACCTTTATCGCCTGAAGTACTTAGTCCATCTAAGCTCATGGGGCTGAGTTCCTTTGCCGCCTAGTTGCTAAGCAATGGCTTTGGCTTGGGATGTCGTTTGTGTAAAGCAAAAGAAATTTACCACCGAGGTCACAGAGATCACTGAGACAAAAAAATTATTTTAAAGGTTATTCCCTTCGCGCGCTCTGTGGTGAGTGGTTTTTTCGCCGCCGGCCACTTAAATTGTTTTGGGTATATCAAAAAATAAATTCTAAATTATATCAAGTCATAAGTTAGAATTTATAACCTGCGCTAAGCCACATAACATTTTTACTTTCTTTCTCCTGTTTTAAAAAGAAGCCACTTCCACTGGAGCGTTGACTATTTATATGAGCCAAGTCAATACCAAAAATCCAGCGACTGTTCTTATCTTTTGAAGGTATGTAATTAATATTTAACGAAGATGCATTTCTAACTGATAGGGTATATGTTGCGCCTAACGAAAAATTATCTGTCAAATAATAATCATACCCAAAACTGCCTCCAATAAGGCCCGCTGCGGCTCTAAAGTTATGTTGTGCTTCATGGTAAGCCAATTGATAACCTAATATTCCACCATATTGAAGGCCAATACCCACACCATGCTCTAACGGGTTACTACTAGCTTGAGGAATGAGCAAAAGCGAGATTAATGCTATGTTTTTTTTCATGTTCAATATCCATATCCATATTGGCTAAAAGGCTGCCAATTTTTTAAGATAACGCTAGCTTTCATAATACAACAAGATATTAATACAGTGTTTTTTTTATTTAGGTATTGAATAAAGAGTACGAATTACAAAAATAAATGACAAAGACCCAAAATTAAAAAGACAACTATATTAAAAAATATTGCCCTCGAAGAGCCTCAATTGTAGAGCCTTACTCAAAATGCCCTCGGTTTGAGCAGTGGCAAAGGAACACATCTTATGATGGCTGTCTCTTTAATTTGACAGTCTCTTTAATTTGACAATAACGAGTACGAAAGTCAGCTTTTCTGAGGTATTTAAAAAGTATGATGGCAAGCTGCTCAGCGTTGACGAAGAGCCAATGGTGCTGGCCGGTTAGTGGGAAGCCACCCGTTCAGTTATTATTGAGTTCCCTTCAAAAAAAGCGCCTTGACTTGGTTAATGTCTGATGAGTATCAAGGGATATCAAAGCATCGCGAGGCGGGAAGCACGGCAAATTCGATATTGGTTAAAGGTTTTTGAATAGCAAAGCGCAAATGAAAATACAAAGTCAATAAGGTTAAATATCTCACATTACCTGGAACATCATTTTATTGATGTTAAGAAAATATATGCTCTGGAAATAATTAAGTCATAGGCGTCAGATCACCAATAGTTGCGCCATTATCGTAATGATAGCAATGCCTAAATAGTTGGCTAAGATTAGTCAGCATAACCCCAAGGTGCTTTTGGTGCGTGGATAGGTTTGGTCAAGTCAAAGTCAACTCTAAACTCTCTTCCCTGACGGATCATTCGATAAGTAAACCTGTCATCATAAATAAACATTTGCCAGGTATTACCATTCGATTGTGGAATGCCTGCCTGTGTAAATAATTCTTTCGAATATTGGTCAGCAGGGAATGATTGAGCCTGGTCAAAACCTGCATCAAGGGTGTGCCCACCATACATAGTTGAAGGATCATTACTGCCATCTTTTTTTCGATGATCGTGCTTTAAACTCAAGCCACTACCGGTTTTAGTAATAATCCAGGTTCGTGAAGCATCGTCGCCTAAATGAAATGGAATTTGTAACTGATGGTCAGAGCACTTTCTGATATGCATCACCAACTTTTTATCAAATGCGGGGCTTGGATCGTTATCAAACACGACCTTGCCCGCAAATGCTTTTTCGCAATGTTTAGCAATGCTATTGAAAAAATTATCGTGGGTTGGGATGGAGACTAAAGGTGCAGCTATAACGACTGTTTTTGCTGAAATAGAAAAACAAAGCGCGGAGCTACAAAGTATGACAAATAGAAGCAGGTATTTCATAGTGGTTAGTAACCGTGTAATTGGTATTACAGGGTAGGTTATTTCATCTTCGAGCAAAAACCCAGTTATTCTGGCATAAAAAAAATAGCAAAAAACAGAAAGATATCCACGATAAAAAACACACCTGTGCAATGCACGTATTACTTTGCTTGGGTATTATATAACATGTGAATCAAAAGAAAATTTACCACAGAGATCACCGAAAAAAATCATTCTAACGTAAAGATTGTTCCCTCGGTGCTCTTTGTCGTGTGTAGCTGTTTTTGATGCCTGCCATCAAGATGGCTTTGAGTGGGGATAGTGTAAATCAAAAGGGTATTTACCACCGAGATCACGGAGAAAAAAATTATTTTATCTTAACGATTAATCTCTCTGTGTCCTCTGTGGTGAAACGTTTTTTGCCGCCTGGCAGCCACGGTAATGCCCATGGTGTGGCTCCATGACCACAAAGCGTAAAACAGTTACGAAGCTGGAACTATTTACAACACAGCCTTAGTGTTATGAGTAAAACCCATCAATGATCCCGCCTATGGATAAGCTTTTTTTACATGCAGCAGCTAAAGTCATGCATTGTGGCTAGTGTGACTTTTGATTGGGACCTGTGATGTGATAAAATTCACGGTAAATTACGCTATTGAAAAACAACCCGCTTGGATAATTTACTCGCCCCCATTAAAACGTTTCTGCACTGTGATACACCCCAGTCCTGGATTGACGAAGCCGTCAAGCCTGAAAATCTTGAAACCCTGTTAATTGACCATTGTAATTGTGAGCTTAAAGCGGCGCAGACCGCCATGTTGCTTATTCGTAAATATGCGGTAGATAAAGAAAATGCAACCGAGTTACTTGCTTGGTTAAAGCCTTATGAAGATTTTGTGTATCGCCGAGATTTTGTCGGCAGCTTTAATGGTAAGCATGCTGGCCTGAGTAAAGCCATAGTCGCCCGAGACGATGTCAGCTTCGGTGTTGAATTGGTGGATAAAATGGTGTCGTTGATAAAAGAAGAGCTGCATCACTTTCAGCAGGTTCTGGATATTATGACGGCCAGGGGTATTGAATACACTAATGTCAGGGCAGGGCGTTATGCCAAAGGCATGATGAAACATGTGCGTACCCATGAGCCTAAAAAACTCATTGATACCCTGATTTGTGGGGCCTATATTGAAGCCCGTTCTTGTGAACGTTTTGCTAAAATCGCGCCTAATCTTGACCCCGAACTGGAAAGATTCTATATCTCGTTATTACGTTCAGAAGCCCGTCATTATCAGGATTATTTGACCTTGGCGACGCAAATTGCAGGTGAAAATATAACACAAAGAATTGCATTTTTTGCTGAGAAAGAAGCTGAATTAATATCAACAGAGGATGTGGATTTTAGATTTCACAGCGGTATTCCTCCCTCAGTATAGGTCGCTTATACCCGTCTATTTTGGCGCAGCAACCCTGTTTTCTCCTAAGGCAATGGCTTAGGGTATAAAAGAAATTTACCACCGAGATCACACAGAGCACCGAGAATAAAATCATTCTATATTAAAGGCTTTTACCTCTGTGCCCTCTGTGGTGAGACGTTTTTTGCCGCCTGCCTGCCACGGTAATAGCTTTGGGTATATAGTGGTTTGAGATTGGGTGTATAAACTATATTGTTGGGACAGCCCTGAACTCAAGATAAGCTTGTCAGATTATGCAAACCATTCCCTTAAGTAATTTATTAATAAGTGCTATCCCAGCCTTGCTGGTTATTGGCATTATGGTCAAGTGGTCGTTAGACGCTAAAAATGCGGTGTGGGCCATAGTGCGTATGCTTAGCCAATTACTCTTTATTGGCTATTTTTTGGCTTTTATCTTTACTTCAGATAGCGCCATGTTGGTTTTACTGGTGCTAAGTGTAATGGTATGCGCGGCGAGCTGGATTGCCCTGGGCACAGTGGAAAAATTGCGCAGGCATTTATTTTTCTATGCCTTGCTGGCGATATTACTGGGTGGTGGGCTGAATTTACTGATAGTCAGCCAGGGTGTTTTGGCATTGTCCCCCTGGTACTTACCACAATCCATTATTCCCCTGGCGGGCATGATTTTTTCTGCCGCGATGAATGCGGTCAGTTTAGCGGCTGAACGTTTAGTCAGTGAGCTCAAACATGATGATGATTTTGTGCGGGCGCGCAATCAGGCATTTCAGACATCCATGATCCCCATGCTTAATTCACTTTTTGCGGTGGGTTTAGTTGCTCTTCCTGGGATGATGACAGGGCAAATTTTATCTGGGATATCCCCGCTTATTGCTGTACGTTATCAGATCATGGTTATGTTTATGACTTTCGCGGCTGCGGGTATTTCCTCAGCGCTTTTTTTGCTGTTAAGCCAGCGCAGTTGCCTGACAAACACAGATAATAAACCTGAAATAGGCCAGATAAAGTAACAATATATGCTTATCAAATTTTTATCGTTTTTAAGCAGATTGAAAGTTTTTACTGACAGAGTCGATCTATAGAAGAACGGATATATGAATGGTAGTAAAATGAGCATAGTAAATATTTTTAAGAGCAGTCAGACCTTACTCAACAAGACGGCAGTAGCAGAGGGGTTAGCGCCGTTATTATTACGGCTGTATCTGGCACCTGTGATGATCCAGGCTGGCTGGACCAAGCTGGGCAATTTTGACAATACCGCTGCCTGGTTTGGCAGCCCGGACTATGGTTTAGGGTTACCTTTTCCCGTATTAATGGCCTCTTTGGCTATCGCTGCCGAACTGCTAGGCGGGATCTTTATTTTAATTGGTTTGGCAACTCGTTGGGCTTCAATCCCGTTAATGATCACTATGCTAGTCGCCATATTTTCTGTGCATTGGCCAAATGGCTGGGCAGCCATAGCCGATGCGTCAAGCTGGTTGTCTGACGGTACGCTATTTTTAAACGATAATGTGATGAGCGCGCCGGATAAATTATCAGCTGCCAGAGGTTTATTAGAAGAGCATGGTAATTACCGTTGGTTATCCTCTAGCGGTAAATTTGTTGTGCTCAACAATGGCGTTGAATTTGCGGTGACCTACTTTATTATGTTGCTGTCATTATTTTTTACTGGCGGGGGGAAGTACACCAGTGTTGATTACTATATCAAACAAAAATGTATGTCTGCTTAAGTTAATAATACTATAAAAAACATCCTGACTAAAAAAGGCGCAAAGTGCGCCTTTTTTATTGCCCATGGAAATGATTATCGCCATACTGGATGAAAAATTTGCGTACTTTATCGAGGTATTTTTATTCCATGGACGCCTTAAACTTGTTGCTTAACCGCCGCTCTCAACCCAGATTACAAACTCCCGCCCCTGAAGGTGTCGCACTGCAAAATATTATGCAAGCTGCCCTTAGAGCTCCCGATCATGGCGGGTTAACCCCGTGGCGGTTTATTGTCTGTCAAAAAGCTGGGCTGGCACGCCTGGGGGATATATTTGAGCTGGGGGCTATTGATGCGGATATGTCAGAAAAAGAAATCGAACGGGCAGGGCAGCTAACGACGCGCGCCCCAATGGTGATCGTGGCTATCAGTCAATTTGTTGAACATGCAAAAATACCCTGGATAGAGCAGATAGCATCAACATCCTGTGCGATACAGGCTATGCAGATGGCGGCGCTGGCCCAGGGGTTTAGCGGTATCTGGCGCACGGGTAGTTTTGCCCGTAACGAGGGGGTCAAATCGTCACTTGGCCTTAAAGAACAAGATGAAATTGTGGGGTTTTTATATATAGGCACAGCTGTGACACAGGTCAAAGCGCAGCCTGAAAAAGCAATTGACAGGTATTTTGAATTCTGGGATTAGGTGTAAAAACCTCAACCTCCCCCTGAGTGACAGGGGAGGTTGAATAGGACTACTCTTCGTTGTCGTTGTCGTTGTCATCGCTGATAACGACACGAGGCTTACGTTTAATGGGCATATCGCCCACTTCCTTGCCTTGCATAGTTTTAATTCTGCTGGGCGCCGATTGAGTTGCCGTACCAACCGCCTTGCGTTTTTGGGGGCCTGTTTTAGCTGGCGCAGTGGTTTTAGCCTTAGGTGGGCGTAAGCCTTTAAATTTAGCGGCTAAACCGTCGAGGATACTAAAGCTGATTTCCTGCTGTAAAAAAGACTTAATCGATAAATAGCTGGCCCAGTCTTTGGGACCAACAAAGGAAATCGCCTCGCCTTTATTACCGGCACGACCCGTACGACCCACCCGGTGTACGTATTCATCAGCCAGTTTAGGCAAGTCGAAATTCACTACCAGGGATACATTGAGTAAATCCAGGCCCCGTGACGCGATATCAGTGGTAACCAGTATATGCTGTTGGCCTCGGCCAAATTCACTCATAATATTATTACGTTGACCCTGGCTTAAATTACCACTTAGGGCAATGCTGTACAAACCCTGGGCTTTTAACATAGCGGACAGGCGTTCGGTGTCAGCGCGGGTGGCAGTAAAGACTATGATTTGCCTGTGGTCTTTTTCATTGATGACCGCTGCCAGCATGGTTTCTTTATGGGTTACGTTATCGGCCAGGAAAAAACGCTGGTTGATGTCTTTGTGCTCTTCGCTTGAAATACCGATACTTATGCGATGTGGTGCCTTGAGCATAGACTGGGTTAAGTAGTGCAGGGCGGCGTTATCCAACGTGGCGGAAAACATCATGGATTGTCGTTTGCGGTGATCCGCTGCGGCATTGATTTGTTTGAGCTGGGCAGAAAACCCTAAATCTAACATGCGATCCGCTTCATCCATGATCAGCAGTTCCAGGCCATTGAGATACAAAGACTTGCCGGTTAGGTGATCGGCTACTCTGCCCGCCGTACCAACAACAAATTGGGGTGAATGGCGCAGGGCTTTAACTTGATCGTTAAAATTCTCGCCGCCTAAAATAAGGGCTGCTTTTAGTTGTTGTTTGGATATCAGCCATTTTAGTTGTAAAAAAACCTGCTTGGCCAGTTCCCGGGTCGGTGCCAGTATCAGCACCCGGGGGTCTTTACGGCTCAGCGGTTGTTTGGTTAATACGCGGTGCACAGCTGGCAGCAGAAAGGCCAGGGTCTTGCCTGAGCCGGTCTTGGAGGACGCTATAAGATCCTTGCCCAGCATTGCGTAAGGAATGGCCTGGGCTTGGATTTCGGTCGCTTCACTAAAGCCTTTAATTTCTAAGGCTTTACCAAGACGATGGTCTAGGGGGAGATCGCTGAATTGCAAAAATGAGTACTCAAATAACTAAATTAGCCCATTATACAATTGCAGCAGATTTTATGGAGGTTTTTTTTACATCCAGGCTAAAACTCCATTTCTGGGACGTCCCCTTGTGCAATAAGTTTACCCGCTGTCTTGTCTCTTATTTCAGACACCGAGACACCTGGGGCACGCTCTATTAAATGAAATGCACCATCTTTTACTTCGATAACGGCCAAATCGGTAATAATGCGATTGATACAATTCACTCCAGTCAATGGCAAAGTACAGTTACTCAACAACTTGGAATGTCCGTGTTTATCGGCGTGCATCATAGTGACAATGATATTTTTGGCGCCTGCCACTAAATCCATTGCTCCGCCCATTCCTTTGATTAACTTACCTGGTATCATCCATGAGGCGATATTACCCTGGCAGTCAACTTCAAATGCGCCTAAAACGGTAACATCCACATGACCACCGCGGATCATGGCAAAACTCTCTGCCGAACTAAAAATAGATGCGCCCTTGGCTGCAGTGACAGTTTCTTTGCCCGCGTTGATCATATCGGCATCTACATGCTCTTCAGTGGGATAGGGCCCCATGCCTAACAAGCCGTTTTCTGATTGCAACATGACTTCCATGTTTTTGGGCACATAGTTGGCAGCCAGGGTGGGGATACCGATACCTAAATTAATATAATCTCCGTCGTGAAATTCCTGGGCCACGCGCATGGCGATTTGCTCTCTGGATAGTGCCATGGTTATCTCCTATTGTTGTTCGTTGGCGGATTGGGACAATACTTTGCGTTCGATACGCTTTTCAAACTGTCCCAGTATGATGCGATCCACGTATATTCCCGGTGTATGTATTTGACTCGGTGGCAATTCACCCGGTTCGACTATCTCTTCTACTTCGACCACGGTGATCTTACCGGCAGTAGCAGCCAGGGGATTAAAGTTCTGTGCTGTGTGGCGGTAAATACAATTGCCATAGCGATCGGCTTTCCAGGCTTTGACGATGGCGAAGTCACCGGTAACAGACTCTTCCAATATATAGGGTCGACCGTTGAATTCTCGCACTTCTTTACCCTCACCAACTGGGGTGCCATAACCTGTGGCTGTATAAAAAGCCGGGATCCCAGCCCCCCCTGCGCGCATTTTTTCCGCCAGGGTACCTTGTGGTGTCAACTCAACTTCTAATTCTCCGTTAAGGAGCTGCTTTTCAAACAAGGCATTTTCGCCAACGTAAGACGAAACCATTTTTTTAATTTGTTTATCTTCCAGTAATAAGCCTAAACCGAAACCATCTACGCCACAGTTATTTGACACCACTGTCAGCCCTTTGGTGCCCATGGTCTTTATTTGCGCAATAAGACCCTCTGGAATACCACACAGGCCAAAGCCCCCAGCAATTAACGTCATATTATCTTCAAGCCCCAGCATTGCTTCTGCATAACTGGCAACAACTTTATCAAAACCCGCCATAACTGTTCCTCGTTCACGTTTAGTTAACATCAATATAGAGACTATCTTTGCATAGTAAAATTGAATTAATATGTGAATTAATAAATTTAATTAATTAATGGGGTGAATATCAGGTGCCAAGTGTTTCTTATAGGCAACTGCTGGCCTTTATCCGCGTGGCGCAATCGACAACTTTTGCCGAAGCGGCGGAAAAAATGTGCGTTTCTCAACCTGCCCTGTCCACAGCGATTAAAAAAATGGAAGGACAGATTGGGGGCGCATTGTTTTCTCGCACGACACGCAAAGTGCAGCTAACCCCGGAAGGAAGAGAGTTTTTGCCGGTGGCGCTGCGCTTACTTAATGACTGGGATGACGCCTTTAGCGACTTACAAAATGTGTTTTCCATGGGGCGGGGCAAATTGTCTATTGCCGCTATGCCATCATTTGCCGTGGGGCAGTTACCGGAGATCTTGCGTCAGTTCCAGTCGCAATTTGCCAATATTAAAATCAGTGTGGCAGACATCGTCATGGAGCAGGTGATTAAATCTGTGTCCCAGGGCAGAGTGGAACTGGGTTTTACCTTTGAAACAGAACAATTGGACGGCATCGATTTTCATCCTATGTTCACTGATGAGTTTATCGCCGTATTACCGGCTAATAGTCCCCTGGCGAGGCATGATCATCTTCACTGGCAACAGCTAAACGCCCGTCCTTTTGTGGCGATGAACCGGGGCTCTGCCATACGTGGCTGGGTGGATGATTATTGTGAACAATTGGGTTTTAGTCTTAATATCGTAGCTGAAGCGTCCCAGCTTGCTACCCTTGGGCAGTTTGTGGAACATGGATTGGGGGTGTCGGTGGTACCGGGTTTGTGCCGGGTGCAAATGTCCCGCCTAGGTTTGGTGTGCTTGCCTATTCAAAATGCCGAATTGAGCAAACGGGTGGGTATGATCAAAAAAACCCGCAGTAATATGTCTGTATCGGCTCAGGCCCTTTGGGACTGGGTAGTGAGTCACTAAACCCGTCGCCCTTAAAGCAGCAGCGTTGTTGGCTGCACTCACTCATTTCTATCGCCAACCGCGTTGCACTTAGATCATCTAAGCTCATGGGGCTGAGTTCCTTTGCCGCCTAACTGCAACGCCAATGGCTTTGGGTTATACCCGTCTCCCTTGATTATTTTGCATCACCACTTTTTCTTTTCACAAAACAGTTCATCGAGTTCATTACGTTCCGATTCTTTACGTTTTTTTACATCGTCGGTGTTGGCCGATTTCAAGCTTTTTTGGATATCGTGTAGTTGTTCTTCAAGTTGCTGTTTGCGCATCAGGATATATTCGTCAGGCTGTGATTGAGTTGCCAGTGCCGCTATGGCTTTTTCTATACATTGACGAGCCGAACCCATTTGTTTGGCTTTGAGTGCGCCATCGCCTCGGCGCATCAAGGTTTCCACATTGGCGCGTAATTGCAAACGTTCCAGATACTTATCTTCAAGCATAAATGCACTGCTATCTACCCGGCCTTTAGAATATTCAGAACGCAATAAACTGCGCATTTTTTTTATGGATTTTATAAATTGAATGACTTGCTTGTCATTACTGGGCAGTGAAAAGGTATCTTGCGAGGGCGCGTCCTGTGTAACCGCATAGGTGGTTAATTTTATGGCAGCGTTTTGCACCTTAGTGTTTATATCCAACAGGGTAGGATTGACCTGTGCCATAATTTTCAGAGCGTTGAGTATACGTTGTTGCAGGATAAACTGGAAATGCTGGGTAACAGGGATATGCTCGGTTGCCATTAAAATGTTTTCGGTTTCATCCGCTACTTTTTTTTGTTTGTTAACTTCGGCGCGTTTTTTTCCTTCCACCTTGTTCCGGTGCTGTTGCACAGCATTAACAATTATTGCTATGACCATCAGGCATACTATTAATACTATTATGATCGGAAAAGTCATGTCTCTATCTTATCTCACGGGCAATATTTGTCGGTGTAGTCACTGTGCAACACCCACTATTTGTTATATGTAGCCACAGAATTTGGCTATATAGGTAATTTTAAGGTAAAGACACTGCCGCCCAATGCGCCCCCATTGGCTAAGGATATCGATCCTGCTTTATTGTGAGCGGTATGTGCCTGAGCAATTAATTTAGCAAAAAACAAGCCAAGTCCGGTTCTGCCTTGACTGATATTATAGTTCTGCATAGTGATAGTATTGACGTCCAGCATATTTTGCGGGTAACCTGGGCCGTCATCTTCTACCTGAAAAACCAAATAATGGTTTTGTTTAAAAACGTGCAGCAATATTTTATGGTTACTGTAGCGCATTGAATTTATCAGCATGTCGTTCAGTAACAAACAGATCAAGTCTGCGTCGAAGTATCCGACTAAGTCGGGCTCTTGCACTACATCCAGTGTGATGTTTTTGTGAGTCATATAATTTTCGTTGGCTGCGAGTATTTCATCCACTACATCTTCTACATAGTGTTCATCTACATTTAATGGCAAGCTATCTATTCCCGCCCGATAGAGTGACAATAACTGCATAAGACCGGTGTTGAGACGGGAGGCTTCATAATGGGCTGAGGCCAAATATTCCCCTGACTCGGTGTCTTCAGCCGGTAAGGTATGCCCCAAACTTTCGATTGATTGGGTCAGCAGAGATAAGGAATTTTTCATATCATGTACGGCTGAAGCCAGTACTGTAGCGAAGTCAATTTGACCATTGTTGTTATTCATATAAAACCAGGGTGTTTGCCGGTACGCGGATACACCAGCATAAAATTATAGTATCCTCTAATTTACAACGATTTATTAAGCACGTCACATTATTAATGGAAAAGGCGTAATGCCATGAATTTCTAAATAAATTTAAAAATTCATGGCATTAATTCCCCTCCCGGTATATAAGAAATTAATATATATACATCTCTAAATATAACAATCAAGGCTTTGCCATGAAATTACAACAGCTTCGTTACATTGTTGAAGTCCTCAACAATAATCTTAATGTGTCGGCAACAGCCGAAAGTTTATACACATCACAACCGGGAATAAGCAAACAAGTGCGTATGTTGGAAGACGAACTGGGTGTGCAGATTTTTGGACGAAGCGGCAAACACCTTACCCATGTTACCGATGCCGGACAAGATGTGATAAACATCTCTCGGGAAATTTTAGCCAAGGTTGAAAGTATTAAGGCTGTCTCCCGAGAACATACCTTGCCGGATCAAGGCAAACTCAATATCGCCACTACCCATACTCAAGCCCGCTATGCGCTACCGGATGTGATAAAGGGGTTTATGCATAAGTACCCTAAGGTGTCATTGCATATGCATCAGGGTACGCCTTCACAGATAAGCGATTTGGCGGCCAAAGGAGAAGCAGATTTTGCCATCGCCACCGAAGCCCTACATTTATATAACGATTTAGTGATGTTGCCCTGTTACCACTGGAATCGCAGTATCATTGTTAACCGTGATCATCCCCTAGCAAAAAGCACCTCTATTACCATAGAAGATATTGCCCAGTATTCTTTGGTGACTTATGTATTTGGTTTTACCGGACGTTCAGAACTTGACCAGGCGTTTAGCCGGGCCGGTTTAGAGCCTAAGATAGTATTTACCGCTACGGATGCCGATGTCATCAAAACCTATGTGCGTCTGGGCGTGGGTATTGGCGTGATTGCCTCTATGGCCGTGGATGATAAGCTGGATGGGGATTTGGTTAAAATTGATGCCAGTCATTTGTTTGAATACAGCACCACTAAAATTGGTTTCCGCAAAGGATCGTTCTTACGCAGTTACATGTATGACTTTATTGAACGCTTCGCCCCACATTTAACCAAGCCTGTGGTTGAAAAAGCTATGATGCAAAAAAATAATGAGGAAGTTGAGAAAATGTTTAAAGGTTTGACTTTACCGGTTAAATAAACTGAGCAACGAACAACAAAAAAGAGGCAATTATTTGCCTCTTTTTTGTTGTTGGCGGTCACGGTCGTGCACTTAAGCGCGGTTTCAGCATTCGATTATGTTGACCGCCAAACCGCCCCGGGCTGTTTCTTTGTATTTTGATTTCATATCATTACCTGTTTCCCACATGGTTTTGATCACTTTATCCAGTGAAACCTTGTGATCACCGCTACCGCGTAAGGCTAGTCGTGAAGCGTTGATAGCCTTAATGGAACCCATGGCATTACGCTCTATGCACGGTACCTGAACCAGGCCACCGACAGGATCGCAGGTGAGGCCCAAATTATGTTCCATACCAATTTCAGCGGCATTTTCCACTTCGCCCACCGTGCCCCCGAGTATTTCAGTCAGGGCACCGGCTGCCATAGAACAGGCTACGCCAACCTCGCCCTGGCAGCCGACTTCGGCACCGGAGATTGAGGCGTTTTTCTTGTACAATATGCCAATAGCTGCCGCGGTAAGCAGGTAGCGACAGACTATGTCTTCATCTACTGGGCGCACGAACTTGTCGAAGTAACACAGTACTGCGGGCAAGATCCCTGCGGCGCCGTTAGTCGGGGCGGTGACGACTCTGCCGCCAGCGGCGTTTTCTTCATTGACTGCCATGGCGAACAAGTTAACCCAATCCATGGCGACCATAGGATCGGCATTTTTTTCATTTTGCAGGCGCCGATGCAAACCTGGTGCGCGGCGGGTCACTTTAAGGCCACCTGGCAGGATACCTTCGGTACGTATACCGGTTTGTATACATTCTTGCATCACTTGCCAGATATGCCAGAGTTTTTCTGCGATGTCTTTTTTGGGCTGGAACACTTGTTCATTTTTAAACATTAACGAACTGATGCTAAACCCATTTTCTTTGCATAAACTGACCAGCTGATCCGCGCTTGAAAAGGCAAAGGGTACGGGTTTTTCCACCAAATTCAGGGCGGCCGTTTTTTGCGAGAGAAAATCTTCCTCGCGGATAATAAACCCGCCACCGATAGAATAATAAGAATGGGAAGCGATGATTTCGCTGCCGTTTAAGGCATGTATGGTCATGCCATTGGCGTGATGAGGCAAGGTTTTGCGGCGATGGAAGATGATGGCGTCTTTAGCAGCAAAGCGCACCGTTTTCTCGTTGTCAAGCAACAGGGTTTGGGTGTTATGTACTGTGGCTAACATTTTATCTACAGTACTGGTATCTATGCTCTCCGGGGCATAACCGAGCAAGCCGAGGATAACAGCTTTACCTGTGCCATGGCCTTTGCCTGTTTGCCCTAAAGAGCCAAATAATTCGGCGCGCACTTGGGTTGTTTGCTCGAACAAATTCTCTGCTTTAAGACGCTGGCAAAACTCTTTGGCGGCGCGCATGGGTCCCACTGTATGGGAACTTGATGGGCCAATACCCACACTGAACATATCAAAAACGCTGATCATAAATAGGATGCTAATTAATTGTTAACTCAGTGGTGGATTGTGCAGGTTTGCGCGAGGTTGAACAACTCATTGACGGGAATACTTTAGTAGGGGTGATGTAAAGATTTATTGCAACTGTACGGCGTTTGCACAAACCTCAGTATATCTGTGGCGCACTAATAAATATGGTTTGACAAGGTGCGCACAAAAGCCGCGGTAGCCCCCCAGATAACTTTGCCATGCCAGTTCATAAAGTACACCGGATATTGCACCTTGTTACGTGTCACCCAGTGAATGAAATGATTGCGCCGTTCGCACAGAAAGCTCAGGGGGACTTCAAATATCAGTTCCACTTCATTGGCATCCAGTTTGAGGTGCATAGGTTGTTGCACAAAGCCGATAAAGGGCATCACATCAAAACGGCTTACCGTACGATAGCGGGGGAGGTTGCCGATAATGTCTATGGTTTCACTGGCCAGTCCAATTTCTTCCTCGGTTTCCCGTAATGCGGTAGCGAGCAAATTGTGGTCATATGGTTCCTGTTTCCCGCCTGGGAAACTCACTTGCCCCCCATGGTGTTTAAGATGTCGGGCACGCAGGGTAAACAACATGCTTAATACCCCTTTATGCTCAGTGATGGGCAGTAACACAGCCGCGGGTCTGCCGGCGGTTTTGAGGGGGTAATCTCGCTCGGGGGAGATTACACGGGCATGATGGAAGCGGGCCAAAAACTCGGATTTAGTCATTATTTATCATCTGTTACTGGCTCAGTATGGGTAAAATCTTGCATACTTTATCCAGACTCTCCTGATATTCCTCATGGGCAACTGAGTCCATGACTATGCCGCCACCGGCCCAACAATAAATATTATTGTCTTCACATAATAAGGTGCGAATGCAAATACTGCTATCCATATCCCGATTTACCCCCAGGTAACCGATACTGCCGCAATATATATTGCGCCTGTGGGGTTCAAGTTCTTCAATGATTTCCATGGCACGGATTTTTGGGGCGCCTGTTATCGACCCCCCGGGGAAAGCACCGCGCAATAAATCTATGGGGGTGCAATTTTGTGCCAGGGTACCGGTTACGGTACTAACTAAATGGTGCACAGCGGCAAAACTTTCAATTTGAAACAGTTGTGGTACGTCTACTGAGTCTGGCTGGCAACTTTTGCTTAAGTCATTGCGTAACAAGTCAACTATCATCAAATTTTCTGCCTGATCTTTTTCGGAGGCCAGCAGTGCATCTATATTCGCCTGGTCGCAAACAGGATCTGCAGAGCGCGGGCGGGTGCCTTTAATCGGTTTGGATTGTACTTTATCACCGTTGACGGCTAAAAAGCGTTCCGGTGAAATACTTAAGATCACATTGTCCTTGATGCGTAAAAAGGCGGAAAAGGGGGCCTGATTGGCCGAGCGCAAACGCAGGTAAGCCTGATACTCGTCACCCGTATAGTGGGCTGCAAAACGCTGGGCGAGGTTTACCTGATAACAATCTCCGGCCCGTAAATAGTCACTTATACACTGCAGTTTTTGCATATATTCTGTCTGGCTCATATTGGCTTGCCAGGGACCGAGCAAGGCGAAGTCCCCCAGGCTGGGTGTACTATGTGCCAGGGCGTTTATAGCCTCTGCGCCGGGGCCGGTAGTTGAGTCGACGGAGCAATAATAAAACATCCCGTTTTGATTATCTTTGATCACGGACCAGGTATAAATTCCAAAGGCCATGTCGGGGGCGCGCAGATGGGCATCGGCCAAATCGGGGAAGGTTTCAAAACGCCGGCCCAGATCATAACCTAAATAGCCCATGGCACCCGCCTTAAAGGGCAAGTGGAGGAACTCGGCACCAGGCGCATTTTTGTCACAATTTGGCTGGGGAATATATTCATCTACGAGTTGTTGTAACAGGACAAGGGGATCAACCCTGCTGTTAAGGCGCCTATCATCCAGGCGATACCAGATGGCACTGGTATCGCCTGTTGTTATAATGGTAGCAGCAGGCGTGGCTACCATCAGATCAAACCGGCCGTCTTGGTGTTGGCTGTTGGCCGAATCGAGTAACATCGCCCAATCCTGACTAGCGTAATGGCCAAATAATGTAGCCATATCATAATGAGCCGGCAAGGATAATGGGGTGATGGTGAGTTCGCTTGATACTGGGTTATTCATCGAATTAGGCTTTCGCTATTGTTCTTATTTTGTTTGCGGATGACTTTCATGGGCCACCCAGGTGATTTGTCATGGAGCAATTGAGCTTTGCAGGTTACCATAGCGGCCAATAACGAACGACATTTGTCGTCACATTGTGATCATATTAAAGAGGCAACTATGACTGTTATCCGTCAGCAGGACTTTATCGATAGTATTGAAGACTCATTGCAATTTATCTCTTATTACCACCCGCTAGATTATATCAAAGCAGTAGAAAAAGCGTATTTAAAAGAACAAAGTCAGGCGGCCAAAGATGCCATGGCGCAAATTCTTATTAACTCTCGTATGTCAGCTGAAGGTAAACGTCCCCTTTGCCAGGACACAGGTATAGTGACCTGTTTTGTCAAACTGGGCATGGCCGTGCAGTGGGACAAAACTGATATGACTGTGCAGCAAATGGTGGATGAAGGTACAAGGCGTGCCTATGGCAATAAAGACAATCCATTGCGCGCTTCAATCGTCTCTGATCCTGCCGGCAGCCGTAAAAACACCAAAGATAATACCCCAGCCGTAGTGCACATAGACACGGTAGCGGGTGATCAGATTGACGTGATGATTGCGGCCAAAGGTGGCGGTTCAGAAAATAAGTCAAAAATGGTTATGCTCAATCCCAATGACAGCATCGCTGATTGGGTGGTAAAAACGTTGCCCACTATGGGCGCGGGCTGGTGTCCTCCTGGTATGTTGGGTATAGGCATTGGTGGCACGGCGGAAAAATCTGCGGTACTGGCCAAAGAAAGCCTGATGGATCCGGTGGATATTCAGGAGCTGATGGACAGAGGTGCAAAAACGACCGAAGAGAAGCTGCGTCTGGATATTTTCAAAAAAGTAAATGATCTGGGTATAGGTGCTCAGGGTTTGGGCGGTCTGACCACAGTGGTAGATGTGAAAATCATGTCACTGCCCACTCATGCTGCTTCATTGCCTGTCACCATGATCCCTAACTGCGCCGCCACCCGTCATGCCCATTTTCATCTGGATGGCAGTGGTGCGGCAGAGTTTACCCCTGCGAGTCTTGAAGACTGGCCAGAAGTCACCTGGGAAGTGAGCAAAGATACCCGGCGGGTCAATCTGGATGAAGTGACCAAATCTGATATTCAGCAATGGCAGGTTGGTGAGACTGTCTTGTTGTCTGGCAAGATGTTAACCGGTCGGGATGCCGCCCACAAACGTATCCAGACCATGCTGGATAACGGTGAAGGTTTACCTGATGGTGTGGACCTAACCAACCGATTTATCTACTACGTAGGGCCGGTTGATGCCGTAGGGGATGAAGTGGTAGGCCCAGCAGGGCCAACAACCGCCACCCGTATGGACAAGTTTACCGATATGATGTTAGAAAAAACTGGCTTGATTGGCATGATAGGTAAAGCCGAGCGTGGCCCACAAACGGTGAAAAGTATTGCCAAGCATAAAGCGGTGTATTTGATGGCGGTAGGCGGTGCTGCCTATTTGGTGTCTAAAGCGATTAAAAAATCCCGAGTAGTGGCGTTTGAAGATTTGGGTATGGAAGCCATCTACGAATTTGAAGTGCAGGACATGCCTGTCACCGTGGCCGTAGACAGTACGGGCGCTAATGCCCATGAAATTGGTCCAGCAATTTGGAAGGTGAAAATTGCCGAGCACAATGCCGAGCCAGTGTAAGCCAGTTCAGTCATGATACCGTTAAAAGGCGCTTAGATTTGAGTGCCTTTTTTTGGGTTGGCAAAGCGTGAAAATTCACTCCCTCATTGCCCATTATTTTAGCAAGGATACCCCTCAGCGATATGAGCCAATTAGACGATCCGAAAATGTTAGGCCTGGCAGGCGGCCTGTTTATTAGCGGCATATTACTTGGCTGGTTATGGGCCAGCCTGCGCGGCACAAGGCACCATAAAGTGGCGTTACAGCACATAGAGGACAGTTTTTCCCAAACCGAGATCCACTTACAACAGCAAATCCTGGATGGCAAAAGCGCCCTGCAAGAAGTCAATAGCGAAGCCTATCGCCTGCGGGAGAAGCAGCTTGAAAGCCAGAATCGACTGGGGCAGTTATCCCAACAAGTTGAGCGTATCGTGCATATTGAGCAAGATAGTCAACGCTGGCAGCAGCATTATCAGCAAGCCCAGCAGCAGATCATTCAATTGCGTACTCAGGGAGCAAGGTTTGAGCAGGAGCAACTGGCCAGTCGGGAAAAACTGGCGCTACTTGAATCGTCGGAGCAAAGGTTACAGCAGCAATTTGAAAATCTGGCCAATAAAATTTTCGAACAAAAACAGACCTCTTTTGCCCAATCCAGCAAAGCGGGACTGGATGCTTTGTTATCCCCCCTTAAGGATCAAATTGAAGGGTTTAAAAAACAGGTTAACGATCAATATGTGCGTGAGGGGCAAGAGCGTGCCTCTTTGAAAACAGAGATCATGGGTTTAAAAGAACTCAATCAACAGATCACCCACGACGCGGCGGCGCTAACCAAGGCCTTAAAAGGTGACAATAAACAACAGGGCAACTGGGGGGAAGTGGTACTTGAGCGAATTCTCAAGGACTCAGGGTTACGGGAAGGCCATGAATTTGATACTCAGGTTGCCCTTAAAAATGCCCAGGGTAAGAGTTATCAACCGGATGTGGTCGTGCATCTGCCCAATGACAAGGATGTGGTGATCGACTCCAAAGTCTCTCTGGGGGCTTATGAACGCTATTTTAACGAAGAGGACGAGACAGTACGCCAGGTACACCTCAATCAGCATGTCACCTCGTTGCGTAATCATATTAAAGAGCTGGGCAAAAAAGACTATCAGGACCTAAAAGGCATTCGTACTCTGGATTATGTATTGATGTTTATTCCCATTGAACCGGCTTTTTTACTGGCTGCTGAACACGCTCCCGAGCTGGTTAAACTGGCGTTTGATCACAACATTATGCTGGTTAGCCCCACCAACTTGCTGGTGGCCCTGCGTACCATCAATAATATCTGGCAGTACGAATACCAGAACCAGAATGCGCAGAAAATAGCCGAACATGCAGCCAGGTTGTACGATAAATTTCATGGTTTTGTCAGCGATATGGAAAAAGTCGGCAAGTCCATAGAAGCGACTCAGAAAAATTTTGACGGGGCGATGAATAAATTAAGCACGGGCAAAGGTAATCTGGTGCGACAGGTCGAACAGTTTCGCAGCCTGGGAGTACAATCGAATAAAAAACTCGGCAGCGCCCTGCTGGACGGTGCGGGGTTAGAACAGCCTGATGAGTCCAATGAGGGTATTGAATAAGGCTTTGCTCAGATTTTATCTGGCCCTTTTTGCCAGGTAGGGCCACAGACCTTCTGATTTATATTTATGTCACCGTTGTTAACAAAGTGGCAAAACTGCGACAGGTTATGGGCAGCGTTAGTGCACAATTTTATTGGAGACGATGATTCTCTGGCTTAGCCAAAACGTGATTAAAGGGAATGAGGCAACAGAGACTGTTATTAAGACTCTGCTGCTCTTGTTTATTATTGTTCGTTAAGCTCTCTTACCCAGATGTTGCGAAAGCTGACCTTGTTGCCGTGGTCTTGCAGTTGCAGGGGGGCACATTGATGAGCTTCATAGCTTGGGGCACCTATCCATTCAGTCTTACCCTGAATTTCAACGTGGTTTTGCACCAGTACGCCATTGTGCATAACAGTGACATAAGCAGGCTCGCTCAATGTTGTTCCGTCAAAACGTGGGGCAGTATAAATAATATCGTAATATTGCCATTGGCCTGTGGGGCGCATCGCGTTTACCAGCGGAATGGTCTGTTTATACACACTAGCTGCCTGGCCGTTGGCATAGGTTTGGTTACGGTATGAATCTAACACTTGTATTTCGTAACGCTGTTGCAAAAATATGCCACTGTTATTGCGTTGTTGACCTTCTAGCCCTTCTACGTCGGTAGGGGTTTTCCATTCCATGTGCAATTGTATATCGCAAAAACTCTGCTTGGTTTTGATATCTCCGCTACCGGGTTTTACCGTAAAACTGTCGTCTTCGGTTGTCCAGGGGGCGTGGCCACCCTCTATTGCTTGCCAGGCACTGAGATTTTCGCCATTAAAAAGTACGATCGCATCTGAAGGGGCTTGTCCTGGTGGGGCAGAGACCGCCGCAGGTATTGGCTCCCAGACTTCAGTTTTTTGCGCCATCTTTTCTCGCTGAGCTTGACTGTCCTGGGCAATACTGTAGCCGCTGGTGGCCATACTCATACCTATCAACAGCCATGTCTGGGTTGTTTTATTTCTCAAAATCATCACTTTAGATCCTATTTATTCTGGTGTTGCATTTTTCCAATCATATTTTATACCCTTATAAAAGCTCAGGCCTTTATGTGGCCCAAGCTTTATCACCTTTTTTATAAGGCAGCTCGCCATCGTAACGCCCGGGTATCGCTACGTACCTGAGCACTTTGGTTGCGCCGACTTCGGATGTGAAAAAGGTGAACAATACTAATTGTTTGATCAACGTAAAGTAGTGGGGTACAGGCAATTCCTCATCGCTGTGTGCCAGGGCCATTTTTTTATTGTGCGTATTGGCCTGCTCATCCAATGATGACAGCAAAGCTAAACGTTGTTCAGCTGTTAACAATAGAAAATCTTTATGATAAGTACTTTTAGCCTCTGACTTTATCGACGCAATACCGTCTTTAAAGGCTTCGCGCTGGATTGGGGTATAACAATCTGCAAGCATTATGGCCATTGTTTGCCCCACATTGGCCTCTTTTGCACCCGGGGTATCCGTACGGGGGACGATGCATTCGCCCACCTCATTAAAAAATGCCATCTCGTCTTGGGAGAAACCGCTGTCTTTGGGATCTTCCATTGGCAGCACGGTGTAAGCCAGCGCGTTAGAGCCGATAAAGGCAGTGCCTGTTGCGGCGGCAATCATTTTTAGCAGTTCACGTCTTTTCATAACTAGAGGTTCCCTTTTTTAAGCTGATCTACCGCAAAGCTTGCTGCTCTGGCAGTTAACGCCATATAGGTCAAAGAAGGGTTAACACAAGATGAAGATGTCATACAGGCTCCATCGGTTACAAATACGTTAAGCGCATCCCAAACCTGATTGTTGCCGTTGAGTACCGACGTTTTTGGGTCCCGGCCCATACGCGCTGTGCCCATTTCATGTATTCCCATACCCGGGGAATAATCATTTTCATAACCCTGTACATTTGTCATGCCCGCCGCTTCAAACATCTCAATGGCGTCCTGTTGCATATCTTTACGCATGCGGCGTTCGTTTTCACCAACAGCTACGTCCATGGTTAACACGGGAAGCCCCCATTTATCGGTCTTTTTAGGATCCAGGTATATGCGATTAGCATGTGCGGGCAGCATCTCACCAAAGCCGTTCATGCCGATTGTCCAGGGACCGGGTTCGCTTATGGCATCTTTAAGGTTGGCGCCTAAGCCCATTTCTGCTACATCTCGACCCCAGCCCTGGCGGCTCGCAGAGCCCTGGTAACCGAAACCCCGTAAATAATCCCGTTTATCCCCCCCCCAGTTACGAAAACGGGGTATATAAAAACCGCTGGGCCGTCGACCGTAATGATATTTGTCGTCATAGCCTTGCGCCGTGGCAGTTGCGCCCACCTGAAAGTGGTGATCCATCACATTGTGACCCAGTTCGCCACTGCTGCTGCCCAGTCCCCCGTCCCATACATTGGTGGCCGAATTCATCAGCAACCAGGCTGAATTAAGGGTTGAGGCGTTTACAAAAATAATCTTGCTGGTGAATTCATAGGTTTGGTTCGTTTGAGCATCAATAACGGCTACGCCTGTGGCGCGCTTTTTATCTTTGTCATACAGAATTTCGGTCACAATGGAAAAAGGTCTTATTGTCAGATTTCCGGTTTTTACCGCGGCGGGCAACGTTGACGATTGGGTGCTGAAGTACCCGCCGAAGGGGCAACCTAACCAGCACTTATTACGGTACTGACAGCTTGTTCGGCCCTCTTCTGGTTTAGCCTCGGTCATATTGGCGGTACGCCCAGAGATCAGGTGGCGAGTGCCTTTAAAGGATTTTTTGATCCGTGCGGACACGTCTTTTTCCACACAATTTAGTACCATGGCAGGTTGAAATTGACCGTCTGGTAATACATCCAGACCGTCACGATTGCCGCTGATCCCGGCGAAACGTTCGACATAATCATACCAGGGGGCAACATCTTCGTAACGGATCGGCCAGTCAACGGCTATGCCTTCTTTGGCATTGGCCATAAAGTCTTCTGTGTTTAAGCGATAGGTCTGACGGCCCCACAATAATGAGCGCCCGCCCATGTGGTAACCGCGATACCAGTCAAAACGTTTTTCTTCAACGTAAGGATTTTCTTTTTCATTGGCCCACATGCCAAACGTGGGTTCATTTAAGGGGTAGTCCCGGCCAAGAACAGGATAGTCTTTTTTCATTTCCTGGGTCGGCCTGCCACGGTGTGGATAATTCCAGGCTTCCTTGTGCATATTTTCATAATCCTTGACGTGCTCTATGTTTCTGCCACGTTCAAGCATGAGTACTTTAAGTCCTTTCTCGGTCAGCTCTTTGGCTGCCCAGCCACCGCTTATGCCTGAGCCAACGACTATTGCGTCATAATAATTATCTGCCACGTTTAATCCCCTCAACGTTGTTCACTAAGTATATTAATTTCATATTTACACATCACAAATTTGAATGGCGTTACGTAACGATCCAATTTTGTCTGCGCGTTTTTCTGCTGTGGGAATAAATTCCTGAGCCAAAAAACCGGTAAAACCTGTTTCCCGTATTGCTCGGGCAATAGCGGGGTAATACAATTCCTGACTGTCATCTATTTCATGTCGCCCCGGGACACCGGCGGTGTGGTAATGACCAAAATATTGATGGTGGTCTTTAATGGTGCGAATAATATCGCCTTCGTTAACTTGCATATGATAGATGTCGTACAGCAGTTTAAAGTTGGGTGATTCCAATTGCTGGCACAAGGCTACGCCCCAAGCTGAGCTATCAGCCATGCAATCTGGATGATCAATTTTGCTGTTAAATAATTCCATGTGGATCACCACGCCTTTTTTCTCAGCATGAGGCATTATTCTGTGCAAGCCCGTTACTGCATTTTTAAGTCCGGCTTCTTTGGTCATGCCCCTGGCATTGCCGCTAAAACAAATCAGGTTGGTGTAGCCCGCCTCGGCTACCAGATCGATATGCTGTAAATACCGTTCACTCAATTCATCGTGAAATTGCGGGTGGATAAAGCCATCAACCAGATTGAGCTCGGCACCATTACACATAGACGATTCAATGCCGTATCGTTTAAGCACCGGCCAGTCTGCTGGCCCGACTAAATCAATGGCTGAAAAACCTATTTCAGTCACCGCCTGACATAACTCTTCGATAGATAAATCACCGTAAGTCCAGCGTGCCACTGAATGATTGATATGGCCCTTTAATTTATGCGGCTTATCTGGTGCAGCGGTTACCGTGCGGCTAACAACACCAGTTGTGGCCAGGGCTGCACCGGTTAGCGCTATCCCTTTAAGTAAATTACGACGTGGATTATTCATGTGCAGTCACCTCCTCATCTTTAAATGCTAGCAAGAATATTAAAAATACCACCAAGGCAAACCCTGCCGGAAATAGCCAAATATCAAACCAGGAATGGCCGACATCGGTAGTGTAGGAGTCGGTATAGATTTGTCCGGAGACAAAGAAAAAGTCGTAGCAAATACCATGCAGCGCTATGCCCACCAGTAACAGGGTGAACATACGTATTGACGTCGCCATTTTCATCACTCGTCTCAGCGTTATTTAGGATGTTGGTTAGACATTAAATGCGGCCCAGTTTCATTTCTTTGGCGGCATAATCCACCGCTCTGACGGTTAAGGCCATAAACGTTAAAGAGGGATTTTGCACTGCCGACGAACAAAAACTTGCGCCGTCTGTCACAAACAGGTTGTCAACGTCATGGCACTGGTTGTATTTATTTAACACTGAGGTTTTTGCATCATGTCCCATACGAGCGGTGCCTACTTCATGTATTGCTATACCCGGGTTTCGGTTTGTCGCCTGACTTGTTACGTTTTGCAGACCTGCTTTAACCAGCATCTCAGCACCAATTTTTGCCGCATCTTTCATCATTAACATTTCATTTTCTGACCATTTACAATTGATCTCCAGTTGTGGGATCCCCCATTTATCTTTAAGGGAAGAATGTAGTGCTATATGATTTTCAAAGCGCGGCAACATTTCACCTTGGGCACTGAGTTTAAATTTCCACTTACCTGCCTGGCCTAATTTCTGTTTAAGGCTTACGCCTATACCATCTGTACCTTGCATACTTTGCCAGGTTTCCCGATAGGCTCCTCCAGAGTATGCAAATCCTCGGAGGTAATGTTTACTGCCCCGACTTGGCTCATATTGGAAGTTAGGGATCAGGATCCCACCGGGACGTCGTCCACGGTAAAATTCGTTTTCAAAACCAGGTATGTCTCCTTCTGCAAAGGCATTGTAATTGTGATCCATTAAATAATGGCCAAGTACACCTGAACGGTTGGCAATGCCGTTAGGAAACGTTTTTGACTTTGAATTGAGCATAATCTGTGTACTACCGATAGTAGATGCACATAAAAAGACCACTTTCCCATAATATTCACGTTCACTTAGGTCATCGTTGTCGATGATCCTAACGCCTTTTACCCGTTGGGTCTTTTCATCATATATCAGGCTGTGTACGACGCTATTTGGGGCTATATGCAAATTTCCGGTTTTTGCGGCCGATGGCAAAGTGGAGCTTTGGGTTGAAAAGTATGCGCCAAAAGAGCAGCCCTTATGACATTCGTTTCTGGCCTGACACTGGACCCGCCCTTGAGAAAGATGCAGGTCAGTTGGTTTAGTAAGATGTGCAGTACGACCCATTATCATAGTGCGGTCCGGATAATTTTTTTCAATTGACGCTTTGATGGCTTTTTCCGGCACAGTCATTTCAAGAGGTGGTAAATACTCACTGTCAGGCAGTTGCGGGAGGTTTTCTTTGGAACCACTGATCCCAGCATGTATTTCCACATGACTGTAAAACTTCGCCAAATCATTGTCGCGTATTGGCCAGTCATTGCCATGTCCATCCAAACTATTGGCTGCAAAATCATGATTACTGAGCCGATAGGACTGGCGGTGCCAAATCAGCGATTTACCCCCCAACTGGTTGCCACGTATCCAACTAAATTGAGTCCCTTTTGCCGTTGTATAAGGCAAGTCTCTGTCATTACCAAAAAAGTGCTTAGTGGAATCATTAAAGGCATAACATTCTTGCTGTACTTTGTACTTTTGCTCGACCAGCAAATTTTCTACCTTGTTACGGTAAGGCTGCTCCCACGGAGGGATACCTTCACCAATATAGTCTTTACGGTGCTCAACAACTCGGCCCCGCTCTATCATCAGTGTTTTGAAACCCCGCTCACAGAATTCTTTCGCTGCCCATCCGCCTGATATTCCAGAGCCAACCACAATTGCGTCAAAGACCTGTTCGGTTTCTTTGATATACAATTCGTCATTCATTGCGTGTTCCTTTCTTGTTTACTTGGCATGACTTCTAATTTATTAAGTCTCATGTTTATTATTTTAATGTTAACCATTATCAATAATAAGACATGGATCCCCAGCCTTTCCCCACAGAGTCGTAAGGTACTGAACCGGTAAATCCGCCTGGAATAGCTAAATAAGCGAGCTCTTTGCTGGCGCCTACTTCGGAGGTGTAATAGCCGTAGATGAGCAGGGCTTTAACAAACTTGAAATTCTGTTTATCTTCATTATTGAAGCCATTTTCAGATTGCTCCAATGATGTCAGTAAATCATATTGTTGTTGTTTGTCACAATTCGCGAAAGACTTATTAAGACGTCCACTGGTCACCTCATCGATTTTTTTAAGAATAGAGACAGCTTGTTGCTGTTGATCTTTTGTGTGGCAATGAAATAACTGATTATCAATAAATCCATGTGTATCCACTTCGGCTGCACCAAGGGTCTCCGTTTTAGGGATCACCACAGCACAGATATCCCTCAATTGCGCCATCTGAGGCTGGTTCAATATCTTGCCATTGGTTTTTGCACTATTGGGATCGGGCGTATAGGCCATCGCTACCGAAATCCCCTTACCACCAAGCAGCGAAGCGGCTCCGGCTGAGCCGACAATGGCGGTTATGCCAGCAATAAAATGTCGTCTGCTTTTATTGGTAGTTATTGGTTTATCAACGTGCTCTTCACTATTCATCTTGTCTCCTAATGGTTTTAGATTATCCAGACTTCAGAAACGGTATTACGTTGCTGTTTTGTGATAAAAATAATTCACAAACTAAAAGCAAAGACTAGCACCAAAGGAAACAGGGCTAAATTTGCCAAGGTAGTCTGACTTGCCGCAAGTTCAGCAGACGTTTTGGTTAAGTTTTGCTCTTGTGCTGCCAACCTTGCCTTGTTAATCCCATTGCCGATAAGCCCAGCCCACATATTCACCGCAAACAAACCTGCAGCGCTTAGTAGCCAAGCTTTTACCAGCTTACTGGGAGGCTGAGTTATTTGCCGTGACCTTTTCATCTTTAAATGCCAGCAAGAATATGAAAAATACCACCAGGGCAAACCCGGCCGGGAATAGCCAAATATCAAACCAGGAATGGCCGACATCGGTAATGTAGGAGTCGGTGATCTTACCCGCCACCCAAAATCCAATTAACATGCCTATACCGTATGTCGCCAGGGTGATGAGACCTTGTGCAGCATTTTTAACTTTTTCACCTGCTTTTGAGTTGGTATAAATTTGTCCTGAGACAAAGAAAAAGTCGTAGCAAATACCATGCAGCGCTATGCCCACCAGTAACAGGGCAATACCGCTCTGGGCATCGCCATAGGCGAACAGGGCGTAGCGTATAACCCAGGCTAGCATGCCGATTAATAAGGTTATCTTGATGCCAAAACGGTTTAAAAATACCGGCAGTGCCAGCATAAATAACACTTCTGATACCTGTCCCATGGTCATTTTGCCCGTGGCGTTAGTTACACCTATTTCGGTTAAAAAAGGGTTGGCATTTTGATAATAAAAAGCCAGGGGAATACAGATCAAAACCGAAGATAAGAAAAACACCAAAAAATTTCTATCTTTCAACAGAGCTAAAGCATCCAGCCCTAATACTTCTCTTAAGCCCGTTCGCTCTCCCTTACTTTTAGGGGGGGTTTTAGGCAAGGTGAAACTGAATAATCCCAATAACAAAGAGGCGCCGGCACACAATAAAAAGGTATTGCGGAGCATGCCCTGGGCTATGGCTTCTTTACCATCCCAGGCAAAGAGATAACTGATCGCTAAGCCGGCGACAATCCAGCCAATCGTGCCCCATACTCTGATTTTACCAAACTGTTTTGACGGATCCTGCATTTGTGCAAAAGAAACAGAATTGACTAACGCCAGGGTGGGCATATAGGCGATCATGTAGGCCAGTACATAAGGATAAAAAGCGTCAAAATCAGCCGCCTGATATAAACAATACAACAGCACTGCGCCAATCAAGTGTAAGACCCCCAGGATCCGCTCGGCATTAAAATAACGATCGGCAATGAGGCCAATAACAAAGGGGGCGATGATCGCACCCCAAGATTGGGTTGAAAACGCCATGCCAATCTGACCACCTGAAGCCGACAGGTTATTCGCCAAAAAGGTTCCCAGGGTGACAAACCAGCCTCCCCAGATGAAAAACTGCAAAAACATCATGACACTAAGGCGCAGTGTTATATTATTCATTATTTTTTACTCTTTCTTTAGGCCAACACGGTCATCAGTGTTGGCTGTGACTCAAATTTAATCCTGTAATCCGAGGATCCGGCGGTTACGGCTTTCACTGCTATTTGCGCCAGCAAAATCATCAAATGCATGCTCAGCTGGAGTAATAATATGTTGGCTTATAAAAGGTGCTCCCTCTGCTGCGCCCTGGGCAGAATCCTTGAGGCAACATTCCCATTCAAGTACCGCCCAACCGTCGAATCCGTATTGCGTAAGTTTGCTGAAAATACCGTTGAAATCCACTTGTCCGTCACCTAACGAGCGAAAGCGCCCTGGGCGTTCCTGCCAATCCTGATAACCGCCGTAAACCCCGGAACGGCCATTGGCATTAAATTCGGCATCTTTGACATGAAACATTTTGATCCGCTCATGATACAAATCAATAAATTGAAGATAATCAAGTTGTTGCAAAACAAAGTGGCTGGGATCAAATAAAATATTGGCTCTAGGGTGGTTATCTACCGCCGCTAAAAAACGCTCAAATGAAGCGCCATCGTGTAAATCTTCCCCCGGGTGAATTTCATAACAGACATCTACGCCTGCGTCATCAAAGGCATTTAATATAGGTAACCAGCGACGGGCCAGTTCGGCAAAGCCTTGTTCTACCAATCCTGCAGGGCGCTGGGGCCAGGGATACGCCAAATGCCATAAAAAAGCACCAGAGAAGGTGGCATGGGCGGTTAACCCCAAACGTTGGCTGGCCTTGGCCGCCAGCATCATTTGCCCGATGGCCCATTGGGTACGCTCCTGGGGTTTACCTTGTAATTCTTTGGGTGCAAAGTTATCAAACAGCTCATCATAAGCCGGATGCACCGCCACCAGCTGCCCCTGTATATGGGTAGACAGTTCGGTGATTTGTACCCCCGCCTTGGCGCATATTGCCATCACCTCATCACAATAATCTTGGCTGTTTGCTGCCCGTTCTAAATCAAAAATACGTTTATCACTGGTGGGGACTTGCATGCCCTTGTAGCCAAGGGATGCTGCCCACTGTGATATGTTTTCCAGGCTGTTAAAGGGTGCATCTTTGCCGATAAACTGGGCTAAAAATATTGCTGGACCTTGAATTTCTGTCATGGCGTGTATCCTGTTTAAGTCAATAATATTGCTGGAAAAGGTAATTTAGTCTGTTTGTGGCACGTTATGCCATTTCACATCACTGTCGCTGCTGGCTAACATGGCTTCGATAAACGCCATACCGCGCAGGCCTGAATCGATGCCGGGTACACCGGGTGCTTTGCCCGACAGGCCTTGCCTGACTGCAACCGCAAAATCCCGGTATAAATTGGCCATTGCTTCTAAATATCCTTCCGGATGGCCGCCGGGAATACGACAACGGCCCAGGGCTTCATCACATAAACCGGGCTGTCCCATACCGGCGCGCAATACACTGTAGGGTTCACCTACTGGTCGATAGACCAATGAGTTGGGTGACATTTGCTCCCATTCAATGCCACCTTTTTCACCGTATACGCGGATTTTTAAGGCATTTTCTTCTCCGGCGCAAACCTGACTGGCAATCAAGACTCCGCTGGCTCCCTGGTCAGTGCGAATGAGGGCTGCACCATCGTCATCCAAACGGCGCCCGTCGACATGAGTATGCAGGTCGGCGCACAGTGACGTTACGTTTTGCTGTAATACAAACTCCACCAGTCCAAACGCATGGGTGCCGATATCTCCCATACAACCACTGCCACCGGATTGCGCTGGATCGGTGCGCCAGGACGCTTGTTTGTTGTTGCTTTCTTCGTTGGCGGATAACCATCCCTGGGGATACTCCACATACACTTTACGAATGGTGCCCAATTTGGCCGCAGCCACCATATGGCGAGCCTGCCAGACCATGGGGTAGCCCAGATAAGTATGGGCGAGTCCGTAAAGTTGCTGACTGGTTGCCAGTTTTGATTTTAATGCGGTTGCTTGTGCCAAGGAAATCGCCGCTGGTTTTTCGCAAAAAACATGAAAGCCGGCATCAATAGCCGCCATGGAAATAGGTACGTGCAGATGGTTTGGGGTGACAATGATCAGCACTTCCATGCGTTCATTTTCTTCTAGTAGCGCTTCCCCCGTTAGCAACGCTTCCCAGGAAGGGTAAACACGCTGTTCATTCAAGCCCAGGGTTTCACCTGTGGTTTGATTATTTTGTTTGTCCCGGGAGAACGCCCCGCAGACTAAGTCTATCTGACCATCCAGGCCAAAGGCATGACGATGCACAGCTCCAATAAAGGCGCCTTCGCCACCGCCTACCATACCCACTCGTACTTTTTGCATTTTTGCCATTTTCACTTATTCCGCAATCTGATCCATAGTGAATTGTTACATGATTGTAACTTCTTTTTAAAATGTAACGGATTACATTTGTTGCTGTCAATGTATTTTGACGAAAAAAAGGCTTAATAGGGGCTTTTGTTAATCAATAGTTGCTGCTAGGTTTTTTGTTTGTGATATAAATAAGGTTTTTTGTGGATTTTCAGCGTAGGTAGGGTATGCTTTTGTTGGTCAATGTTAACGGTTACATTTTGAGTTTTTTTATGAAAAAAGTATTGCAAGGCTCCCATGACTAATATTCGTAAAGTCGCTGATATGGCTGGCGTTTCTGTTGCCACGGTTTCCAGAACTTTGCAACAACCCGAGCGTGTATCGCCTAAAACGCGGAGCAAGGTGATGGCGGCGGTTAACGAGATAGGTTACCGACCTAACCAAATGGCGGTAAATTTTCGTTCAGGGAAAACCTATAATATCGTGGTACTGGTGCCGACTGTGGCAAATGTCTTTTTTGCCCGCGTGATCACCGGTATGCAAAAAGCTGCTGACCAACGTGGTTATGCTATATTGCTGGCAAATACTATGGGTGATCCCGCCAGTGAAACGAATTACGCAAAAATGGTGCAGACTTCCCAGGCGGACGGTTTGATCCAGCTCAGGGCCTTTAATCCTTTTGAAATCGCTATGCAAAAATCTGGCAAATTACTGCCCATGGTCAATGTCTGTGAAGTGCTGGATGACATAAACTGCCCGGTGGTGACCCTGGATAATCGTGCGGCAGCCAAAGTCATGACCGAGTATCTTATCGAGAAGGGGCACCAGCGCATCGCGTTGATCAAAGGCCCCCAGTTCAGCCCGTTAACCAGACAACGGTTAGCCGGATACCGCGATGCATTAACTGATGCCGGCCTGGTGTTTGATGAAACGCTGCTATACGCAGGGGATTTCACTTTACAATCAGGCTATGACGCGGCCAAAAACATATTGGACAACAAATACCGTCCAACCGCAGTGTTTTGTGAAAATGATGAAACGGCCATAGGCGCTATGCAATGTTTCAAACAAGCCGGTTTACGCATTCCCCAGGATATTTCCATCGCCGGATTCGACGACATTTCCTTTTCCGCTTTTAGTGATCCGCCCCTTACGACTATTGCCCAACCGGCTGAAGAATTTGGTCAGACAGCCGTATCACTGCTGGTTGATCTGCTAGAAGGTAAAATTAGCAAAGCGTCAAAAGTCATTATGCCCTTTGAGCTTATTGTTCGAACCAGTACTGGCCCGGCTCCCTCTTTATGATAACAAACCACCCTGCCAGTGCCGTAATAGCCAACCAAAATGGAAAATCAATATGAAAGCTAGCACCCTGATTAATCGACCCCTGCGTAACGCAATGACCACACACAGTGAAAGTCGCAGACGTTTTGTACAATTAACTGCGGCCGCTTTGGGCATCGCAGCGCTTCCCGGCTCATTAGCCTTTGCCGCGGGTACTGCAGGCAATGTTGGCCTGCAGCTTTATACGCTGCGAGACATGATGGCCGTTAGCGTACCTGCCACACTCAAACTGGTGGCGGCAGTGGGGTATAAGGAACTTGAATTTGCCGGCTATTATGGGCATAAACCCAGTGAAATTAAGGCGTTGCTTAATGGCGAAGGCTTAAGTACACCCTCAGCTCATATCGCGTTGACTGAATTTGATCAGGGTGTAAACAAGGTTATTGACCACGCACTGGAAGTAGGGCACCAATATATAGTGATCCCCTATTTAACCGAAGAGCAGCGCGGCACGGGCATCGATATCTATAAAAAACTGGCGCAAAGATGCAATGTTATTGGTGAGGCATGTAACAAGGCGGGCCTGAAGTTGGCCTATCATAACCATGATTTTGAATTTGAAATGCGCGACGGGCAATTGCCCTATGATGTTTTACTCAATGAGACCGATAAAAATCTGCTGGCCATGGAAATGGATTTGTACTGGATGGTTAAAGCCAAACAAGATCCCCTTGCGTATTTCAAGCAACATCCGGGACGCTTTAAACTGTGGCATGTAAAAGACATGGATGAAGCCGGTAATTTTGCTGATGTTGGCACAGGGACCATTAATTTCAAGCCGATTTTTGCTCAGTCTGCTTTATCCGGAGTAGAACACCGCTTTGTTGAGCGTGATAAAACCGACGATAAATTAAAAACTATTCAGCAAGGTTATAAAGGTCTTTCAGCTTTACTGGCCTAGTTTACCTGCCTCCCTTGTCGCTGCAGCGTTGTTAGCTGCTCTCACCCCCAATCGCTTAGTACGTAAGCCTATGGGGTTGAGTTTTTTTGTGCCAAATGACTTGACCCCTTTTTCCTTTTTCAAACCTGTTTGAAGACGTATAATAAACTTGTTCAACTATTAAGGGATATTCATGGAACGGGTTTTTCTGATCCACGGATTAAAGAGAACAGGTAATCACGCTCTTGTCAGCTGGATCAGACTTCACACTAAATTTGCTTTTTTCAATAATGTGATACCAATGTATTATATTCTGAAAAAAGAGATCGAATTTCCCGAAGTGATCGATTTCAAGGACTGGCTCAGACCTCGTCTTTATACCCAGAGAAGGAAGCTTCTACAGAAATTTCACTTCGTACAGTTTCTTAATGAATCACCTCTGTGCCTGAAGTCTGTGATGGTATCTCTGGAGGATCATGAACTGACTGTCCGGCCATTTACCGGCGTACCCTGTACATTCAGAAATATCCTTATACTCAGGGATCCATACAACATTTTTGCAAGCCGTATACGCAAGTCAGCGAAGGATCACCGGAACCTTGTCTATCCTTCGCAGAATAATGAGTATATGAAACGCGTTACCGAACTTTGGAAAGCACATGCGCGTGAATTTCTCGGAGAGACCGATCACCTTGAAAATAGGGTTGTCATATATTTTAACCGGTGGTTCTCTGATCTCAACTACAGAAAGCAGATCAGTTTAGATCTTGGTCTTGATTTTACTGATGCTGGCTTTTCCATGGTCTCCCATAAAGGTGGAGGCAGTTCTTTTGACGGTACGAGTTTTAACGGTGACAACAGTAATATGAATGTGCTTGACCGAAGGAATAATCTTTCCGATAAAGAACAGGCTCTCCTTGATGAGGTCATTGATGATGAAATCAAAGAGCTGGCACAGAGGATTGAGAATTTTATAGAGGAAAAGAATGGTTGATCAAATGACTTGACCCCTTTTCCTGTTATTTTTTCACCTGCGCTATAACAGATAAAATGTATCAGATGGGAAAGTGACCCGATAAAACCGGCTGGCTTTATCGGGTCGATAACCAAGAATTTTAGGTACGGGTGACATCCACAAATATTTTCAGTTTTTGCCCGGGTTGCAGATATTTTTCCGGGTTAATCTCGTTCCACCGTTGTAAATCAGCGATTTCAACTTTAAATTTGCTGGCTATGCGAGCCAGTGAATCGCCATTGCGCACGGTATACGTCAGAGTGCGCATTACCGCATCTTTACGCTGCTTGCTACCTACCTTATTTACCCATATAACCAGCTCTTTACCGGGTTTAAGGGGATCGGTAGGGGCCATGGCATTCCATTTCGCCAGGCTGCGCAAATTGACTTTATATTCGCGGCTGAGATCCCAAAAGGTATCGCCACTTTTGACCGTATGTTTAAGCTGATATGTGCCATTTTTACGGGATTGAGTACTGACCAAACGTTGACCCTTGGACAGTGAATAATAATCCAGGGACTCAAGGGCTACTGGTATCACTAAATGCTCCCCCATGCGGATCATATTGCTTTTCAACTCGTTGACCTGGCTGATGATGTCTGTGGTGGTGTGATATTGGTGGGCCAACTTTAACAAGCTATCACCGCTTTTGACTTTATGGCGTACCCAGTTAAGGCGTTGATCGCTTTGTGTTTTGGCAATAGCTGCACTAAAGGCCGCTATTTTTCCAACGGGTAACAGTATTTCAAAAGGACCTTCAGGATCTGTCGCCCAGCGGTTATAACCGGGGTTAAGGGCATGCAATTCTTGTACGGTTAAGCCGGCCATATCGGCTGCCAAGGCTAAATCAATTTGCGAGCCGACATCCACTGAGTCGGTGACTTTTAAATTATTAATAACGGGCCAGCTAAAACTGTATTGTTCTGAATTTTGCAGAATATCCGCCAGAGCGAGTAGTTTTGGCACATAGGCACGGGTTTCCCGGGGTAAATCCAGATCCCAAAACGTGGTGCTTTTACCGGCTTTTTTGTTTTTCTCAATGGCGCGGCGGACACGGCCTTCGCCGCTGTTATACGCTGCCAGGGCGTGTAACCAATCACCGTCAAACATCTCGTGTAAGTAATTAAGATAATTTATGGCTCCCCTGGTAGACGCCAATACATCCCGGCGGCCGTCATACCACCAGGTTTGTTTCATACCAAAGCGTTTGCCTGTCGAGGGGATAAACTGCCACATGCCAGCGGCGCGCCCATGGGAGTATGCGAAGGGGTCGAATGCGCTTTCGACTATAGGCAACAGTGCTAATTCCAGTGGCATGCCTTGTTGCTCAAGCTCCTGGACTATCAGATACAAAAAGGGTTTGGCCCGTTTTGCTACGCGCTGCATATAAGAAGGATGACGTAAATACCAGTCACGTTGGCTGTCAATGCGTTTTTCGTTGGTGATCTCGAAATTTAATTGCTGACGGACTCGCTGCCAGACGTCGGTTACAGCTACTTCTGCGGGGATCACCTCGGATTCTACGGGGATGTCGACGTCTTCCTGGGGATGGATAATGGGGATCGTGCCTTCTTTGGCAGGATCACAATCGTACAGATGTGCTACATCCTGAGCAGATTTTTCACAGGTGGAGACAATTTTTTCTGCTATTGCCAGTTCTTGCTCTTGCTCTTGCTCTAACGCTAACTGCTGAGCCACATCTGGATGGGGCTCCAGGGCTTGACAGGCAGTTAGCAGCCAGGTTGCTGACAGACATAATAGGTAATTCAAGCGCACATGGTGTTCCTTATTGTTATTCTTTGGTAATTAAAAATGGTCTTTCCAGTCACGTAATGCTCCAAACACCTGTTCTGGCGAGGTTAAGCTCTTACCTGAATGTTGCTGGGCATTGTGCCGAGCTTGATGGCTGTCAGTGCGTAAAAATGGATTAATGGCTTTTTGCTGGCCAATACTGGACGGCAAAGTGGGTGTTAAGTCGACCCTTTGTGATCCTGCCCATACTTTATAGTTCAATAAATCTTGATTATCCGGTTCAACCTGCTGAGCAAATTTGATGTTAGCCAAGGTGTATTCGTGAGCGCAATATACCGGGGTTTCGTCCGGCAGCTTTTGCAGTTTCTGTAATGAATGGTACATTTGCTTGGCGGTGCCTTCAAATAAACGGCCACAGCCTACTGAAAATAACGTATCGCCACAAAATAAGCCAATATCACCGTAGTAGGCGAGGTGATCCAGGGTGTGACCGGGTATGGCGATAACTTTGAAGCTTGTAGCAAGCGCGGGCAGGGTGACTGTATCCCCTTCTTTTACTCTGTGGGTAATTTGCGTGATCTTAGGATTGTGCGGTCCGTAAACCCTGATCTGAGGAAAGGCTGCTATCAGGGCATCAAGGCCATTGGTGTGATCCCAATGATGGTGAGTGATCAGAATATCTGTAACCGTCAAATTATGGGCGGCGCAATACTTAAGCACAGGTTGGGCATCGCCAGGGTCAACCACCACGCAATTTTCATCTTGCACCAGAGTCCAAATATAATTGTCTTCATAGGCTTTAACAGGAACGACTGTTAGCAGTGACATAATGCTCTCCAGGTTAGATACTTATTGCTTGTTATACATATTAGCCGTATTAGTGCCATGGCAGTAATTGCTTAGGGTGCCAATAGGCCGAGTGATCTTTAAATATTCACGCATTATACAGATCCTGATATAAGGTGCATGTGTGACACACTACTAGTTAAGTATGATTGGTGTAGTATGGGTCTATATTCAGCCATATATGTAAACAACAGCGAATTAAATGAAACCTGCACTACTTGATACCAAACCCCGTTACCCCAGATCATGGCAAGCCTTGCCTCTTGGCGCTGAGCTTAAGGCGGCGGTGGAAACTCAACTGAAGGGGATCACCCAACAGTTTTTTGGCTATCATATGGTTAAGGTTGGTAATTTAAGTAGCGAACTTAAGCTGACCCAATGCTCAATTAAGCACTGCGTGAATATGATGACAAAAATTAGCGAGCACAGCTCTATGTTGTCTTTGCCCCGGGAAATGGCTTTGCTGGAAAACAGTGTGGATGCCTTTGTATTGGCCCACGAATTGGACTTTGCCCAAGACCCCCATCAGATTTTGCGGGAAGTGGACAGGGCTATTATGCCCGATGGCGATCTGGTGATCGTCGGCTTTAATCCATTTAGCATTACCGGTTTGGTCAAATTATTATCTTTTAATCGGCAAAGTTTGCTCCATGAAGCCCGCTTTTTTAGTGTACCGAGATTAAAAGACTGGCTGAATTTACTGGGCTTTGAAATTATGGATGTCAAATATCAGCCATTTTCGACCTTTATGTTTATGCAAAAAAAGAATGGCTGGAGTCGCTGGTGTGATAAATTTTTGCCAAAGTTGGCCAGTGTTTATATTATTGTGGCAAAAAAACGTACGGTACCCATGTCACTGATAAAACCCAAATGGCAACCTAAACCCAAATTTGCCGTGGTAGGGGCGAGTATGCGCACCCGTGGTTTTGAGCAAAATGCCCGGCAAAAAGAATAAAATAAAAAAAACCTGCTTAAAAGCAGGTTTTTTTAGGTCAATAACGTAACGATTAAGCCTAAGTGTTATTTAACTTTCATGCCTGGCTGAGCGCCATCATGGGGTTCGAGTATCCATATCTCATCACCGCCCGGGCCGGCAGCTAATACCATGCCTTCAGACAAACCAAAACGCATCTTGCGCGGTGCTAGGTTGGCTACCATGACCGTTAATTTACCTTCCAGGTCTTCAGGCTTATAAGCTGACTTGATACCGGCAAATACCTGGCGGGTTTCACCGCCTAAATCAAGCTCCAAGCGCAATAACTTGTCAGCTTTTTCAACATGTTCGGCTTTGACAATTTTGGCGATACGCAGATCAATTTTGGCAAAATCCTCAAAGGTTATGGTGTCAGCGATGGGATCTTTGGCCAGGGGGCTGTTGGGATCGACCGTGACAGTGGGCGCCAGGTTTTCTTTGGAGTCGTCGATCATGGCCTTTACTTTATCCATATCTACCCGTTGCATCAGGGCTTTAAATTTGTTGATGGGGTGATCACTGAGCACATGCTGCGAGCTGTCCCAGCTTAGTTCGTCATTGAGAAACACTTCGGCTTCTTTGGCCAGCATAGGTATCACAGGTTTTAAATAGACTATTAACAAGCGGAACAGGTTGATACCCAATGAACACACGTCATGGGTAAAGGCCTGTTGGCTGTCATCTTTAATGGTGACCCAGGGGGCATTGCTGTCAATAAACTGGTTGGCTTTATCTGCCAGGGCCATAATTTCACGAATTGCTTTATGGTACTGACGCTGCTCGTAAGCCAGAGCAATACTGCCCTGGGCCTGCTGAAATTCTGCTACCAGTTCAGGCTCAAGGACGTTATTGGATAACTTGCCATCGAAGCGTTTGGTGATAAAGCTGGCACAACGGCTGGCGATATTCACCACCTTACCCACCAAGTCGGAGTTGACCTTTAAGGCAAAGTCTTCGAAGTTAAGATCGATGTCGCTCACGTTGGCACTGAGCTTAGAGGCGAAGTAATAACGCAGGTACTCGGGGTTCAAATGATCCAGATATGTACGGCCTTTAATAAAGGTACCTTTGGATTTAGACATTTTGGCACCGTTTACGGTGACAAAACCATGTACATTAACGCCTGTGGGTTTTCTAAAACCGGCGCCTTCGAGCATAGCCGGCCAGAATAAACAATGGAAGTTGGTGATATCTTTACCGATAAAATGATACAGCTCGGCGGTAGAATCGGCGGCCCAGAAGTCGTCAAAGTTGACTTCATTTTTATCACAGAAGTTTTTAAAGCTGGCCATATAGCCAACCGGGGCATCGACCCACACATAGAAAAACTTGCCCGGGGCGCCGGGAATTTCAAAGCCGAAATAGGGCGCGTCGCGGCTGATATCCCACTGGTGTAAACCTTCTTCAAACCATTCTTGTAATTTGTTGGCAATTTCTCCTTGTAGGGCATCGCTTTGCAACCATTGCTGGAGCATGTCAGAGAATTGCGGCAAGTCAAAAAAGTAGTGTTCTGAATCCTTAAGGATGGGCGTGGCACCGGAGACGACCGAGCGGGGGTTTTTCATTTCGGTGGGGTCGTAAGTGGCGCCGCATACATCGCAGCTGTCGCCGTTTTGATCCTCTGCGCCACAGCTCGGGCAAGTACCCTTAACAAATCGGTCCGGTAAAAACATCTGTTTTTCAGGATCGAATAACTGGCTAATGGTGCGCTTGGAAATATGCCCCGCTGCGTCCAGACGATTATAGATCAGCTCACACAGCTCTTTGTTTTCGTCGCTGTGGGTGACATAGTAGTTATCGTATTCCACGTTAAAATCAAGCAAATCCTGATAATGTTCAGCGCGCGTAAGGGCGACCATCTCTTCGGGGGTGATACCCAATTCCTGAGCTTTTAACATAACAGGCGTGCCATGGGCGTCATCGGCACACACACTATAAATTTCATGACCGCACATTCGCTGGTACCGTGTCCAGATATCCGTTTGGATATGCTCGAGAAGATGACCTAAATGGATAGAGCCATTGGCATAGGGAAGGGCACTGGTAACAAGAATTCTACGTGATTGTGAGGGCATGTTAATTTATGTTTTATCGTTTAATGAAAAAGGTCGCAAATGGTATCGAAAATACGTCATCATTGCATTACGTAAATCCACTACCAGCTGGATTTTAAGCTAACAGGATCAGGAGTATTATGTTTTTTAACCGACCTTCCCACGAACAAAAAATGCAAAACTGTGCTGCACAGTGCTTGGCAGCGGCCTTTGCCCTTAATGCCAAACAAGTACAATCATGGATTACAGTAGCCGATGCGAAGATGGTCATTACCCTGCCTTTTCCCGCCCAAAGCCAACATACACAGCTGCAAAGCGCGATCAATACCGCACTGGATGAAGAAAAGCTCAAATGTGACGAGCTGCTGATCGAAACTGTGGTAACAGCTTCGCCCACCCGTTTAGCGAAAATAAACAATATCAAAAACATTATTGCTGTGGCATCAGGCAAGGGGGGCGTGGGGAAATCAACCACCAGTGTTAATCTGGCTTTTGCCTTGATGGCACAAGGTGCGAAAGTGGGGCTGCTTGATGCGGACATTTATGGCCCCTCTGTGCCTATTATGCTGGGTAATACTCAGGCCAAACCAACTTCTCATGACGATAAAAGAATACAGCCTTTGGAAGCCCATGGTCTGGTTGCCAGCTCAATAGGTTATTTTGTACCCGCAGAAGATGCCACAGTGTGGCGCGGGCCCATGGCCAGTAAAGCCCTGCAACAGTTGGTCAATGAAACTGATTGGCCCGAGCTGGATTACCTGATTGTAGATATGCCACCGGGCACAGGCGACATTCAGCTGACGCTGGCCCAAAATATGCCTGTCAGTGCAGCGGTGATCATTACCACTCCCCAGGATTTAGCCCTGGCCGATGCCCGCAAAGGGATCGCCATGTTTGAAAAAGTAACCGTACCTGTACTGGGCTTAATTGAAAATATGAGTTATTACCTGTGCCCCCATTGTGGCCACGAGGATCATATTTTTGCCCAGGGTGGCGGTGATAAGTTGGCCACGGAGAATAAACTGCCCTTACTGGGGCAACTGCCCCTTAATGCTAAAATTCGTCAATATGCCGATGATGGCAAACCCTTGTTGCTTGAACTGCCGGACGACCCATTAAGTGTGGCTTACAAGCAATTGGCCACAGCACTAACCAAACAGCTCTATCTCAATACCCTGGATGACTTGCGGGTAGTCAATGTGTAAAACCTAACCGGTATAAATACATTGTACATTTCCCGCTGCCTCAGCATACTTACGCAGCGGGTAACCCCTTACCATTCATTTCATTTACTATACAGTTGAGTCAACATATGCGCTTGTGCGACAGAGATATTTTCACCCATATTCAGGAAGGCAAAATTAAAATAATCCCCGAGCCTGATTATTCAGAGATAAGCGGCGTCACCGTTGATATCCGCCTGGGCGATAAATTTCGGGTGTTTGTCGATCATCAGGCACCTTACATCGATTTAAGTGGCCCTAAGGCCGAGGTTCAAGAAGCGCTGAATTCGGTAATGAGCGACGAGATCGTCATTGCCCCGGACAAATCGTTTTTTTTGCACCCCGGTGAGCTTGCCCTGGCCATGACGCTGGAGTCGGTTACCTTGCCTGGCAACATAGTCGGCTGGCTAGACGGACGTTCGTCATTAGCCCGATTGGGTTTAATGGTGCATGTGACGGCCCATCGTATCGACCCTGGCTGGTCAGGCAATATAGTGCTGGAATTTTTCAATAGCGGTAAATTACCTTTAGCGCTCAAACCTGGTATGAAAATCGGTGCCCTGAGTTTTGAGGTGTTATCTGGTTTTGCCGAAAAACCCTATAACGCCCGTGTTGATGCTAAATACAAAAACCAGCAAGGTGCAGCCGCCAGTCTTATCAGCGGTGATGATAAATCCGTTGCTAAATAAAAAAGCAGGGTGGGGTGCTTAATACCGCCCTAAGCTATTTTCGTTGCGTAAAGTAAAAAGAATGCAAAGAACCTAAAAAGAGCAGCGCCAGCAAGACAATTGCAGCAAAAAATGCGCAATATGCCTAACAAATAAGCAAACGAGCCAAACAAGCATATTTTCCATTGCAAAGCGGGGAAAACTCCGTACACTGCGCATCTTCGGTCGGTGTGTAGCGCAGCTTGGTAGCGCACTTCGCTGGGGGTGAAGGGGTCGTAGGTTCGAATCCTATCACACCGACCAATTAATTCTTTTGACTATCAATGAGTTAGACAGTAAA